>JALSRI010000106.1 GCA_026984835.1 Thiohalobacter sp. | reverse complement strand
GGCCTTCTTCTTCGTCGTGGCCTTCTTCTTCGTCGTGGCTTTTTTCGCGGCCGGCGCGGCCTTCTTCTTCGCCGCAGCCTTCTTCGCCGCAGCCTTCCTCGCCGGGGCGGCCTTCACGGCCCCGTTCGTCGCCGCCTGCTTGCGCTCCACGGCCCGGCGGATGACGTCCGAACGGTCGCCGGCCGCGGCCTTGCGCGCCTCCTCGATCACCTTGACCACGGCCCGGAACACCTCGTCGATCGACCCCACGCCCTGCACCACGCGCAGCTTGCCCTGCTCGCGGTAGCGCTCCACCACCGGCGAGGTCTGCATCTCGTAGATGCGCAGACGGTTGCCGATGGTCTCTTCGTTGTCGTCGGCGCGCTGGCGCAGGCGGCCGCCGCACTCGTCGCAGCGGTCGTCCATCTTGGGCGGCGCGGAAAAGATGTTGTAGCTGGCGCCGCAGGATACGCAGGTGCGGCGACCGGCCAGGCGCTGCAGCAGCAGGTCGAAGTCGACGTCGATCAGAATGGCCACGTCGATGGGCTGACCAAGCTGCTCGAGCAGTTCGTCGAGCGTCTCGGCCTGCGTGATATTGCGGGGAAAACCATCGAGAATGAAGCCCTTGCGGGCATCCGGCTGCTGCAGACGCTCGCGGATCACGCCCAGCACGATGTCGTCGGACACCAGCTGCCCGGCATCCATCACCGCCTTGGCGGCGCGACCCAGCGGCGTGCCCGCCTCCACGGCGGCCCGCAGCAGGTCGCCGGTGGAGATCTCGGGGATGCCGTAGCGTTCGGACAACAGGTGGCCCTGCGTGCCCTTTCCGCAGCCGGGCGCGCCCAGCAGGACTATCCTCATGATCTGGTCTCGTTCATAGTAGGTTATTGGTTTTTATTGTATTTCACCGCACACCGCCGACCTTGCGGGGACCCAGCGAATAAAATTTATCCCTGGGGACATACAATAATTTGCATGGCTCATGCGCCGTTCAGTCATTAAGCTACCGCCTGCACGCCACCCAAGTCAAACGAACCTTATGAATTCCATGAGGTTTTGAGCTATGCTTGGGCGCCCTTTCAGCCACCGAGGCCGCTGAGCACCGCATCATGAGCGCCATTCCGGACTTTAGCGACAGCGAACTGTGGACCATCGGCACCACGTTGAAGGAACGCTACGGGGCGGAAAAGGAGATCCAGCTCGCCGAGACCGAGCTGCGCCTGGACCGCAGTTCCACCCGGCTGGAACCCTGCCCCACCGTCTACTGGGAAGACGACGGCTGTCATTTCGTCGTCTTCAAGACCGGCGACAAACGCTACCGTTGCCAGTTCTTCTACCGCGTCCACCAGCAATACGGCACCGGCATCGAGGAGTTCGACGACCTGTCCGAGTGCGTGGTCACCCTGCTGCAGGTGCAGGCCGACCAGGTGGCGAGGGAACGGGGTGATTGAACAGGTTTTTTCACTGCAAAGACGCAAAGAACAGCTTCAAAACATTGCCAACCGCGAAGGACGCGAAGGACGCGAAGTTAGAATATTGCTTGATAGCGAATTTTCATGATTTTCCTTCGCGTCCTTCGCGGTTGAACTGCCCCTTTGCATTCTTGGCGTCGTTGGGGTGAATCAGGTTTTTTGGAATAAACGACCAGGAGCGACCATGGCCAGAACTTCGACGAAGAAAAATGCGTTCTACGCACAGTCCGGCGGCGTCACCGCCGTTATCAATGCCAGCGCCTGCGGCGTCATCGAGACCGCGCGCAAGCACAAGGACCGGATCGGCAAAGTGTACGCCGGCCGCAACGGCATCATCGGCGCCCTGACCGAGGATCTCATCGACACCAGCAAGGAGTCCAACCGCGCCATCGCCGCGCTGCGCCACACCCCGTCCGGCGCCTTCGGCTCCTGCCGCTACAAGATGAAGAGCCTGGAGGCCAACCGCCGCGAGTACGAACGCCTGATCGAGGTGTTCGAGGCCCACAACATCGGCTACTTCTTCTACAACGGCGGCGGCGACTCGGCCGACACCTGCCTGAAGGTGTCGCAGCTGTCCAAGAGCATGGGCTACCCCATCCAGGCCATCCACGTGCCCAAGACCGTGGACAACGACCTGCCCATCACCGACAACTGCCCGGGCTTCGGTTCGGTGGCCAAGTACATCGCCGTCTCCACCCGCGAGGCCAGCTTCGACGTCGCCTCCATGGCCAAGACCTCGACCAAGATCTTCGTGCTGGAAGTCATGGGCCGCCATGCCGGCTGGATCGCGGCCGCCGGCGGCATGGCCGCCAGCGAGGACTGCGACCTGCCCATCGTCATCCTGTTCCCGGAAGTGACCTTCAGCCAGACAAAGTTCCTGAAGCTGGTGCGCGAGAAGGTCAAGCAGTACGGCTACTGCTCCATCGTGGTGTCGGAGGGCGTGCGCGACCGCTCCGGCAAGTTCCTGGCCGACCAGGGCCTGAAGGACGCCTTCGGCCACGCCCAGCTGGGCGGCGTGGCGCCGGTGATCGCCAACCTGGTGCGCGACAAGCTGGGCTACAAGTACCACTGGGCGGTCGCCGACTACCTGCAGCGCGCCGCGCGCCACATCGCGTCGAAGACCGACGTCGAGCAGGCCTACGCCATGGGCAAGGCGGCCGTGGAACTGGCGCTGGCCGGCAAGAACTCGGTCATGCCGACCATCGTGCGCACCAGCAACGCGCCCTACCGCTGGAAGGTCGGCGAGGCGCGCCTGGCGCGGGTCGCCAACGTGGAGAAGATGATGCCCAAGGGCTTCATCAGCCGCGACGGCTTCGGCATCACGAACAAGTGCCGCGAGTACCTGGCGCCGCTGATGCGCGGCGAGGACTACCCGCCCTACGGCAAGGACGGCCTGCCGAAGTACGTGCAGCTCAAGAACGTGGCCGTACGCAAGAAGCTGGCCGACTTCAAAATAAAGTAAGGAAACCCTGATTGATCCGGAATCGTCATTCCGGCGCAGGCCGGCCCGAAGGGCGGGCGAAGCGGGTCATCCGGATAGAGCAACAACCTGGATGCCGGGCTTCCGCCGGAATGACGAATTGGATCAGCGTTTCCATGACGGGGAACCCCCTGCAGGAGCGGGCTTGCCCGCGAAGGCGGAGACGGAGACCGCCGAACCGATGTTCCCGGCTGCGCCGCCTTCGCGGGCAAGCCCGCTCCTGCAGGTCTTATATCCATACGGGACGAGGGGCCAAAATGACGTTGGAGAAGGCGCGCGAACTGCTGGCGGTCCAGGCCCGCATGGGTGGTGGTTACAACCGCAACGGTGCGCGCCTCATCCTGGCCGAAGTGCAGCAGACACAGGGCCAACAGGCGGTGGATGGGCTGATACGCGAGTTCGACCTGGAGACTCTGTTTGGTTTCAAACCGGGCACGGAATTCCACCGTCCCTGACAGCAAGCAACCTGGAGGAAAGACATGTCACCTGAATTGATCTTTGCACTCGTGAGTGCCGGCGCCGCGCTGCTGTATGGCGTGTTCTCGGTGCAATGGATACTCGCCAAGCCGACCGGCAACGAGCGCATGCGCGAAATCGCCCTGGCCGTGCAGGAAGGCGCCCAGGCCTACCTCAACCGCCAGTACACCACCATCGGCATGGCCGGCGCCGTGGTGTTCGTGCTGATCGGCGTCTTCATCGGCTGGCCGACCGCCATCGGCTTCGCCATCGGCGCCGTTTTCTCCGGGGCGGCCGGCTACATCGGCATGAACATCTCGGTGCGCGCCAACGTGCGCACCGCCCAGGCCGCCAACGAGGGCCTGAACGCCGCCATGCAGATCGCCTTCCGCGGCGGCGCCATCACCGGCCTGCTGGTGGTCGGCCTGGGGCTGCTGGGCGTGGCCGGCTACTACGCCATCCTGACGGGCATGGGCGTCGAGGATCCGCTGCACCCGCTGGTCGGCCTGGCTTTCGGCGGCTCGCTGATCTCCATCTTCGCGCGACTGGGCGGCGGCATCTTCACCAAGGGCGCCGACGTCGGCGCCGACATCGTCGGCAAGGTCGAGGCCGGCATCCCGGAAGACGACCCGCGCAACCCGGCGGTCATCGCCGACAACGTCGGTGACAACGTCGGCGACTGCGCCGGCATGGCCGCCGACCTGTTCGAGACCTACGCCGTCACCGTGGTGGCCACCATGCTGCTGGGCGGCCTGTTGCTGAAGGATGCCGCCATGCAGGCGGCGGTCTACCCGCTGGTGCTGGGCGGCGTGTCCATCATCGCTTCCATCATCGGCACCTTTTTCGTCAAGGCGCGCGAGGGAGGCAAGATCATGAACGCCCTGTACCGCGGCCTGATCGTGTCCGGCGTGCTGGCGGCCATCGCCTTCTACTTCGTCACCGACCTGGTGATGGGGGGCAACGGCACCTACGCGACCCTGGACCTGTTCTGGTGCTCGCTGATCGGCCTGGCGCTGACCGCCGCCATGGTGGTCATCACCGAGTACTACACCGCCACCGAGTTCTCGCCGGTGCGCCACATCGCCGAGGCCTCCACCACCGGCGACGGCACCAACGTCATCGCCGGCCTGGGCGTGTCCATGAAATCCACCGCCCTGCCGGTGCTGGCGGTGTGCGCCTCCATCTGGGGCAGCTACGAGCTGGCCGGCCTGTACGGCATCGCCATCGCCGCCACCGCCATGCTGTCCATGACCGGCATCATCGTGGCCCTGGACGCCTACGGCCCCATCACCGACAACGCCGGCGGCATCGCCGAAATGGCCGAGCTGGACGAGAAGATCCGCAACATCACCGATCCGCTGGACGCCGTGGGCAACACCACCAAGGCGGTCACCAAGGGCTACGCCATCGGCTCCGCCGGCCTGGCGGCGCTGGTGCTGTTCGCCGACTACACCCACACCCTGGACGCCAACGGCGGGGTGGCGGCCAACTTCTCGCTCGACAACCACATGGTGCTGATCGGCCTGTTCATCGGCGGCCTGGTGCCCTACCTGTTCGGCTCCATGGCCATGGAGGCGGTCGGCCGCGCCGCCGGCGGCATCGTCAACGAGGTGCGGCGCCAGTTCCGGGAAATGCCGGGCATCATGGAGCATACCCAGAAGCCCGACTACTCGCGCGCCGTCGACATGCTGACCAGGGCGGCCATCCGCGAAATGGTGGTGCCCTCGCTGCTGCCGGTGCTGACGCCGGTGGTGGTGGGCCTGCTGCTGGGCAAGGAGGCGCTGGGCGGCCTGCTGATCGGCACCATCGTCACCGGCCTGTTCGTGGCCATTTCCATGACCACCGGCGGCGGCGCCTGGGACAATGCCAAGAAGTACATCGAGGACGGCAACTTCGGCGGCAAGGGCTCCGACGCCCACAAGGCGGCGGTGACCGGCGACACCGTCGGCGACCCCTACAAGGACACCGCGGGACCGGCCATCAACCCGTTGATCAAGATCATCAACATCGTGGCGCTGTTGATCGTGCCGTTGCTGTGAGGCGGTAAATAGCCACGGAAAGCACGGAAAACACGGATGAAACAATAAAATAGCCACGGAAAACACGGAAAGCACGGATGAAAAACCTTGTTTTTTTGGCGCGCTGCGCGCGCTGCACATGTTCAAGTCCGTGTTTTCCGTGGCTATTGCATGGGTATTGTCCGTGCTTTCCGTGTTTTCCGTGGCCATCACAGGGTATTTTGCCCCCCTCTCCACAGCCACCCCCAATAAATCAGGATTTCCTAATAAAGGGCCGGTATAATCACCGGCCCTTTTCCTTTGGACGGCAAACACAAGATGAACCTCGATCGCGTCACTTCCGGCAGCGATGTCCCCCACGACATCAATGTCATCATCGAGATACCGGCCCATTCCGACCCCGTGAAGTACGAGGTCGACAAGAAGACCGGCGCCATGTTCGTGGACCGGTTCATGAACACGGCCATGCACTACCCCTGCAACTACGGCTACATACCGCACACCCTGTCCGACGACGGCGATCCGGTGGACGTGCTGGTGCTGACGCCGGTGCCCCTGATCAGCGGCTCGGTGGTGCGCTGCCGGCCGGTCGGGGTGCTGAAGATGACCGACGAGTCCGGTGACGACGCCAAGGTGCTGGCGGTGCCCATCGACAAGCTGTGCAAGGTCTATCGCCAGGTACAGGACTTCCGCGACCTGCCGCCCATGATCCTGGAACAGATCGCGCACTTCTTCGAGCACTACAAGGACCTGGACGAAGGCAAGTGGGTGCGGGTGGAAGGCTGGGCCGGCATCGACGAGGCGCAGCGCGAAATCATGAACAGCGTCGAAATGTACCGCAATGCGCCGGAGAAACCGGCCTTCTGATGACACGGCGAAACGATGGAATAGCCACGGAAAGCACGGAAAGCACGGAAAAAAGCATGTTTTTTTGGCGCGCCATGCGCGCCGCAAATTTTCAAGTCCGTGTTTTCCGTGCTTTCCGTGGCTATCCTCGTCTTTCCGTCCGTGCTTTCCGTGTTTTCCGTGGCTATTTCTCATCCTTCCGTGTCCATCAACCGTATTCGGGATTTCCACCACCATGAAAATCTGCATCGTCTCCGACAGTCATGACAACCGGCAGTTGCTGGAGGCCGCCGTGCGCCAGGCGAAGGCCGAGGGCGCCGGGGCGGTGCTGCACTGTGGCGACGTGGTGGCAGCCAGCACCCTCGGCGTGCTGCAGCCGCTCGGCCTGCCCGTGCACGTCATCCACGGCAACAACACCGGCGACCTCTACATGATGGCGCGGGTGGCCGGCAGGGCCAGCAGCGTGGTGCAGTTCTACGGCCAGGACGCCGGCATCGAACTGGCGGGGCGGCGCATCTTCCTGGTCCACTACCCCCACTACGCCCGCGCCATGGCCACCACCGGCGACTGGGACCTGGTGTGCTGCGGCCACGACCACGACGCCCGCGTCGAGACCGTCGACCACATCGGCGGCGGCATCACCCACCTGGTCAACCCGGGCACCGTGGGCGGCGTGGCCGCGCCGGCGACCTGGGTGATGGGCGACCTGGAAACGATGGAATTCGAGATCCGCAACGTGGCCGTGGAGGAAACCGCCGCCTCGTAACTACCCGGCGGCCGCCTCTCGACCCGGGTGCGGGATGTGGTGGCCGAGGCAAGGCGGGCGAGGCCGCGCGGCGGCATCCACCGAACCGGCCTTCTGGTGGGGTTCGCTTCGCTCACCCCACGGGCGATTTTGTTTCAGGGTGGGGTGAGCGCAGCGAACCCCACCAGAAGGCCTTTCCGGGAACGGCTGTCGTCAAACCTGACGCCAGGGTGGGAAGCACCCGCAGCAGCCCCACCGCCGTCCCACCGGGTCACCCCGGCGTGTTGGACTCCACCCAGCGGCTGCCCGTCGCCGTCTCTTCCTTCTTCCAGAACGGCGCCGTCGATTTCAGTTCTTCCATCAGCCAGCGGCAGGCTTCGAAGGCCTCGCGGCGGTGAGCAGACCAGACCGCCACCAGCACGATGGGGTCGTCCGGCAGCAGGCGGCCGACGCGGTGCAGGATGAGGCTGTCGAGCAGCTCCCAGCGTTCGGCCGCCCGGGACGACATCGCTTCCAGGTGCCGCTCGGTCATGCCGGCATAGTGCTGCAGGGTCATGGCCTGCACGGCGTCGCCCTGGTTGAAATCCCTCATGGTGCCGACGAAGGCGGCAGTGGCGCCGAAGCGGCCCGCCAGCTCGTCGCGGCTGTCCTGGTAGGCGCGCAGCTCCAGCCAGGGGTCGAAGGGCTGTTCTGTCACCCGCACCTTCATCCCCGGCCCCCGGTCACGGGCGGGAAGAAGGCGATCTCGTCGCCGTCCTCGACCGGCTGGGCGGGCTGGCTGTATTCCATGTTGCGCGCCACCAGAACGCTGGCCGGCAGCGGCTCGCCGGGCACAGCGGCCGACCACACGGCCTCGATGGTGGCGCCGGCCGGCACCGCCACCCGCACCTCGCTGCGCCCCAGGCGCTCGCCGAGGGCGGCGAAAAACCTCACATTGACCTGCAGATTGCCGGGTAGTGATTGCGTCACCGCGCCGTGCCCCCTATATTGCCTCGCAAGCACTGGTAAAGATTCCGGAATTTTTGCCACTACAGTCTAGCACGGAAGTTTCCGTGGAGAGCCCTGCCCGTACCCGCCAGCATGACTGAACTGACCCATTTCAACGCCCGCGGCGACGCCCACATGGTGGACGTCGGCGACAAGGCGGAAACCGCCCGCAGGGCCGTGGCCGAGGGCCGCATCCGCCTGCAGGCCGAGACTCTGGCGCGCATACGCGAAGGCGGCCTGAAGAAAGGCGACGTGCTGTCGGTGGCGCGCATCGCCGGCATCATGGGCGCCAAGCGCACCGCCGACCTGGTGCCGCTGTGCCACCCACTGGCGCTCACCCGCGTCGACATCGAACTGACGCCGCAGGACGAGCCGGCCGCCGTGCGCTGCCGGGCGACGGTCGAGACCCGCGGCCGCACCGGCGTGGAAATGGAGGCCCTGACGGCGGTGCAGGTCGCCCTGCTCACCGTCTACGACATGTGCAAGGCCATCGACCGGGGCATGACCATCGAGGAGGTGCGCCTGATGGAAAAGCTGGGCGGCAAGTCGGGCCACTGGCGAAGGGACACCTAGGAGAGCGCATGGCCACGCCGCTGCGAGTGCTGATCATAGAAGACAACGACGACGATGCCCAGCTGGTGCTGGTCAAGCTGCGCCATGCCGGCTACCACCCGGACTACCGTCGCGTCGACAGCGCCGACAGCCTGCGCGACGCGCTGCGCGAGGGTGGCTGGCAGATCGTGGTGTCGGACTATGCCATGCCGTCCTTCAGCGGCCTCGAAGCCCTGCAGATCATCCGCGACGCGGAGCCGGACATCCCCTTCATCCTGGTATCCGGCACGGTCGGCGAGGAGATCGCCGTACGCGCCATGAAGGCCGGCGCCAACGACTACATCATGAAGGACAACCTGGCTCGCCTGGTGCCCGCCATCGAACGCGAACTGCGCGAGGTGGCCAAACGCGCCGAGCGCCATCGCGCCGAGGAAGCGCTCTACCAGGAGCGGGAACGCGCCCTCATCACCCTGCACTCCATCGGCGACGGCGTCATCACCACCGATGCGGACGGGCGCGTGGAATACATGAACCCGGTGGCCGAGGAAGTGACCGGCTGGAGCTGCGGCGAGGCCCAGGGCTACCCGCTCAACAAGGTGTTCCTGCTGGTCGACGAGACCAGCCGCGCCGAGGTCGAGAGTCCCGCCGGGGCCTGCCTGCGCACCGGCCGCGTCATCAGCCTCAACGAACAGCGGGTGCTGGTCAACCGCCGTGGCGAGGAACGCCACGTCGAGGACTCGGCCGCCCCCATCTACGACCGCGACAAGAAACTGATCGGCTGCGTGCTGGTGTTCCACGACGTGACGCGCGAACGGCGCATGGCGCGGCAGATGGCCTGGCAGGCCTCCCACGACGCTCTCACCGGGCTGGTCAACCGCAACGAGTTCGCCGGCCGCCTCAACGACCTGATGGAAGGGCTGTCCGGCGACGGACGCAGCCACGCCCTGCTGTACCTGGACCTCGACCAGTTCAAGGTCATCAACGACACCTGCGGCCACAGCGCCGGCGACGAACTGCTCAAGCAGGTGGCGCGCCTGCTGCGCCGCCACATGCCGGCCAACGCCGCGCTGGCGCGGCTCGGCGGCGACGAGTTCGGCATCCTGCTGGAGGACGTCGACATCGGCCAGGCGCGGGCGGTGGCCGACCGGCTGCTCAAGGCCTTCGGCGATTTCACCTTCCACTGGCAGGAGCGCCGTTTCGACGTCGGCGTCAGCATCGGCCTGGTGCCCATCCACGGCGACGGCGAGAGCGCCTCGTTCGTGTTGAGCGCCGCCGACGTGGCCTGCTACGTGGCCAAGGACGCCGGCCGCAACCGGGTGCACGTGTACGAGGAATCCGACATCGACCTGGGCCAGCGCCACAGCGAGATGCACTGGGTGTCGCGCATCAAGGAGGCCCTGGAGGAAGACCGTTTCGAACTCTACCGCCAGTCCATCGTCCCGCTCGGCAGCGAGGACGCCACGCCGCACTGCGAACTGCTGCTGCGGCTGCGCGGCCGTGACGGCAGCCTGGTGCCGCCGGCCGCCTTCATCCCGGCGGCCGAGCGCTACAATCTCATGAACTCCCTCGACCGCTGGGTGATCGACACGGCCTTCCGCTACATCAGCAGCCGCCCCGCCGGCAGCCTGTGCAACTATTCCATCAACCTGTCCGGCAACTCGCTCAACGACGACGACCTGCCCGGCTACATCCAGCACAAGATCGGCGACTACCGCGTCAACCCGGACACCATCTGCTTCGAGATCACCGAGACGGCCGCGGTCTTCAACCTGGCCAAGGCCAGCCACGTCATCCGCTCCCTGAAGGTGCTCGGCTGCCGCTTCGCGCTGGACGACTTCGGCAGCGGCCTGAGCTCCTTCGGCTATCTGAAGAACCTGCCGGTGGACTACCTCAAGATCGACGGCAGCTTCGTCCGCGACATGGACAGCGACCCCATGAACCGGGCCATCGTCGAAGCCATCAACCAGGTCGGCCACACCCTCAGCATCCGCACCATCGCCGAGTTCGTGGAGAACGACAGCATCGCCGTGCAGCTCCGGCGGCTCGGCGTCGACTACGGCCAGGGCTACCATTTCCAGGTGCCGGAACCGCTCATGGAGCAGGACAGCGCCCAGGTGATTCCCCTCAAACGGCGCAGCTGACCCCCGGCACAACCTACCCGTATGCCCCCCTGTAGGAGCGGGCTTGCCCGCGATCACCAGTCCGGCGGCCACCCCGGCCGGGCATGCCACCCTGCAGGAGCGGGCTTGCCCGCGATCGCGAGTCCGGCGGCCGCCGGACCGTCACCCCGGCTGCGCCGGGGATCGCGGGCGAGCCCGCTCCTACAGGGCTATATAACCTAATGAAAAACTGCGAAAAAACTGGTAGTCGCGGGTGAGGTATACTGAGACCATGCAATGGTTCACCCCGGTTCCCGAAGATGCCGGCGTGCGGCGGCTGATGGCCGCCAATGCGCGACCGGCGGCGACCCGCCCGCCCGAATCCGTGGCGGCCCCGCTACCCGACGCCGCCGGCAACCGGACCCGCGGCGCCCGGCCGGTCGGCGCCGTGGAACGCCGGCACGGCGAGCGCCGCCACCAGGACCGGCGCCGGCGTCAGGTGCCGGTGCTGCTGGACACCCGCTGCCGGCCCGACCGCCGCACCAGCGGCGACCGGCGCGGCGCCGGGCCCGTCAAGGGCCGGCGGCTGGACGTGTACGCCTGAAGCAGGCCGCGGGGCGGCCGGCCGGTGCTGTGCTAGCATAGGCGTCGTTCCGGCAACCCGTTGCTCCACATCATGCCCCACCAGGACTTCAACCCCGGCCTGCTCGATTTCATCCGCCGCTCGCCCACCCCTTTCCACGCCGTCGCCCGCCTGCGGGAGCAGTTGCTGGCAGCCGGTTTCAGCGAACTCGACGAGGGCGAGAGCTGGCGACTGGAGGCCGGCGGCCGCTACCTGGTCACACGCAACGGTTCCTCGCTGATCGCCCTGCAGCTCGGCTCGCGGCTGGTGGCCGAAGCCGGCCTGCGCCTGGTGGGCGCGCACACCGACAGCCCCTGCCTGCGCATCAAGCCCAACGCGGGCGACTGCAACCAGGGCTGCTACCAGCTCGGCGTCGAGGTCTACGGCGGCGCCCTGCTCAACCCCTGGTTCGACCGCGACCTGTCCATCGCCGGCCGCGTCAGCTACCGCGACGCGCGCGGCCGCCTGGGCAGCACCCTGATCGACTTCGAGCGACCGGTGGCCGTCGTCCCCAGCCTGGCCATCCACCTGGACCGCGAGGCCAACAGCTCGCGCAGCATCGACGCCCAGAAGCACCTGCCGCCGGTCCTCATGTCCTGCACGGGCGAGCCGCCGGCCTGGCGGGAGCTGCTGCTGGAGGAGCTGCGCCGGGAGCAGCCGGGGCTCGACGTCGACGCCGTGCTGGATTTCGAACTCAGCCTGTACGACTGCCAGCCGCCGGCGGTCACCGGCCTGCGGGGCGACTTCATCAGCGCCGCGCGGCTCGACAACCTGCTGAGCTGCCACACCGGCCTGCGCAGCCTGATCGATGCCGACGGCGACCAGAACCGGCTGCTGGTGTGCAACGACCACGAGGAGGTCGGCTCGACCTCCGCCAGCGGCGCCGACGGCCCCTTCCTCAAGTCGGTGCTGGAACGCCTGTGCGGCGACGCCGAGTCCCTGAGCCGCTGCATCGACCGTTCCTGGCTGGTGTCGGCCGACAACGCCCACGCCGTCCACCCCAACTACGCCGACCGTCACGACAGCGCCCACGGGCCGCGGCTCAACCAGGGCCCGGTCATCAAGGTCAACGCCAGCCAGCGCTACGCCACCAGCAGCGACACCGCCGCCCTGTTCCGCCACCTGTGCCAGCAGGCCGGGGTGCCGGTGCAGGATTTCGTCATGCGCAGCGACCTGGCCTGCGGCAGCACCATCGGCCCCATCACCGCCGCCGCCATCGGCGTGCGCACCCTGGACGTGGGCGTGCCGACCTTCGCCATGCACTCGCTGCGCGAGCTGGCCGGCGCCCGCGACCCGGACTACCTGTACCGCGCCCTGAAGGCGTTTTTCGCCCACGAGGGCTGACGGTTCAGTATCGGCGGCGACGAACCGCTATCATTGCTGTCAGGGAACCACGGGCGTGCCGTCCGGGAGGGCTGCCGATGGCGAACAAACTCGCGCTGGTCGTAGACGACTCCAGGTCGGCGCGCCTGGTGCTGCGCCGCATGCTGGAAAAATACGACCTGGACGTCGAGACGGTGGAGTCCGCCGCCGCCGCACTCGACTACCTGACCGGCGCGCGCCCGGACGTCATCTTCATGGACCACATGATGCCCGGCATGGACGGCTTCGAGGCGGTGCGGCGCATCAAGGCCAACCCCGACACCGCCACCATCCCCGTCATGATGTACACCTCCAGGGGCGGCGACCTGTACCTGGGACAGGCCCGCGCGCTGGGCGCCGTCGGCATCCTGCCCAAGACCGTGGCGCCGGCCGAGCTCTACTCCGCCCTGCAGCGCCTGGGCCTGGTGCGGGAGCGCCGCAGCCGCGACCGCACCCTGGACGAGGACGGTGCTTCCGAACGCCAGGTCGACATCCGCCGGCGGCGCGCGGCGGCGGCCGGCGAATCGCTGCCGGTGCGCCAGCCCGACCGGCCCCTGGATACCGATACCGTCCGCGCCCTGCTGGAGGAACAGTCGGTCGAGATGCGCAAGGACCTGCTGCTCGGCTTCGAGACCACCACCCGCCAGATCCACGACACCCTGGGACGGGAGCTGGACGACCGGCTGGACAAGCTGAAGGCGTCCCTCGGCCAGGCCGCCCAGCCGTCGCCACTGCCCGTGATCCTGCTGACGGTGCTGCTGTTCGTGTCGCTGAGCTGGAACTATGCCCTGCAGCAGGGCGGGGCGGGGCGACAGCCCCGGCAGCCGGAACAGCCGGCCGCGGCGGCGGCCCCACCGGCGGCGGAAACCGGCGCGCTGCCGGCCGCAGCCGCCGTCACCGGCCGGGGGCCGGACTGGCGACTGACTGAGTGGATCGCCAACCAGGAGCTGGGCTACGACTACGACGAACTGGCGCTGGACAAGGATCGCGTCGGCTTCGTGCGCGAACTGCTGCGCCGCCTCGGGGCCGCCGGTTTCCGCGGTCGCGTGGTGCTGGAGACCCACGTCGGGGAATTCTGCCTGCTCGGCGACCACAGCGACGGCTTCCGCCTGGCGGCGCCCGACCTGCCCGTGACCCGCTGCGAGCTCATCGGCAACCCGGTCCAACCCACCGACCTGCCCTCGGCCCACCAGTCACTGCGCTTCGCCAACCTGGTCGGCAGCGCGGCCCCGCCCGGCGGCGGCATCGAAGTCGAAGTGACCAACCTGCCGCGGCAGACGCCGCTGGCACCCTACCCGCCCAAATCGGACCAGACCACCGCCGGCCAGTGGAACCGCGCAGCACGCAGGAACAACCGCATCCGCGTCCACCTCGATCCCGCATAGGCCGAACGCAGGGTGGGATGAGCGAAGCGAACCCCGCCAGGCGCCATTCGGGCGCATTCATTCCTTGAGATAGATCTCGCCGCCCTGTTCGCGGAATTCGCGCGCCTTTTCGTCCAGGCCTTCCTCCACCGCCACCTGGATGTCGCCGATGCCTTTCGATTCGGCGTACTCGCGCACGTCCTGGCTGATCTTCATGGAACAGAAGTGCGGCCCGCACATGGAACAGAAATGCGCCACCTTGGCCGAGTCCTTGGGCAGGGTCTCGTCGTGGAACTCGCGCGCCTTCTCCGGGTCCAGGCCGAGGTTGAACTGGTCCTCCCAGCGGAACTCGAAGCGCGCCTTGGACAGGGCGTTGTCGCGCACCTGGGCGCCCGGGTGGCCCTTGGCGAGATCGGCCGCGTGGGCGGCGATCTTGTAGGTGATGATGCCGTCGCGCACGTCCTGCTTGTCGGGCAGGCCCAGGTGTTCCTTGGGGGTCACGTAACACAGCATGGCGGTGCCGTACCAGCCGATCTGGGCGGCGCCGATGGCCGAGGTGATGTGGTCGTAGCCGGGCGCGATGTCGGTGACCAGCGGCCCCAGGGTGTAGAACGGCGCCTCGAAACAGTCGGCCAGTTCCTTGTCGACGTTCTCCCTGATGAGCTGCATGGGCACGTGGCCGGGCCCCTCGATCATGACCTGCACGTCGTGCTTCCAGGCGATTTTCGTCAGTTCGCCCAGGGTCTCCAGCTCGGCGAACTGGGCGGCGTCGTTGGCGTCCGCCAGCGAGCCGGGGCGCAGGCCGTCGCCGAGCGAGAAGGACACGTCGTAGGCCTTCATGATGTCGCAGATGTCCTCGAAGTGGGTGTAGAGGAAATTCTCGCGGTGGTGGGCCAGGCACCACTTGGCCAGGATGGAGCCGCCGCGCGACACGATGCCGGTGACGCGGTTGGCGGTCAGCGGCACGTAGGCCAGCCGCACGCCGGCGTGGATGGTGAAGTAGTCCACGCCCTGCTCGGCCTGCTCGATCAGGGTGTCGGCGAACAACTCCCAGGTCAGTTCCTCGGCCTTGCCGTCGACCTTCTCCAGCGCCTGGTAGATGGGCACGGTGCCGACCGGCACCGGCGCGTTGCGCAGGATCCACTCGCGCGTCTCGTGGATGTTCTTGCCCGTCGACAGGTCCATCACGGTGTCACCGCCCCAGCGGGTCGACCAGACCATCTTCTCCACTTCTTCGGCGATGGACGAGGTGACCGCCGAGTTGCCGATGTTGGTGTTCACCTTCACCAGGAAGTTGCGGCCGATGATCATCGGCTCCAGCTCCGGGTGGTTGATGTTGGCCGGGATGATGGCGCGGCCGCGCGCCACCTCGTCGCGCACGAACTCCGGCGTGACGCGTTCGGGGAGGGCGGCGCCGAAGGACTGACCGGGGTGCTGCTTGAGCAGGCCGCTGTCGCGCAGCGCGTCGAGACGCAGGTTCTCGCGGATGGCGACGTATTCCATCTCGGGCGTGACGATGCCCTGCCTGGCGTAGTGCATCTGGGTGACGTTGCAGCCGGCGCGGGCGCGGCGCGGGCGGCGGATGTGCTCGAAGCGGAGCTTCGCCAGCTCCGGGTCGGCGGCGCGCTGGCGTCCGAAGCCGGAGCTGGGGCCGTCCAGCCATTCGGTGTCGTTGCGCTCGTCGATCCAGGCGCCGCGCAGGTCCGGCAGCCCCTTGAGCAGGTCGATCTCGGCCTCCGGATCGGTATAGGGGCCGGAGGTGTCGTAGACGGCGATGGGCGGGTTCTGCTCGGCGCCGAAACTGGCCGGCGTGTCGGCCTGGCGGATCTCGCGCATGCCCACGCGGATGTCGGGGCGCGAACCCTGCACGTAGATCTTGCGGGAGCCGGGGAACGGCCGGGTGACCTCCTCCGACAGGCGGGCGGTCTTGGCGATGAATTCTTCCGGGATGGCGCTCATGATGCTTTCCCCGTTCGGTGGTCCGGGCGGACGAACAGGGAAGGCTGGAGACTGGCTCAGCTTCCCTGCGCAGGTATTAACCGGATCAGGTTCGAAGGGTTTCTCTCAGCCCCGTCATCCGCAACGGAGCACCCCCAGCTGTAGCGCCCAAAGTATAGTAAGCACCCCGCCAATGCAAGGCCGGTCAGCTTGCCTGCACGGGACAAACCCCGTATCTTTTGCCGCAATTCCGACGCTGGGCCGGAGGCAAGGGAAAACCCCAATGAATGCGATGAATACGGAACGGGCACGGTTCAACATGATCGAGCAGCAGATCCGTCCCTGGGACGTGCTCGACGACCGCGTGCTGGCCGTGATCGCCGCCACCCCCAGGGAGGATTTCGTTCCGGAACAGTACCGCAACCTGGCCTTTTCCGACATCAGCATCCCGCTGGCCCACGACCAGGCCATGATGCCGCCGAAGCTGGAGGCGCGCCTGCTGCAGAGCCTGGAACTGAATCCGGACGACGACATACTCGAGATCGGCACCGGCAGCGGCTACCTGAGCGCCTGCCTGGCGCGCCTCGGCGCCCGGGTCCATTCGGTGGACCGGTTCGAGGACTTCGTCGACACGGCGCGCGCCCGGCTCGACGCCCACGCCATCGGCAACGTGACACTGGAAGTCCGCAACGCCGCCACCGGCTGGCAGGACGAGCGGCGTTTCGACGCCATCGCCGTCACCGGCTCCCTGCCGGTGCTGCACCGCGGTTTCCACGAGGCATTGAGCGTGGGCGGCCGCCTGTTCGTGATCGTCGGCACGCCGCCGGTGATGGAAGCCATGCTGATCACGCGCAGCAGCGAGACGGAATGGTGCCAGACGCGCCTGTTCGAGACCTCGGTCCCACCGCTCATCGACGCTCCCCGGCCCGACGCGTTCCGGTTCTAGGCGCCGCGGTCATGCGCGAACTGGGCGCGGCGGAACTGAAGGCCCACCTCGCGAGCACCAGCGAGCCGCCATTGCTGCTGGATGTGCGCGAGCCCTGGGAATACGAGCAGGCGCACATCGACGGCTCGCTGCTGATCCCCATGCGCAGCCTGCCCGCGCGGCTGGCCGAACTGGACCCGCAACGCGAGACGGTGGTGATCTGCCACCATGGCATCCGCTCGCGCATGGTGTGCCGCTTCCTGGAGAGCGAAGGCTTCGTCCGCCTCATCAACCTGAACGGCGGTGTCGACGCCTGGGCGCGCGACGTGGACCCGGACATGGCGACCTATTGACGCCACGCGAATCCGCAACCAGACAACGCTTTGTCGTCACGGTGACCAACATGAAAAGACTGATCCGCATCACCTTCGCTCTGGCCTCCTGCCTGACCCTGGCCAATGGCGCCCACGCCGAAGACCTGCTGACCATCTATCGCCAGGCCGCCGACACCAATCCGCAGCTGGCCGCGGCCGCCGCCGAACTGCAGGCGGTGCGCGAAAAGCGCCCCCAGGGCCTGGCCGGCCTGCTGCCGGTGCTGGGGCTGAACGGCAGCCTGGCCCGCCAGCGCTTCAAGAACCTCAACCGGTCCTCTCCCGTCAGCCGCTCCACCAGCCGCTCGGCCGGCCTGCAGCTGACGCAGCCGCTGTTCCGTTACGACCGCTGGATCCAGCTCAAGCAGGCCGACAGCGCCATCGCCCAGTCCGAGGCGCAGTACGCCGCCGCCCGGCAGGATCTCATGGTCACCGTCGCATCGCGTTATTTCGACGTCCTGGGCGCCGAGGACAACCTGGAGTTCGCCCTGGCCGAGAAGAAGGCCATCGCCCGCGAGCTCGACCAGGCCCGGCAACGTTTCGACGTCGGCCTCATCGCCATCACCGACGTCAACGAGGCGCAGGCGCGCTACGACCTCTCGGTGAGCCAGGAGATCCAGGCGCGCAGCCAGCTTCAGGAAGCCCGCGACGCGCTGCGCGAAGTGGCGGGCAAACGCTACGAACACCTGCTGCGGCTGCAGGAAGAACTGCGGCTGGATGTCCCCGAACCCGCCGAACCCGACGCCTGGGTCGAGCGCGCCCTGCAGGAAAACCTCCGCGTGCTGGCCGCGCAGGCGGGCGCGGAGACGGCTCGCAAGGAGATCCAGCGCCAGCGCGCCGGCCACCTGCCGACGCTGGACGCCAGCGCCAGCTACAACTACCTGGACACCAATTTCGGCGGCATCGCACCCATTACCCGCCTGGACGGCGAGGTCGGTCTGAAGCTGAACCTGCCGATCTACGAGGGTGGCCTGGTGATGTCCCGCACGCGCGAGGCGCGCAGCCGCTTCCAGCAGGCGACCGAACAGGTGCAGCAGGAAGTCCGCGCCGCGGAACTGGAGACCCGCAACGCCTTTCGCAACGTGCAGACCGCCATCGCGCAGGTCAAGGCGCTGGCGCAGTCGCTCAAGTCCACCCGGGTGGCCCTGGAAGCCACGGAGGCCGGCTTCGATGTCGGTACCCGCACCATCGTCGATGTCCTCGACGCCCAGCGCGAGTTCTACAAGGCGCGGCTGGACTATGCCCGTGCCCGCTACCTCTACCTGGTCAACCAGCTGCGTCTCAAGAAGGCCGCCGGCATCCTGGCCGAGGAAGACCTGGCGACCGTCAGCGGCTTCCTGAAAAACCCCGCCCCGTGACGACCGCCATGCTGTGCCGTGCCGAGGATGCGGTGCTGGTGCTGATCGACGTGCAGGAACGGCTGGCCGCCGCCATGCCGGAGGCGGCGCTCGGCGCCATGACCCGAGCCGCCGGCCACCTGCTGGAAGCCGCCGGCCAGCTCGACGTGCCCGTGATCGCCACCGAGCAATACCCGGCCGGCCTGGGCGCGACCCTGCCGGCCCTGCGCGGGCGCCTGCCGGCCGGCCACCGGCTGCTGGACAAGACCTGCTTCTCCTGCCGCGGCGCCGCGGGATTCGACGCGGCGCTGGCCGGCCTGCAGCGCCGCCAGGTGGTGCTGGCCGGCATGGAGACCCACATCTGCGTCCTGCAGACCGCCCTGCAACTGCAGGCCGGGGGCTACGGCGTGTTCGTCGCCGAAGACGCCGTCTGCGCCCGCTCGGCCGACCGCACACGCAATGGCTTGCAGCGGATGCGCCAGGCCGGCGTGGTGATCTGCCACTCCGAATCGGTGCTGTTCGAATGGCTGGGCGATGCACGGCATGAAAAATTCAAGGCCTTGTCTTCACTTTTGAAGTAGGGTTGGGAATGGTATTGACCGCCCACCCGCGACACCCGGAGGTCACACGCCCCATGAACGACTCCCTGATCCCCGAACTGCCGGATTTCGACGACCCGCTGGCGGTGCTGGCCGCCTGTCACGAACGCATGCTGGGACAGTGCGCGACACTGGAAAAGCTGGTGGATCACATCCGTGACAAAGGCCTGGACGCCGAGGCGCGCAGCGCCGTCGGCAAGGTGGCGGGCTATTTCAACACCAGCGCCGTGCACCACCACCAGGACGAGGAACAGGACCTGTTTCCCCTGCTCAACCGCCAGTCGCTCAAGCTGGCCGAACTGATCCATGGCCTGCGCAAACAGCACAAGGCCCTGGACGCCGCCTGGGAGACGCTGCAAGGTGATCTGAAAAAGGCCTTCAACCTGCCGGACGACCCCGACTTCCCCGGCCACGTGGCCGAATTCTGCCGCCTGTACCGCGAGCACATCGAAACCGAGAACCGGGAGCTGCTGCCCATCGCCCGCCACATTCTCAGCAGCCGGCAACTGGAGGACATCGGCCGCGCCATGGCCAAGCGCCGCGGCCTGCGCCGCTGACCCGGCGCCCCGCCGCTCCGCCGCTGACCCGCCACCCCGCCGCTGACCCGCCGCCCCGTTGCCGGCCCGACGCTCCGTTGCCGGCCGACGCTCCGTTGCCGGCCGACGCTCCGTTGCCGGCCGACGCTCCGTTGCCGGCCGACGCTCCGTTGCCGGCCGACGCTCCGTTGTAGGAGCGG
>JALSRI010000105.1 GCA_026984835.1 Thiohalobacter sp. | reverse complement strand
AATGAGGCGGGGAGCCCCTCTACGGACGAGGTCAGCCAGGCTGCCTCCAGGGTGGGACGGCTTCCCCGGTAACCGATAGAATTATCCCCTCTACCCCAGCGTTGGAACATACAAGGGTGGGGTGAGCGCAGCGAACCCCACCGGGCGGAACGAGGGATCGCCACGGAAAGCACGGACAATCTTTTTCCGGCGCGCTGCGCGCGCCCCAAAAACAAGGTCCGTGTTTTCCGTGCTTTCCGTGGCCATCCCCTAGGCCTTCCACTCCCCCGGCCCGGCATCATGGTATAATTCCCCCTTTGCCCGACGATGTTTTCCCAGCCATGAGTACCCTCGCCTCCGAGGCGGCGCGCCGCCGCACCTTCGCCATCATCTCCCATCCCGACGCCGGCAAGACCACGCTGACCGAGAAGCTGCTGCTGTTCGGCGGCGCCATCCAGCTCGCCGGCACGGTGAAGGGCCGCAAGGCGGCCCGCCACGCCACGTCCGACTGGATGGCGATGGAGAAGGAGCGCGGCATCTCCGTGACTTCCTCGGTCATGCAGTTCCCCTACAAGGACGCCATGGTCAACCTGCTGGACACGCCCGGCCACGAGGACTTCTCCGAGGACACCTACCGCACCCTGACGGCGGTGGACTCGGCGCTCATGGTCATCGACGTCGCCAAGGGCGTCGAGGCGCGCACCATCAAGCTCATGGAGGTGTGCCGGCTGCGCACCACGCCCATCATGACCTTCATCAACAAGCTCGATCGCGAGGGCCGCGACGCCATCGACCTGCTGGACGAGGTGGAGCGCGTGCTCGACATCCGCTGTGCGCCGGTCACCTGGCCCATCGGCATGGGCAAGCGCTTCCGGGGCGTTTACCACATCGAGCAGGACAGGGTGTACCTGTACACGCCGGGCGACGCCAGCCGGCGCAGCGAAGTGACGGCCGTCAACGGCCTGGACAACCCGCTGCTGGACGAGGTGCTGGGCGGCCAGGCGCAGGAACTGCGCGACGAGATCGAACTGGTGCGGGGCGCCAGCCACGCCTTCGACGAGGCCGCCTACCTGCGGGGCGAGCTGACGCCGGTGTTCTTCGGTTCCGCCATCAACAATTTCGGCGTGCAGGAGCTGCTCGATTATTTCGTCGAATACGCGCCGGCGCCGCTGGCGCGCGCCACCACCACCCGCGAGGTCGGCCCGCTGGAAGAGAAGCTGACCGGCTTCGTCTTCAAGATCCAGGCCAACATGGATCCGCAGCACCGCGACCGCATCGCTTTCTTCCGCGTCTGCTCGGGCATGTACAAGAAGGGCATGAAGATGCGCCACGTGCGCATCGGCCGCGACGTGCAGGTGGCCAACGCGCTGACCTTCCTGGCCTCGGACCGGGGCCACGTCGAGGAGGCGTATCCCGGCGACATCATCGGCCTGCACAACCACGGCACCATCCGCATCGGCGACACCTTCACCCAGGGCGAGGACCTGAAATACACCGGCATCCCCAACTTCGCCCCGGAATTGTTCCGCCGCGCCGTGCTCAAGGACCCGCTGCGCATGAAGGCGCTGCAGAAGGGCCTGGACCAGTTGAGCGAGGAGGGCGCCACCCAGTTGTTCCGGCCGCTCAAGAACAACGACCTCATCCTGGGCGCGGTGGGCGTGCTGCAGTTCGACGTGGTGGCGCAGCGCCTCAAGGACGAGTACAAGGTCGAGTGCCGGTTCGAGAACGTGTCGGTGGCCACCGCGCGCTGGATCGAGTGCGACGACCCAAAGCTGCTGGAACGCTTCCGCGTCAAGGCCCACGAGCACCTGGCCGTCGACCAGGCCGGGGATCTGGTCTACATCGCGCCGACCCGGGTCAACCTGGACCTGGCCATGGAGCGCTGGCCGGAGGTGCGGTTCCTGGCGACGCGGGAGATCTGAGGCGCCCGGTTCGAGCGCGGCGCGCCGGGGCATGGCTGGCCGCCGCATGGTCGTCCTGGTGGGGTTCCTTCGTCACCCCACCCCACGGCTGTACTGGTAGGGTGGGGTGAGCGCAGCGAACCCCACCGGGACGCCGGCCCGCCAGCGCCGCCCTCAGGACAACAACTCCGCCTGAAACCGCCGCCTGAGGGGATGCCCCTCGCCCAGCAGGGCGAAGATCGCCTGCATGGCCTTGCGCGGCAGGCCGCCGTCGAAGCCGGCGTCCTGCCGGTGCAGCTTCAGCAGCAGCGCCAGCGCGGTCTCGTAGTCGTCCCGCACCAGCGCCAGCGCGGCGCGGTCCAGGGCGGCCTCCCGGTCCTGTGGGTCGTCCCGCAGGCGCTGCTCCAGGGCCGGCTCGTCCTGCGCGAGTTGCGCGCGCTTGAGCAGCCGCGCGTGCATCTGCATGACGCCGATGTTCTCCTGCACCCGCACCTCGGCCGGCAGCACCGAGGCATAGGCCTCGACGTCGTCGTAACGCCGTTCGCGCAGCAACAGTTTCACCGCGGTGGCGTGCAGCCGCGCGTTGTCCGGTTCCTTCAGCACGGCTTCCACCAGCTTCTGCAGCGCCGCGTCGGCGTCGCCGCCCCGGTACAGGCGCAGGGCCTCGGCCACCGCCGGGTGCGGCGGCGGCTGCACGTAGCGGTCCAGCAGGGCGAGCAGGCGGGCCTCCGACTCCGGGCCGTGCACCGTTTCCCTCACTTCGCCGCCCCGGTACAGCTTCAGCGTCGGTACGCTGGCGATGCCCTGTTCACGCGCCAGCGCCTTCTGGCTGTCGGTGTTGACGTTCACCAGCAGGAAGCGGCCCCGGTAGGCGCGCACCAGCGGCTCCAGCGTCTGCCACAGTCGCAGGCAGGGGCCGGCGCCCGGCTGCCAGTAGTTGACCAGCACCACACCCTTTTCCGAATTGCCCAGCACCAGTTCGCGGAAGTTGTCGCGGGTACCGTCGAAGACATGCTCCAGCTCGCTCATGGCGCCATCATAACCCGGTCGCGCGCCGCGGCTCATCCCCCGCCTGCCAATGGGTTTTCCGCCGGGGCCATCGACCCCTGTAGGAGCGGCCTTGGCCGCGATTGGGCCCGGCTGCCGCATCCATCGCGGCCAAGGCCGCTCCTACAATGATCGATGGGCATGGTTGCTGCGTCGATCGCGGCCAAGGCCGCTCCTACAGGGCCAGGGCGGCGAGGGTGGTCAGGAGAAAGAAGATCGTCGCGCCGCGCCAGAAGGCCACCGGGTTGCGCTCGATCAGCGGCGGCCGTCCGGATTTCAGGTA
>JALSRI010000104.1 GCA_026984835.1 Thiohalobacter sp. | reverse complement strand
GCGGTGGCCTCGCACTTCATCACCGACATCAACGCCATCGACGAATTCATCGGCCAGACTGTCGGCAAGTTCCTCATCGCGGTGCTGTCGTTGGCGGGCGCAGCGGCCGTGCTGCTGTGGATGCACTGGAAGCTGGCGCTGTTCATCCTGTTCCTGAACCCCCTGGTCGTGTATCTCACGGTGGCCCTGGGCAAGCGCGTCAAGCACCTCAAGCGGCGTGAGAACCGGGCCGTGGAGCTGTTCCAGTCGGCGCTCACCGAGACCCTGGACGCCATTCACCAGATCCGCGCCGCCAACCGCGAAGGCTACTACATCCAGCGCGTCATCCGCCGGGCCGATGCCGTGCGCCGCGACGCGGCGGCCTTTTCCTGGAAGAGCGACGCCGCCTCACGCTTGTCCTTCGTGGTTTTCCTGGTTGGTTTCGACCTGTTCCGCGCCGTCAGCATGTTCATGGTGGTGTTCTCCACCCTCAGCGTCGGCGAGATGATGGCCGTGTTCGCCTACCTGTGGTTCATGATGGCGCCGGTGCAGGAAGTGTTGAACGTACAGTACGCCTGGTACGGCGCGAAAGCCGCGCTGGAACGCATCAACCGGCTCATGGACCTGCGCCGCGAGCCGCAGTATCCGCACGAGCAGAACCCCTTCACCGGCCGCCGCGGCGTGGATGTCGGCATCGAGGATCTGTGGTTCGGCTACGGCGACCGCGAACCGGTGCTCAAGGGCATCGACCTGGATGTGGAGGCGGGCGGCCGGGTGGCGCTGGTCGGCGCCAGCGGCGGAGGCAAGTCCACGCTGGTGCAGGTGCTGCTGGGCCTGTACGTGCCGCAGCGCGGCCGGTTGCGCTACGGCGGTGTGCCGGTGGAGAAGATCGGCCTGGACGTGGTGCGGGAGCATGTTGCCACAGTACTGCAGCACCCGGCCCTGTTCGACGACAGTGTGCGGATGAACCTCACCCTGGGGCGCGAGGTGGAGGAGGCCAGGCTGTGGGAGGCGTTGCGCATCGCCCAGCTCGAAGACGTGGTGCGCGACCTCCCCGCCGGGCTGGATACCCGCATCGGTCGCCAGGGCGTGCGCCTGTCCGGCGGCCAGCGCCAGCGGCTGGCCATCGCCCGCCTGGTGCTGGGCGATCCCCAGGTGGTGATCCTGGACGAGGCCACTTCGGCGCTGGATACCGAGACCGAAGCGGCCCTGCACGCGGCGCTGGCGCCATTCCTGGACGGACGCACGACTTTCATCATCGCCCACCGCCTCAGCGCCGTACGCCAGGCCGAGCGGGTCTACGTATTCGAGGACGGCCGCATCATCGAGCAGGGGTCGCATGAAGAACTGATCCGGGGAGAGGGGCTGTACCGGCGCCTGTACGGGGTTTGAGCCGCCACGACGCCCGTGACAACCGCCAGGCTGACCCCACCGACGCGCCGGTCCGGCGACTCAGGCCGACTGGCTTTTCTTCCCGGCTATTTTCCGCAACGCCTCTTCGTTGTTGCAGAAACCGATGCACTCGCCGTCGATGGCGCCGTCCGCGAGCTGTTCGTCACAGGTCTCGGTGTTGCGGCAGGTTTCGCAGCGGTGCATCTGGTGATGGATGTCGATCACGCGCTCGTTGTGCAGGTAGCTGCCGATGTCGATGCCCAGCGCCCCCAGCATGCGGGAAAGCCGCAGGCGGTTCAGTTCGGCGGCCAGACGCTGTCGGTAGCGCCGGCCGGCCTTCATGTTGAACACGATGGCGGCGGCCAGCAGCGTGCCGAAGGCGAGCAGGGCCAGGCCGAGCAGGGCGAGGGACAACAGGCTGAAGAGGTTCATGGCTGGCAGATTCCCGGCGGGTAGCTCAAAAAAGTATAACCCTGTTCGATGCAGGAAAACTTGATCTGGGTCATCGTTTTCCGCCTTATTGCCTGTACCAGCGCTTGCTCAGCGCGATGAACACCCGCTGCGGGTACCAGGTCTTGCCGACACTGCCGTTGTAGCGCGCCAGCGCCCGGGTGCGGTCGCCGCGCTCGCGGTCGAGGTAGTGTTTGAGGATGGTGCAACCCAGGCGCAGGTTGGTGCGGATGTCGAACAGGTCGTCGCCGGGCCGGCCGATCTCGTCCAGCCAGAAGGGCATGACCTGCATCAGGCCGCGCGCCCCGGCGTAGGAGATGGCGAAGCGGTCGAAGTTGCTCTCCACGTCGATGATCGCCAGCACCAGTTCCGGCGGCAGGCCGGCGCGGGTGGCTTCGTAGTGAACCGACTTGAGGATGAGCAGGCGTTCGGCGGCGTCCGGCACCTTCCCGGCCAGCCGCCGCGACATGTCGGTCAGCCACACCTCGGCCTCGAAGCGGTCGGCGAAGCTGTCGGTGGATTCGATGGCGCGCACCAGCTCGGCGCGCAGCGCGGCGTCGGGGCGCTCGGTGGTGGCGGCCCGGGCGGAGTGGCCGGACAGGCCCGCCAGGAGGAGCACGAGGAGGCCGGCCAGGATGGAACGCGGACCGTGCCGGCGGCGGCCGGGCTCAGCCGGACAGGCGTCCACGCAGGAAATCCACGATGGCCTCGCGCGGTACGTCCTCGGAGGTCTCCGCCGTGCGCGCCCGGTATTCCACCAGCCCCTTGTCCAGATTCTTTTCACCTATGACCACCCGGTGCGGTATGCCGATGAGTTCCATATCGGCAAACATGACCCCGGGCCTTACATCACGATCGTCGAACAGCACCTCGAAGCCGGCCTCGCGCAGTTCCCGGTACAGGACTTCGCAGGCCTCGGCCACCCGCTGTGACTTGCGGCGGTTCATGCCGAGCAGCGCGACCTGGAAGGGCGCCAAGGCTTCGGGCCAGATAATGCCTTTGTCATCATGGTGTTGCTCGATGGCGGCGGCCACCACCCGGGACACGCCGATGCCGTAGCAGCCCATGGTCACGACCTGGTCGCGGCCTGACTCGTCCAGCACCGTGGCGTTCATGGCGCGGCTGTACTTGTCGCCGAGCTGGAAGATGTGGCCGACCTCGATGCCGCGTGCGATGCGCACCTTGCCCCGGCCGTCGGGGCTGGGATCACCCTCGACCAGGTTGCGCAGGTCGGCGGTGACGGGCTCCGGGCAGTCGCGGCCCCAGTTGACGCCGGTCAGGTGCCTGCCGTCCTCGTTGGCGCCGCACACGAAATCGGCCAGCTGCGCGGCGGCGTAGTCGGCGATGACCGGGATGGACAGGCCGACCGGGCCCAGCGAGCCGGGGCCGCAGCCGACCGCTTCGCGGATCCCGGCCTCGGCGGCCAGGGTCAACGGCTCGGCCACCTCGTCCAGCTTGGCGGCCTTGATCTCGTTGAGCTCGTGGTCGCCGCGCAGGCACAGCGCCACCACGCCGCCGTCGCTGCCCTCGACCAGCAGGGTCTTGATGCACTGGTCGGGGCGCACTCCCAGCAACTGCGCCACCTCCGGGATGCTGTGCGCCCCCGGCGTGTCGACGGCCTGCTTCGGCCGGCCCGGCTGCGGCCGGGCTTGCTCGGGTGGCCGCTGCTCCGCCAGCTCCAGGTTGGCGGCGTAGTCGCTCCCGGTCGAGAACACGATGGCGTCCTCGCCGGACTCGGCCAGCACGTGGAATTCGTGCGACTGGCTGCCGCCGATGGCGCCCGAGTCGGCGCGCACGGCGCGGAACTCCAGCCCCAGCCGGCTGAAGATGCGCGAGTAGGCGTCGAACATCACCTGGTAGGTCTCGTCCAGCGAGGCCTTGTCGAGGTGGAAGGAGTAGGCGTCCTTCATGATGAACTCGCGCGCCCGCATGACGCCGAAGCGCGGCCGGATCTCGTCGCGGAACTTGGTCTGGATCTGGTAGAAATTGACGGGAAGCTGCTTGTAGCTCTTCAGTTCGCGGCGGGCGATATCGGTGATGACTTCCTCGTGGGTCGGGCCGAGGCAGAACTCGCGGTCGTGCCGGTCCCTGAAGCGCAGCAGCTCCGGGCCGTATTGCTCCCAGCGCCCGGATTCCTGCCACAGCTCGGCCGGCTGCACCGCCGGCATGAGCAGCTCCAGCGCCCCGGCGCGGTCCATTTCCTCGCGCACCACCTGCTCGGCGCGGCGCAGCACCTTGAGGCCCAGCGGCAGCCAGGTGTAGATGCCGGCGGCGATCTTGCGGATCATGCCGGCGCGCAGCATCAGGCGGTGGCTGGCGATCTCGGCGTCGGCCGGAGTCTCCTTGACCGTGTTCAGGGGGAACTGTGATGTTTTCATGGGGTTGGCTGCTCGTGGACGGACTGGCGGCCGATTGTAGCCAGCCGGCGGCTACGGGTACAGGGTCAGAGTTGCGCGGCCAGCCGGGACTTCTTTTCCCGCAGCCGCAACAGCAGGCCGATGTTGCCGACCCGCTGCACCAGTTCTGCGCCGGCGTGTTCGCACAGGGCGGCGAGGATGCGGTCGCGTTCGGCGCGGTCGCCGACGGCGACCTTCACCTTCATCAGCTCGTGATGCTCCAGCGACTGCTCGAACTCGCGCAGCAGGGCCTCGCTGACCCCGGCCTGGCCGACCGTGACCACGGGCTTCAACCGGTGGCCCAGGCCGCGCAGCTTCTTCTTCTGGTGTTCGGTGAGTTGCATGGGGTTATTTAACCACAAAGGCGCACGGAGGCGCACAAACGGTCAAAAAACCATCACCGCGAAGGACGCGAAGGGAAACAAACAATAAACAAGAGGATAAATCTTTCCTTCGCGTTCCTTCGCGTCCTTCGCGGTTGAAAAATCCGTTGGGTATTGCCCCTTGTGCGCCTCCGTGCGCCTTTGTGGTTAAATACAGGCTAAATAAACCCCCGGCCCCGCAACCCGCTCCCACCCATGGCACGCACCAAGAGCAGCCGTCGCTGGCTGAAGGAACATTTCGACGACGAGTACGTCAAGCGCGCCCAGCGCGAGGGCTACCGGTCGCGGGCCGTGTACAAGCTGGCGGAGATCCAGGAACGGGATCGCGTCATCCGGCCCGGTTCGACGCTGGTGGACCTGGGCGCGGCGCCCGGCGGCTGGAGCCAGTATGCGCTCGGCCTGCTGGGCCGCAAGGGGCGTATCGTCGCCATGGATGTTCTGGACATGGAACCGCTGCCGGGGGTGCGCTTCATCCAGGGCGATTTCCGCGAGGATGCGGTGCTCGACGCCCTGCTGGAAGCGCTCGGCGGCAGGGCCGTGGACCTTGTAATGTCCGATATCGCCCCCAACATAAGCGGTGTGGAAGCCGTCGATCAGCCGCGCGCCATGTATCTCGCCGAACTGGCGGTGGATTTCGCCGACCGGGTGCTGGAACCCGGCGGTGATCTGCTGGTCAAGGTGTTCCAGGGAGCCGGTTTCGACGAACTGCTGCGTAGTCTGCGCCAGCGTTATTCCAAGGTGTTGATCCGCAAGCCAAAAGCTTCCCGCCCCCGGAGCCGCGAAGTGTACGCGCTGGCGAGGGGCCGTAAACTATAGTAAGGTTTCAGGAAACCGGTTTCGCGCCGAAATGTCTTTCGACACAACAGCTTTCCGCCAGACGCTGCTTCCTGCCGCCGCCTTCCTTCGAGGTACCGAATTTTGAACGACATGGCGAAAAACATTCTGCTCTGGGTGATCATCGCGATCGTCCTGATGTCCGTCTTCAACAACTTCGGGCCGCCGGCGCCGCGCGCCCAGGCCATCGCCTATTCCGAGTTCATCGCCGACGTCAAGGCGGGCCGGGTGCAGAGCGTGGTGCTGGACGGCCGCACCGTGAAAGGCCAGTTCACCAGCGGCGAGAAATTCGCCACCTACACGCCCGAAGACCCCAAGATGATCGACGACCTGCTGGCCAACGGCGTGGAAGTGCGCGCCCAGGCGCCCGAGCAGGACTCGGTGCTGATGCAGATCTTCATCTCCTGGTTCCCCATGCTGCTGCTGATCGGCGTCTGGATCTTCTTCATGCGCCAGATGCAGGGCGGTGGCGGCGGCCGGGGGGCCATGTCCTTCGGCAAGAGCCGCGCCCGCATGCTGGGCGAGGACCAGGTCAAGGTCACCTTCAATGACGTGGCCGGCGTCGAGGAGGCCAAGGAAGAGGTGGCCGAGCTGGTCGAGTTCCTGCGCGACCCGGGCAAGTTCCAGAAGCTGGGCGGCAAGATCCCGCGCGGCGTGCTCATGGTGGGCGCGCCCGGCACCGGCAAGACGCTGCTGGCCAAGGCCATCGCCGGCGAGGCCAAGGTGCCCTTCTTCACCATTTCCGGTTCCGACTTCGTCGAGATGTTCGTCGGCGTCGGCGCCTCGCGCGTGCGCGACATGTTCGAGCAGGCCAAGAAACACGCGCCCTGCATCATCTTCATCGACGAGATCGACGCCGTCGGTCGCCACCGTGGCGCCGGCCTGGGCGGCGGTCACGACGAGCGCGAGCAGACGCTGAACCAGCTGCTGGTGGAGATGGATGGCTTCGAGGGCAACGAGGGCGTGATCGTCATCGCCGCCACCAACCGGCCGGACGTGCTGGACCCGGCGCTGCTGCGTCCGGGCCGCTTCGACCGCCAGGTGGTGGTACCGCTGCCGGACGTGCGCGGCCGCGAGCAGATCCTCAAGGTGCACCTGCGCAAGGTGCCCATGGCCGACGACGTCAAGCCGTCCATCATCGCGCGCGGCACGCCCGGCTTCTCGGGTGCGGATCTGGCCAACCTGGTCAACGAGGCGGCGCTGTTCGCGGCGCGCGCCAACAAGCGCCTGGTCGACATGGACGACCTGGAGAAGGCCAAGGACAAGATCATGATGGGCGCCGAGCGCAGGTCCATGGTCATGAGCGAGGACGAGAAGAAGCTGACCGCCTACCACGAGGCCGGCCACGCCATCGTCGGCCGCCTGGTGCCCTCGCACGACCCGGTTTACAAGGTCAGCATCATTCCGCGCGGCCGCGCCCTGGGTGTGACCATGTTCCTGCCCGAGGAAGACCGCTACAGCTTCAGCAAGGAGCGCCTGGAGAGCCAGATCTCCAGCCTGTTCGGTGGCCGTATCGCCGAGGAGATCATCTTCGGCCCCGAGCAGGTCACCACGGGTGCGTCCAACGACATCCAGCGCGCCACCGAACTGGCGCGCAACATGGTCACCAAGTGGGGCCTGTCGGAGCGCCTCGGGCCCCTGACCTACAGCGAGGAAGAGGGCGAGGTGTTCCTGGGCCATTCCGTGACCCAGCACAAGAACGTGTCGGACGAGACGGCGCACGCCATCGACGCCGAGATCCGCGCCATCATCGATCGCAACTACCAGCGGGCCGAGCAGTTGCTCAAGGACAACCTGGACAAGCTGCACCTGATGGCCGAGGCCCTGATCAAGTACGAGACCATCGACGCCGACCAGATCGACGACATCATGGCCGGCCGGCCGCCGCGCCCGCCGGCGGACTGGGACGACACGGAGAGCACACCCGGCAGCGGCGTGGCCGCCGATCAGCCGGAGACCGGCAAGAAGTCCGGCGGCAAGCCGGCCGAGGGTCCCATCGGCGGTCCGGCCGGCCAGCACTGAGGCGGCGTGGCCGACCGCGAGGGGCAATCCTTCGCGGTCGATGTCGCTCATGCCCCGGTGCGCCTTCGCGCGCCTTCGTGGTTTAATACGCCCCCATGCCACCCCAGCCCCCCCTCGATTGCGCCGGCAAGCCGCTGGACCTGTCGCACCCGCAGGTGATGGGCGTACTCAATGTCACCCCCGATTCCTTTTCGGACGGGGGTGATTTTTTTTCCGTCGGGGCGGCCTGCGACCGGGCCCTGGCGATGGCGGAGCAGGGCGCCGCCGTCATCGACCTCGGCGGCGAGTCGACCCGGCCCGGTGCGGCGCCGGTGCCGGCGGCGCAGGAGATCGACCGGGTGGTGCCGGTCATCGAGGCCCTTCAGGACACACTGCCGGTGCCGATCTCCATCGATACCCGCAAGCCGGAGGTCATGCGCGCCGCGGTGGCGGCGGGCGCCGGCCTGATCAACGACGTCGGTGCACTGCGCGCGCCCGGCGCCCTGCAGGCGGCGGCGGCATGCGGGGTGCCGGTCTGTCTCATGCACATGCAGGGCGAGCCTGGCACCATGCAGGCCGATCCGCGCTATGACGACGTGGTGGCGGAGGTGAGGCACTTCCTGGCCGCGCGGGTGGCGGCCTGCGAAGCGGCCGGCATCGACCGCGGGCGGCTGCTGGTGGACCCCGGCTTCGGCTTCGGCAAGAATGACGACCACAACCTGGCCCTGCTGGCCGGGCTGCGGGACATCGCCGGCCTGGGCCTGCCGCTGCTGGTCGGCCTGTCGCGCAAGTCAATGATCGGGCGGCTGCTGGGGCTGGAGGTGCACGAGCGCCTGGCGTCGAGCCTGGCGCTGGCGATGATGGCCGTGGAGCGCGGCGCCCGCCTGGTGCGGGCCCACGATGTCGCCGAGACCTGGCAGGCGCTGCAGCTGTACACGGCCGTCGTCGAACACGGGGTGAAACCCGCGTAGGATGGGGTTCGCGCGGCGAACCCCGCCACGCCGGGTTGGAAGAGGGGCAACGGAACGGAGACTCCCATGGCCAGAAAATATTTTGGAACCGACGGTATTCGCGGCCGGGTGGGCGAATTCCCCATCAACGCCGAATTCATGCTCAAGCTGGGCTGGGCCACGGGCCGCGTGCTCGGCCGTCAGGAGGCGACGCGGGTGGTCATCGGCAAGGACACCCGCATCTCCGGCTACATGTTCGAATCGGCCCTGGAAGCGGGCCTGTCGGCGGCCGGCATCGACATCCGCCTGCTGGGGCCCATGCCGACGCCGGGCATCGCCTACCTCACCCGCACCCTGCACGCCTGCGCCGGCATCGTCATCAGCGCCTCGCACAATCCCTACCAGGACAACGGCATCAAGTTCTTCTCCGCCCAGGGCACCAAGCTGGCGGACGAGGTGGAGGCCGCCATCGAGGCGGAGCTGGACAGGCCCATGCAGACGGTGGACTCCAGCCGCCTGGGCAAGGCCGAACGCGTCGAGGACGCGCGCGGCCGCTACATCGAGTTCTGCAAGAGCACCGTGCCCTCGTCGTTGAGCCTGAAAGACCTGAAGATCGTGCTCGACTGTGCGAACGGCGCCACCTACCACGTCGCGCCCAGCGTGCTGGACGAGCTGGGTGCCCGGGTATCGACCATCGGCACCGAACCGGACGGCCTCAACATCAACGAGGGCTGCGGTTCCACCCAGCCACGCAACCTGCAGGCGGAGGTGCTGCGCCAGGGCGCTGATCTGGGCATTGCGCTGGACGGCGACGGCGACCGGGTCATCATGGTCGATCACAAGGGCGAGGTGGTGGACGGCGACGAGCTGCTGTTCATCATCGCCCAGAGCCGCCAGCAGAGCGGCATGCTGCCGGGTCCCGTGGTCGGCACGCTGATGACCAACCTGGGGCTGGAACATGCCCTGGCGTCGCTGGGCATCGGTTTCCACCGCGCCAGCGTGGGCGACCGCTATGTCATGGAGATGCTGGGCGAAAAGGGTGGCGTGCTGGGCGGCGAGTCGTCCGGCCACATCATCTGCCTGGACCGCACCACCACCGGCGACGGCATCGTCTCCGCCCTGCAGGTGCTGGCGCCCATGGTGCAGAAGGGGGTGAGCCTCAACGAACTCAAGCAGGGCATGACCAAGTACCCGCAGCACATGATCAACGTGCCGGTGGAACGGCGCGTGGACCTGGACGACTGTCCGCCCGTGCAGGATGCCGTGCGCGAGGTCGAGAGCGTACTCGATGGACGTGGCCGGGTGCTGCTGCGGCCCTCCGGCACCGAGCCGCTGATCCGGGTCATGGTGGAAGGCGAGGACGGCCGGCTGGTGAAAGAGCAGGCCTCGGCGCTGGCCGCCGTGGTGGAGCAGGCCCTGGGCGCCTGACCCCGGCTTTCCCGAATCTCCGCTGCACCGGCAGCGGCCCCCTTCCTGTCCTGTCCCCGTCCCCCGTGCGCCGGTCGCGTCCGCGTGCTGTTCTCCTTTGTGTCTGCTGTTCCCCGTTTCGCGGTCGCCGGGCCCGTTCTGGCCTGGCTGCCGGGTTCTTGATGTAAATCAATGCCTGCTGATGCCGGTGGTCGCACAGTAGCGATCACCGGGAGGGTCTATCGGAGTCATGAGCGCCAGGGGAATCAGCCGACTGCAGTTTCTGCGTGGAGACTTCACGGGCAGGGCGGCGCCGCAGAGGCCGCCCTGGGCGTTGCCGGAGGCCCGTTTCACCGAACTGTGCGATGGTTGCGGCGACTGCATCGGCGCCTGTCCCGAAGGCATCCTGGTCAGCGGCAGAGGCGGTTTTCCACAGGTCGATTTCGGCCGCGGCGGTTGCACTTTCTGCGGGGAATGCGTGCAGGCCTGTGGTACCGGCGCGCTGGCCGATGGCAGCGGAAGGGCCTGGTCGCTGAAGGCCTATATCGACGAAACCTGCGTGACGAACCGGGGTGTCGAATGCCGCAGCTGCGGCGACCACTGCGATCCGCTGGCGATCCGCTTCCGGCCGCGTGCGGGCAGCGTCGCCCGGCCGATGCTGGACCAGGCGCAGTGCACCGGTTGCGGGTCCTGCCAGTCGGTCTGTCCGGCTGGCTCCATACAGATGCACCGCGGTTGAGAGCGGGAGGATGCAGACATGAACATCAGTGGTGTCCTGGTACGCGCGCGGCCGGAGAAGATCGACTCGGTGCGGGCAGAACTGGAACGGATGGACGGTGTCGAGGTGCACGGCGCCAATCCCGACGGTCGCCTGGTGGTGACCGTCGAGGAGGACGGTGACCGTGCCATGGCCGACAGCGTCGTCAGGATGCAGGATCTGCCGGGCGTGATCGCGGCATCCATGATCTATCACGAATACGACGATTCAGAACAGATTGCGGGTTCACAGGAGGCGTAGCCATGAAACTGACCAGGCGTGACTTCATCAAGTCGAATGCCATTGCCGCCACCGCGGCAGCGGCGGGCATCACGGTGCCCGGCATCAAGACGGCGCTGGCCAAGTCCGACGCCCGGATACGCTGGGACAAGGCGCCGTGCCGTTTCTGCGGCACCGGTTGCAGCGTGCTGGTGGGCACCCGCGAGGGTCGCGTGGTGGCTACCCAGGGCGATCCCGACGCACCGGTCAACCGTGGCCTGAACTGCATCAAGGGCTACTTCCTGTCCAAGATCATGTACGGCAAGGATCGCCTGAAGACGCCGCTGCTGCGCATGAAGAACGGCAGGTTCGACAAGGAAGGCCACTTCGAACCCATCAGCTGGGACCAGGCCTTCGACATCATGGCCGAGAAGTGGAAGGCGGCCATCAGGAAGGACCTGGAACGCAACAAGGGCCTGCCGCCGGAGAAGATCACCTCGAGCGTCGGCATGTTCGGTTCCGGCCAGTGGACGGTGTGGGAGGGCTACGCCGCCTCCAAGCTGTACAAGGCCGGCTTCCGCTCCAACAACATCGATCCCAACGCCCGCCACTGCATGGCGTCCGCGGTGGGCGGTTTCATCCGCGCCTTTGGCGCCGACGAGCCCATGGGCTGCTACGACGACCTGGAACACGCCGACGTGTTCGTGCTGTGGGGTTCCAACATGGCGGAGATGCACCCCATCCTGTGGTCGCGCCTGACCGACACCCGCCTGACGAAGGAGGGTTGCGAGGTGCACGTGCTGTCCACCTTCAAGCACCGCTGCTTCGAGCTGGCCGACAACGGCATGGTGTTCACCCCCCAGACGGACCTGGCGATCCTCAATTACATCGCCAACCACATCATCCAGACCAAGGCCTACAACAAGGACTTCATCGGCAAGCACGTCAACTTCACCCGGACACCGACCGACATCGGCTACGGCCTGCGCCCGGAACACCCGCTGGAGCAGAAGGCGAAGAATCCGGGCAAGGGCAAGCTGTCGAAGATCAGCTTCGAGGAGTATGCCAAATCGGTCGAGCCCTACACCCTGGAGTACACCTCGAAGCTGTCCGGCGTGCCCAAGGACCAGCTCGAATGGCTGGCCAGGGTCTATGCCGACCCCGACAAGAAGGTCACCTCGTTCTGGACCATGGGCTTCAACCAGCACTCCCGTGGCGTGTGGGTGAACGGCCTGGTCTACAACGTGCACCTGCTGATGGGCAAGATCTCGGAGCCGGGCAACAGCCCGTTCTCGCTCACCGGCCAGCCCTCGGCCTGCGGCACGGCGCGCGAGGTCGGCACCTTCGCCCACCGCCTGCCGGCCGACTACGTCGTGTTCAAGAAGCCGCACCGCGATTTCGCCGAGAAGATCTGGAAGCTGCCGGAAGGCACCCTGCCCGGCAAGAAGGGCTACCACGCCGTGCTGCAGAACCGCATGCTCAGGGACGGCAAGCTGAACGCCTACTGGGTCATGTGCAACAACAACATGCAGGCCGCGGCCAACATGAACGAGGAGACCTGGCCCGGTTACCGCAACCCGGCCAACTTCATCGTCGTCTCCGACCCCTACCCGACCGTGACGGCCATGGCCGCCGACCTGATCCTGCCCACCGCCATGTGGACGGAGAAGGAGGGCGCCTACGGCAACGCCGAGCGCCGCACCCAGTTCTGGCGCCAGCAGGTGGCGCCGCCGGGCGAGGCGAGGTCGGATCTGTGGCAGCTCATGGAGTTCTCCAAGCGTTTCAAGGCCGAGGAAGTCTGGCCGGAGGAGCTGCTGGCGAAAGCGCCCGAATACCGCGGCAAGACCCTCTACGAGATCCTCTACCGCAACGGCCAGGTGGACAAGTACCCGAAGCAGGAAGTGAAGGACTCGGCCGGCAACGTCTACGACAACCACGAGATGGAGCATTTCGGCTTCTATCCGCAAAAGGGCCTGTTCGAGGAATACCGCCGCTTCGGCCTGGAAGGCCCGAAGAAGGGCCACGACCTGGCGCCGTTCGACGCCTACCACAAGGCGCGCGGCCTGCGCTGGCCGGTGGTGGACGGCAAGGAGACCCTGTGGCGCTACCGCGAGGGCTATGATCCCTATGTGGCCAAGGGCGAGGAGCTGCGTTTCTATGGCCGCAAGGACGGCCGCGCCAATATCATCTTCGCCCCCTATGAGCCGCCGGCCGAGAGCCCGGACGACGAGTACGATCTGTGGCTGTCGACCGGGCGGGTGCTGGAGCACTGGCACTCGGGGTCCATGACGCGGCGCGTGCCGGAACTCTATCGCGCCTTCCCGGACGCGGTGATCTTCATGCACCCGGACGACGCCAGGGCGCGCGGCCTGCGCCGCGGCCTGCCCGCCAGGGTGGTCAGCCGGCGCGGTGAGATCGTCGCGCGCGTCGAGACGCGCGGTCGCAACAGGCCGCCCCGGGGCCTGATCTTCGTGCCCTGGTTCGACGCCGGCCGTCTTATCAACAAGGTCACGCTGGACGCCACCGACCCGCTGTCCAAGGAGACGGACTACAAGAAGTGCGCGGTCAAGGTGGTGAAGGCCTGAGGCCGGCATGGCGGCGGCGGCCGACAAATCCAGGCGGGTGGCGCCCAATGCGCCCGGCCGGCGGCGCTTCCTGGTCGAGGTGGCGCGCACCGCCGGCGGCGTGGCGCTGCTGGGTCTGGGCGTGGGCCTGTATTCGCGCCAGGCCGCCTCGCTGCCGCCGCAGGCCATCCGCCCGCCCGGCGCCCTGCCGGAGCCGGATTTCCTCGGCGCCTGCGTCCGCTGCGGCCTGTGCGTCCGCGACTGTCCCTACGACACGCTGAGGCTGTCGAAGCTGGGCGAGCCGGTGGCCACCGGCACGCCGTATTTCATCGCCCGCCAGGTGCCCTGCGAGATGTGCGAGGACATCCCCTGCGTCAAGGCCTGTCCGACCGGCGCCCTGGATCACGGCCTGACCGACATCGACGACGCCCGCATGGGCCTGGCCGTACTGGTCGACCAGGAGACCTGCATCGCTTTCCAGGGCCTGCGCTGCGAGGTGTGTTACAACGTCTGCCCGGTGCGCGACAAGGCCATCACCCTGGAGAGGCAGCACAACCCGCGTTCCGGCATGCATGCGTTCTTCATTCCGGTGGTGCACTCGGACGCCTGCACCGGCTGCGGCAAGTGCGAGCGCGCCTGCGTGATGGAGGAGGCCGCCATCAAGGTCATGCCGCGGCAACTCGCCAAGGGCGAGCTGGGTCATCACTACCGGCTCGGCTGGAAGGAAAAGGAGAAGGCCGGCCACAGCCTGGTGACGCCGGACACCCCGCACCGCTACAACCTGCCCGAGGGCCAGCGCTACGAGTACGAGGGCAAGGGCCTGATCCTGGACGAATCGTCGGGCGGCGCCGATACGCCGTTCGGCGATTCGGCCCTGGACACCCTCAACCGCGGCGTGGTGGAGCAGCACTGATGGCGAGGCTCGCACATCCCGGCGCCGGGGCAGTGACCAGCAAGGGCTGGCTGGGCGCCCACAAGTGGCTGCTGCTGCGGCGCCTGAGCCAGTTCGGCATCCTGGCGCTGTTCCTGCTCGGACCCTGGGCCGGCATCTGGATCGTCAAGGGCAACCTCAATTCCAGTGTCACGCTGGACGTGCTGCCGCTGACCGATCCCTATGTGCTGCTGCAGTCGCTGCTGACCGGCCACCTGCCGGAGACGGCGGCGCTGACCGGCGCACTGATCGTGCTGGTCTTCTATTTCCTGGTCGGCGGTCGCGCGTACTGTTCCTGGGTCTGCCCGGTCAACCTGGTGACCGACGGCGCCCACTGGCTGCGCGAGCGCATCGGCCTGACCGGCGCCTCGCGCCTGTCGCGCAACACCCGCTACTGGATCCTGGGCGTCACGCTGCTGCTGGCGGCCGTCACCGGCGGCATCGCCTGGGAGCTGGTCAATCCCGTGTCCATGCTGCATCGAGGCCTGATCTTCGGCATGGGGCTGGCC
>JALSRI010000103.1 GCA_026984835.1 Thiohalobacter sp. | reverse complement strand
TCCTACAGGGGAACGTGCCAACGCTGTAGGAGCGGCCTTGGCCGCGATGAATGCGGCGGCCACACCCCCCCCTCACCCCGGCTGCGCCGGATCGCGGGCAAGCCCGCTCCTACAGGGGAACATGCCAACGCTGTAGGAGCGGCCTTGGCCGCGATGAATGCGGCGGCCACCACCCCTCACCCCGGCTGCGCCGGATCGCGGGCAAGCCCGCTCCTACAGGGGGAGCTCTTGCTGCAGGCGGTCGAGCAGCGGGCGCTGGCCGGCGCTGATCTTGACGCGCGCCGTGTCGAGGTCGAACCAGGCGCCGCGGTCCATTTCCGGGTATTCACGCACCTGGCCGGAATGGCGCGGCCATTCCATTTCGAAGCTGTTGCTGACCATGCGTTCGGGGTCGACGTCCATCTGCAGCGCCCAGGCGTGCACGATCTTGCCGCTGCTCAGGCGCACCGTGCCGAGGTCGATGAACTCGCCGTGCGGTTCGAAGCCGGTCTCCTCGCGGAACTCGCGGATGGCGGTCTGCAGCGGCTCCTCGCCGTCCTCGATCAAACCCTTCGGAATGGACCAGACGCCGGCGTCGCGGCCGGCGAAGTACGGGCCGCCGGGGTGGGCGAGGAAGACTTCGAGGCGCCCCGCCCGCCGGCGGTAGAGCAGGATGCCGGCGCTGCGCAAGGCCATTCAGCCGACGCTGCGACTCTCGCGGCCGGCGCGCAGATCCGTGATGATATCGGCCAGCGGCCGCGGCTCGCGGATGCCGTAGCCCTGCGCGTAGTCGATGCCACACTGGCGCGCCTCGTCCTCCAGCTCGGCCGACTCCACGAACTCGGCGATGGTCTTGACACCCATGACGCGGCCGATGCGCACGATGGATTCGACGATGGAGCGGCTCACCGGGTTGCGGGTCAGGTCGCTGACGAAGTGGCCGTCGATCTTGATGTAGTCGATGGGCAGGTTGCTCAGGTAACCGAACGAACTCAGGCCGCTGCCGAAGTCGTCCAGCAGGAAGCGGCAACCGTGCGCCTTCAGCGCCTCGATGAAATGCACCGCCCGCGCCAGGTGGGTGATGGCGGCGGTCTCGGTGATCTCGAAGGCGATCATGGCCGGATCGATGCCGGAGGCGTCGAGATGCCGGGTCACGAAGTCCAGGAAACCTTCCTCGGTCAGTGACTGGGCCGACAGGTTGATACTGAAGACCGGCATGCCGCGGCCGCCGGGCATGCGTCCCAGGCCGGATTCACCCAGCATCCGGAACACCCGGCTCACCACCCACTGGTCGATGGGCATCATCAGCTGGTAACGCTCGGCGGCCGGGATGAAGTTGTCGGGCAGGATGAGGCCTCGCTCCGGGTCGCGCATGCGCAGCAGCACTTCGTGGTAGTCGATGTGGCTCGCACCATCCGACAGGGGTACGATGCACTGGCCGTGGAGTTCGAAGCGGTCGGCCTCCAGGCTCTGGTTGAGGCGCTGCAGCCACTGCATGTCGCCGGTATGGCGGATCACGTCCTCGTCGGTCGGCTCGTAGACGTGGATGCGGTTGCGGCCCTTGTCCTTGGCGATGTAGCAGGCCGAATCGGCCGTCATCATCAACTCGCTGCTGGTGACGTGGGCGTTGCTGATCGGCACCAGGCCGATACTGGCGCCGACCTCGAAACTGTGCTGCTGCCAGGCGAACTGGAAGCTGCGCACGGCGCTGCGGATGTCCTCGGCGAGCTTTGCGGCGCTGTCCAGGGGACAGTCCTTGAGGATGATGCCGAACTCGTCGCCGCCGAGACGCGCAAAGATGTCGTGCTTGCGGATGCGGCCCTCGATCTGCAGGGTGAGCTGGCGCAGCAGCTCGTCGCCGGCGTGGTGGCCGCAGGTGTCGTTGACCACCTTGAACTGGTCGAGGTCGATGTAGCACAGCGCATGCTCGGTGCCGTTGAGGCGCACTTCCTCCAGGGTACGCGACAGCTGCACCTCGAACTCGCGCCGGTTGAGCAGCCCGGTCAGGTCGTCGTGCGAGGCCTGGTAGGCGAGCCGCTCCGACATGCGGTGCAGGTTGGAATAATCGTGGAACACCAGCACCATGCCGATGACGCGGCCCTGCTTGTCGCGGATCGGCGTGGCCGTGTCCTGGATGATGAACTCGGCGCCGTTGCGGCTCTGCAGCCGCAGCGGCAGGTCGTGGTGAATGGTGCGGCCGTCGGCGATACAGTCCTGCACCGGGTAGTCCAGCGCCACGCTGCCGGCCGAAGGGAAGATGTGGAACACTTCGCCCAGCGCCCGGCCCACGGCGTCGCGGCTGCTCCAGCCGGTGAGGCATTCGGCGGCCGGGTTCAGGTAGCTGACCCGGCCGTCGGCACCGGTGGTCAGCACCCCTTCGCCGAGCGATTCCAGCGTGGTCTGCGCCTTCACCTTTTCGATGAAGATCTCGTCCTCGGCGCGCCGGCGCTCGTTCTCGCGCGCCCGCTGCAGCGACTCGGCCATGGCGTTCACACCTTCCTGCAGCAGGCCGATCTCGCCGCCCGCGTCGACCTCCAGGCGCCGGCCCAGGTCACCCTCGCGCAGGGCGCCCACCACGCGCGTCAGCGAACGGATGGGCGAGGTCACCCCCTGGGCCAGGCGGGCCGCCAGGTAGGCGGTCACCAGGAAGGCCACGAAGGTGATCCACAGGCCATTGACGATGGCGTCGGTCTGGCGCGCGATGGCGTGCTCGCGCGTCACCACCACGTAGACGTTGCCGACCTGCTCCGGCTGGGCCCGCCTCGTGGCGGCGCCGTCCACGTCCGGGGCCGACTCGAAATCGTCCACCGCCAGGCTGCTGCGGAAGATCGGCGCCTGGAAGGCGCGCGACAGGCCGTCGCCGCCGGACTCGATCAGCGCCCGGATCTCCGCCACGCTGGACGGGCGGGTCTGCACCAGCAGGCCGCCGCGGGCATCGGTGACCACGATGGCCTGGATATCCCGGTCGCGGGCCGCCGAATAGAGCAGCCGCGTGACGCTGTCGAGGTTACCCGAAATAACGCCGTATTCCGCCGCCGGAGCCAGGTGCTCGGCCAGCGAACGGCCCTTCTCGTCCAGGCTGGCACCGATGTCGACGATCTTGTCGTAGATGAAATAGCCCGACAGCAGAATACCGGTGACCACCAGCGGCACCAGACTGACCAGGAACACCCGGTTCTTGATGTCCAGGTTATTCATCCCCGCCCGCCTTCATGAGTTCCACCAGCTGCGGCGTGTAGACGATGTCCAGCCCCAGCGACCGCGCCACGTACTCGTTGATCCGGATGCTGTAGTAGACCGGCCAGGCACGCTCCGTCAGGCGCCGCGGGCGCGAGTGCAGGTAGCGCCGGATCATGGCGGCCGCCTGGCGGGCGAGCTGCGCCGGCGTCGAGTACACCGCCAGCGTGGCGCCTGCCTTGAGATAGGATTTCGAGTACGCAATCATGGGCACCTTGTGCCGGTATGTCGTCAACAGGATACTCTTCGCCGTGCGGCTGTTGTACACCAGCGGGTCGGGCAGCGCGAACAGGGCCTCCGACTTCGCCAGCACCCGGTCCAGCGCCGCCTGCAGCTCACCGGGCGCCTCCACCCGGGCGGATTCGATCACGAAACCGTGGCGCCCCGCCACCTTGACCAGCGCATGCAACTGACCGCGCGAGGTCGGACCCAGCACAACGCCGAGCCGGCGTATATCCGGCAACGCCGCCCGCGCCACCCGGATCATGCGTTCCAGCGGCTGGTTGACGTACACCGCGCCGCAGCGCCGCGGCACGCAGGCCAGGCGCCCGTCGTGCAGCAGGCGCTCGAAGGTCGGCGCCGGAATGAGCGCGTGCAGCACCGGCTCCTGCGGCGGGTGCCGGCCCAGCGCCAGCGCCGCCCGGGTACCCACTGCCACCACCAGATCGACAGCCTGCGCATCACCCGCGCGATCCCCGAGGTCGTCCGGGGTGAGCACTTCGGCGCTCACGCGCAGGCCGTTGCCCGTCCCCAGGTCCCTCACCAGCTGCTCGACGAACTCCATGTAAGGACCCGACTTCTGGCTGCTGACGAAGCGGATGCGGCTCACCGACTCCGCCTGCGACCAGGCCGCCGGCAGCAGCAGTGCACACAGCAGCATGCCTGACAGCCAGCGTGCTGCCGAACGGCCGGTACCGACCTGCTGTTTCCGCAATTTCATGAAACGGCTTCCTTGCGCCTCGGGCAGACTGCTGCCCGTCTGATACTGCAACTACCGGTAACTGAAGGCGAATGATGCATGGATCCGCCGATCGATGTTGTTTCTGAGCTCGGTTTCCTGGTTCTCGTCGAACAGGTTCTGCACCACCAGCGCCAGGGTGGTGCGCGAATGGGCGCGCTTCCAGCTGCGCGCCAGGCGTACGTCCACCCGGTGCTGGTCGGGCCGGTCGCCGCTGGTCGAGAACTCCTTGATGTTTGACAGGTAGTAGTAGCCGACGCTGGCATCCAGGCCGCCGAAGTCGTGCATCAGGAACAGCTTCAGCATGTCCGAGGGACCGGCGATGCTGTAGGTGCCGTAGATCGAACGGTCGGTGCCGAACAGGTCCTGGTGGGTGTAGCCGAGTTGCAGGCGGCCGTGCCGCGCGTAGCGGTAGCGGGCCGCCAGCTCGACGCCCTTGATGGTGACGTCGTCCAGGTTGTCGAAGAACAGTACGGTGCCGGTCAGGCCCGAGGCATCGGGGCGCGAATCGAGGCTGATGAGGTCGTTGATGTCGTTGTAGTAGAGCTTGGCGTCCAGCGAAAGCCCGTGTTCCGGGAAGCTGCCGAGGTAGCCGATCTCCCAGGCGGTCATCTGCTCGGCATCCAGCTCGCCGTTGTCGACCAGCACGGCATTGTTGGGGATGGCGACCGGAAAGCGGTAGTCGGGCATGTCCTCGAACAGCACCGGCATGCGGTAGGCTCGCGAGACCGACAGGCGCAGGGTGTGAGCGCGCGAAAAATGGTGGTTGACCGCCAGCCGCGGCGAGGTGTGCGAGCCGCTGATGTCGTTGTGTTCGTACATGACCCCGGCGTTGATCAGCGTCCTGTCGTCCAGCGAGTATTCGCCGTTGACGAATAGGCGCTGGACGCGGTTGTTGCGGGTGTTGGCGGTACTGAAGAACAGCGGTGCAGTCACCTCGTCCCGGCGCGCGCCCAGACCCCATACCAGCCGCAGCGGTCGCAGCGGCGAGACGGTGTGCTGCAGCTCGAAATCGTAGCGCTCGGCATCGCTGCGCTCGTCGAAGGGCAGTCGCGCGCCGCCCAGCGCGCCGATGGGATCGCTGACGTAGGTGTTCAGGTCCTTGGTCAGGTTGTGGTAGACCTGCAGCCGCAGTTCGCCGGCGCTGCCGAGGGCATGCTCCCAGGTGAGCTGCTGGAACTGGGTGTAGCTGGTGGCCGAATGATTGGGGATGTAGTCGTCGAAGATGCCGTCCTTACCGCGGGTGGTCTTGTTGAAGCCGAGCTGCAGCGACAGGTTGTCGTCGCTGCCCGGGCTGTAGTCGCCGCGCAGGGTGGCGATGCGCACACGCTTGGCGTCGAAGCGTTCGTCGAAGCCGTCGTCCTGGCGGTAGCCGACGGTGGCGCGGTAGTCCAGCCGTCCCCGGTTACCGCCGTGGTGGACGAAGGCCTCGGCCAGACCGTTGCCGCCGGCGTTGACGCTGACGCGGCTGCCCTGGGCCAGCGCCGCCGGGCGGGTGATGATGTTGATGACCGCCATGAAGGAATTGGAGCCGTAGGTCACCGCGTTGGGGCCGCGGATCACCTCGATGCGCTCGATGTTGTCGATGGTCAGCGGCAGATCGGTCCAGGGCACGCCGCCGACCGCCGGCGTATACACGGACCGGCCGTCGATCAGCACCTGCATGCGGCGCGAGAAGCGGTCGTTGAGCATGTGGTAGCCGACCGCCTGGGTGTGGCCGTTCTCGTAGTTGACGATGAAGCCCGGCGCCAGGCGCAGCAGGTCCGGTATCTCGGTGAACCCCGACGCCTCTATCATCTGCCGGTCGATGATGGTGGTGGCGACCGGGGCGTCGGCCACCGACTGGCTGAGGCGGGTGGCGGACAGCACCACCGGTACCTCGTCGAGGAAGGCGTCTTCGGACAGCAGCGCATCGTCGGCCTCCTGGGCGTGCGCCGCCGCGCCGAACAGCATGGCGGTGGCCAGCAGGCCGGTGCGGACCGCAAAGGCGACGGGGACTGTTGGGATGGCGGGCACGAAAGCCTCTCTGCGATAACCGGTTTATTGTGGCGGCCGGCCACAGGCACGCCGTGCGCGGGCGCCCTGCCGGGAGCTGCCTGTTATTGAAAGTAATACTAGGCATCTGCCGCTATAAAGGCAAATGACGGCAACGCATGGAAATCTTGCCGGTTCTGTGATTATCTAACCCCCACGCGCCAGCGGAGCCCGGGCCTTGTACTGGTTTTCACGCAAGAAGAAAGAGATTCCGCCGATCAACGGCCTCATCCTGCCAGGTGGCGGCGCCCGCAACGCCTACCAGGCCGGTGTACTGCGCGCCATCGCGGACATGCTGCCCGAGCATTCGCCCAACCCCTTCCCGGTCATGAGCGGCACCTCGGCGGGCGCCATCAACGCTGCGGTGCTGGCCAGCAATGCCATGCAGTTCCATGAGGGCGTGGCGCGGCTGAACGGCATCTGGGAGAACTTCCATTGCGCCAAGGTCTTCTACACGGATTCCTGGAAGGCGCTCAAGAGCGGGCTGCGCTGGACCACGGCCTTCGCCACCGCCCGGCTCGGCACCGCCGGCCCGCGCGCCCTGCTCGACAACGAACCGCTGCGCCACATGATCGAGAGCCACATCCGCTTCGCCCGCATCCAGCAGGCCATCGACAGCGGCGCCCTGCGGGCCCTGGCGGTCACCGCCTCCAGCTACACCAGCGGTCATTCCGTCAGCTATTTCCAGGGCCGGCCGGACCTGCAGCCCTGGCAGCGGGCGCGGCGCTTCGGCACGCCCCAGGAGATCGGCATCGACCACCTCATGGCGTCGTCCGCCATACCGCTGATCTTTCCCGCCGTGTGGCTGAACAACGAATACCACGGCGACGGCTCCATGCGCCAGAACGCCCCCCTGAGCCCGGCCATCCACCTCGGCGCCAACCGGCTGCTCATCATCGGCGTGCGCAACCCCATCCCGGATACCGTGCCGGTGGGCAGGATGGAAGCGCCCTACCCCACCATCGGCCAGGTCACCGGCTACATGCTCGACACCATCTTCATGGATGCGCTGGACGCCGACATCGAGCGCATGAACCGCCTCAACCACATCCTGTCCGAATGCGGCGAACGCTACATCGAGTACGAGGACGCCACCTTGCAGCCCATCGATTTCCTGGTCGTCGAACCCAGCCTCGACATCCGTGAAATCGCCGAACTCCATGCCCGCGACTTCCCGCGCTCGGTGCGCCTGCTGCTCAAGGCCCTGGGCGCCCTGACCCACGAGGGCCGGCCACTGCTCAGCTACCTGTTGTTCGAATCGGCGTTCTGCCAGGAACTGATCGAACTCGGCTACCGCGACGCCATGAACATGCGCGTCCAGATCTCCGAATTCCTCGGCCTGGTGCCCGCCGGCGCCAACGGCAGGGACTGACCGCGCTCAGAACCGGTTCTCGATCAACACCTCGTCCAGCGCCAGCTGGCCGGGGCGCGGCCAGGGCTCCCCGATGCCCTTGCCGATGGCGATCATGTAGGCGATGTCGTGGTCGTCCGGCAGGCCGATGATGTCGGCCACGGCGGCATAGTCGAAGCCGTCCATGGGACAGGTGTCGTAGCCGAGTTCCTTTGCCACCAGCATCAGCGTCTGCCCCGCCAGCCCGCAGGAGCGCATGCCCTCGTCGCGCTCCACCTGCGGCTTGTCGCGGTAATACCCGGCCAGCGCCGGCAGCAGAAAGTCCTGCACCTCCTGGGGTGCGTTGCGCCAGTAGCGCTCAGGCTGCCTGGCCCAGGCCTTGTTGTCGAAACACAGCACCAGCAGTTCGGAAGCGTCGGTCACCTGGGCCTGGTCCCAGGCCACGGCGCGTATCGCCTTGCGCTGCTCCGGGTCGGTAACGCGCACGAAGCGCCAGTTCTGGATATTGAAGGCCGTCGGCGACAGGATGACGTGCTCCATCAGGGTGCGGAAGGTGTCTTCCGGCATGACGTGATCCGGGTCGTACCACTTGATGGCGCGCCGCGCGCGCACCGCTTCGCTCACCTGCATGTCTTCCTCCTTTGCACGATGCCATGTGGAAATCCGGGCGGCGCCCCCACCGCAGACGATCGCCAACACCCTGCAGGAGCGGCCTTGGCCGCGATGGATGCGGCAATCGCCGCCCCGTCGCCCCGCCTGCGGCGGGATCGCGGGCAAGCCCGCTCCTACAGGGACCGTCCATGCCTGCGATGACGCTGTAGGAGCGGCCTTGGCCGCGATGGATGCGGCAACCGCCGCCCCGTCGCCCCGCCTGCGGCGGGATCGCGGGCAAGCCCGCTCCTACAGGGGCCGTCCATGCCTGCGATGACGCTGTAGGAGCGGCCTTGGCCGCGATGGATGCGGCGACCGCCGCCCCGTCGCCCCGCCTGCAGCGGGATCGCGGGCAAGCCCGCTCCTACAGGGGCCGTCCATGCCCCTGCGATGACGTTGTAGGAGCGGCCTTGGCCGCGATGGATGCGGCGACCGCCGCCCCGTCGCCCCGCCTGCAGCGGGATCGCGGGCAAGCCCGCTCCTACAGGGGCCGTCCATGCCTGCGATGACGCTGCAGGAGCGGCCTTGGCCGCGATGGATGCGGCAACCGCCGTCCCCTCGCCTCGCCTGCGGCGGGATCGCGGGCAAGCCCGCTCCTACAGGGGCCGTCCATGCCTGCAATGACACTGTAGGAGCGGCCTTGGCCGCGATGAATGCGGCGACCGCCGCCCCCTCGCCCCGCCTGCGGCGGGATCGCGGGCAAGCCCGCTCCTACGGTGGGCACGATCGGCGTTCGCGTATGGGGTCAGGCGAACACGCCCTGCCGCTCCACCTTGAAGCTGCGCAGCACGAAGTTGAACGCCCGGTTGCTGGCCGCCTGCACCACGGCGTCGAAGATATCACGCTCGCTCCAGCCGTGCGCACGGACCGCCTCCAGATCGTCGCTGCCGATGTCCTGCGGCGCCTCCACCGACTTCAGCGCCAGCTTCAGCAGCAGCCGCTCGCGCGGCTCCAGCGGCGCAGCCTCCACGTCGGCCCGCGCCGCGCGGGCCGCATCCAGGTCCACGCCCAGGTGGGCCAGGAAGCCCTCGTTCAGGTCGATGCAGAAGCGGCAGCCGGCGTCCGACGACACCAGGTAGCGGATGAAGGTGGTCAGCGCCGGCGGCAGGCCGGTGCCGTCGCGGAAGTAGCCGATATTGGTCACGAAGGCTTCCAGCAGCGGCGGGCTGAAACTGTACAGGCGCAGGCCGTCGGGCACGAAGCCGAGGCGCTCCCGGACCCGAGCGAACACGGCTTCGACGCGGTCTTCCTGGCCGGCCGGCGGGATCGGGGTGAGCAGGGGCTGTTCAGTGTCGATGGTTCGGGACTGGGTCTGCATGGGCAGGATCTCCTTTGGGTGAATGATAGTTGACCGGTCGGTTCTGTCCGGGCGTAAAAAAACGCCGGCCATTCATGCGCTCTCCGCCTGCGGCGGAATGCGAATGCCCAGCATGGCCGGCGCCAGTTGCTTGAGTACATCGGGGTCGTTCCGGGTCTTGGCGGTGAGCAGCACGCCCTCGAAGTAGGCCAGCATGGCCGCCGCCGTGGCGTCGATATCGACGGGTTCCAGGTCGCCGGCCTGTACCGCTTCGGCCAGCAGGTCGCGCATGCCGCTGCGCAGGCTGGAGAACACGGCGTCCACCTTGCGGCGAATGGTTTCGTCGCGGGTGGAGAGCTCCGCCCCCAGGTTGCCGAACGGGCAGCCGGGCATATGCCCGGTGGCCTCCTTCATCTGCTTCTGGAACGCCCAGGTCATGTCCAGAAACCGCTCCAGCCGCGCCAGCGGCGGCCGGTCGGGCGCGAAGGCGCGGTCCAGCAGCTGCTGCTTCATCTCCAGAAAGGACGCATCCAGCACCGCCAGGGTCAGTTCCTGCTTGCTGGGAAAGAAATGGTAGAAACTGCCCTTGCGCACCCCGGCGTGCTCGCAGATGGCGGCCACGCCGACGTCGGCGTAGCTGCGCGAGTAGATCAGCTCGCGGGCCGAATCGATGAGGCGCTGGCGGGTGTCGGTGGCGGGGACCATGTGACGCAGTATAGTTGACCGGTCGGTCTAGTCAAGCCTCTTCGACGAACCGGGTAGAAAAACCGGCCCCAGAAAAGGGAGCTTTTGTTGACCGCGAAGGACGCGAAGGGAATCGGTAAAGCCGTGGCGGCGCCGCGGTTGCCCACTCGGTCGGGGAGGAGCCATGGCCCTCAAGCGGAGGGAGCGACGGATTCCAGGGCCTCCGCCGCGGCCAGCCATTCGGCTTCCGCCGCCTCGCAGCGGCGGTCCAGGTCGGCCTTCTCCAGCAGCAGCGCCTTGAGCTGCGGCTTGCGGTCGTCGCCGTAGAGCCCGGGGTCGGCCAGGCGCTGTTCCAGGCCGGCGCGTTCGGCCTGCAGGCGCTCCAATTCCGTCTCGGCGGTTTCCAGGCGCCGGCGCAGCGGTTGCAGGCGCCGGCGCTGCTCGGCCTCCTCGCGCTTGCGGTCGCGACGCGCCGCCGCCCGGTGCTCGCCGGCCGGGGCTCGTGGCGCCCGGCTGGCGGCGCGGCTGCGCTCGGCCAACCACCCGGGGTAGTCGTCCAGGCTGCCGTCGAAGTCGTCCACCCGGCCGTCGTCCACCAGCAGCAGGCGGTCGGCGGACAGCCGCAGCAGGTGCCGGTCGTGGGACACCAGCACCACCGCCCCGTCGAAGTCCTGCAACGCCAGGGCCAGCGCCTGGCGCATCTCCAGGTCCAGGTGGTTGGTGGGTTCGTCGAGCAGCAGCAGGTTGGGCCGCCGGTACACCAGCAGCGCCAGCACCAGGCGCGCCTTCTCGCCGCCGGAAAAGGGCGCCACCGGCGCCAGCGCCTGGTCGCTGGAGAAACCGAAGCCGCCCAGGTAGTCGCGCAGTTCCTGCTCGCGCGCACCGGGATCCAGCGCCAGCAGGTGCGCGAGCGGGGTGCGGTCGGGACGCAGTTGTTCGAGCTGGTGCTGGGCGAAGTAGCCGATGCGGGCGTCCTTCGCCGGCTCGCGGCGCCCGGCCAGCGGCGCCAGTTCGCCGGCCAGCAGCCGCACCAGGGTGGACTTGCCGGCGCCGTTGGCCCCCAGCAGGCCGATGCGGTCGCCCGGCGCCAGGTCCAGGTTCACGCCTTCGATCACGGCCGTTCCGACATAGCCGGCCGCTGCCCGGTCCAGCCGCAGCAGCGGCGACGGCAGCCGTTCGGCGGGCCGGAACGCGAAGTGGAACGGCGAATCGACGTGCGCCGGCGCAATCTGCTCCATGCGCTGCAATGCTTTCAGGCGGCTCTGCGCCTGGCGCGCCCTGGTGGCCTTGGCGCGAAAGCGGTTCACGAAGCGGCGGATGTGCGCGATCTCGCGCTGCTGTTTCTCGTATTCGGCCCGGTGCGTAGCCAGGCGCTCGGCGCGCAGCCGTTCGAAGGCGCTGTAGTTGCCGCTGTAGAGGGCGATGCGCCGGTGCTCGATATGGGCGATGTGGGTGGCGACGCGGTCGAGGAAGTCGCGGTCGTGGGAGATCAGCAGCAGGGTGCCGGGGTAGTCGCGCAGCCAGCCCTCCAGCCAGATGACCGCATCCAGGTCCAGGTGGTTGGTCGGCTCGTCGAGCAGCAGCAGGTCGGAGCGGCACATCAGGGCCCGCGCCAGGTTGAGCCGCATGCGCCAGCCGCCGGAGAAGCTGTCCACCGGCCGCGTCTCTTCGCCGGGCCGGAAGCCCAGCCCGTGCAGCAGCACGGCGGCGCGGCTGGGCGCGCTGTAGCCGTCGACCTGCTCCAGGCGCACATGCAGGGCGGCGATGCGCTCGCCCGCCTGCGCGGCCTCGGCTTCGGCCAGCTGCCGCTGCAGCGCCCGCAATTCGGCATCGCCGTCCAGCACATAGTCGAGGGCCGGGCGCGTATCGGCCGGCGTCTCCTGGGCGACGTGCGCGATCACCCAGTCGGGCGGCAACCGCAGTTCGCCGGCGTCGGCGTGCAGTTCGTCGAGCAGGAGGGCGAACAGGCTGGATTTGCCGCAGCCGTTGGCGCCGGTGACACCGAGCTTCTGGCCGGGATGGACCTGGAAGCAGGCGTCCTCGAACAGCACGCGCGCGCCACGGCGCAGGGTCAAATGGTCGAATTTCAGCATGCGGCGATTATAATGATCCCTCCCCCGCCCACACCCTCCCCGTGCAGGAGCGGGCTTGCCCGCGAAAAACGGCGGCCTCCGGACCATCCCGCCCGCGGCGGGATCGCGGGAAAGGCCGCTCCTGCAGGGGGACGCTTACCGGTGAGCCCATGCTGCGCATCAATCGCCACATCGAGATCCCCGACGACGAGATCGTCGTCAGCGCCATCCGCGCCCGGGGCGCCGGTGGCCAGAACGTCAACAAGGTGGCCAGCGCCGTGCACCTGCGCTTCGACGTGCGCGCCTCTTCCCTGCCGGAGGAGATCAAGCGGCGCCTGCTGGCGCTGCCCGACCGGCGCATCACCAAGGACGGCGTCATCGTCATCAAGGCCGGGCAGCACCGCAGCCAGGACATGAACCGGGAAGAAGCGCTGCGGCGCCTGCGCTCGCTGGTGCAGCGCGCCAGTGCGACGCAGCGGCCGCGCAAGCCGACCCAGCCGACCCGCGCCTCGCAGCAGAAACGCCTCGACAGCAAGACCCGCCGCGGCCGCACCAAGGCGCTGCGGCGACGGGTGGAGGACTAGAGCCTAGCCCGCCGGGCGCGCCTGCGCCGGACGACGTCGCGACTTGCCCTGCGCCGGCCGCTTGCGGCCGTTGCCGTTGCCGGACGCGCGGTGGTTGTGGCGCTTGCCGTTGCCGCCCGACGGCCGGCGGGCGCCGCGGCCGTTCTGGATGGGCTCGGCGCGAATGGACGGGTCGGGCTCGTAACCGGCGATCACCTCGCGTGGTATGGCGCGCTTGAGCAGGCGCTCGATGTCCTTGAGCAGCTTCAGCTCGTCCACGCACACCAGCGACAGGGCCTCGCCCTCGTTGCCGGCCCGGCCGGTGCGGCCGATGCGGTGTACGTAGTCCTCGGCCACGTTGGGCAGTTCGAAGTTGACCACGTGCGGCAGCTGGTCGATGTCCAGGCCGCGGGCGGCGATGTCGGTCGCCACCAGCACCCGCACCCGGCCCTGCTTGAAGTCGGCCAGTGCCCGGGTGCGCGCCCCCTGGCTCTTGTTGCCGTGGATGGCGGCGGCGCTGATGCCGTCCTTGCCGAGCTGTTCGGCGAGCCGGTTGGCGCCGTGCTTGGTGCGGGTGAACACCAGCACCTGGCGCCAGTCGTTGGTGCCGATCAGGAACGACAGCAGTTCGCGCTTGCGCTCGCGGTCCACCGGGTGCACCACCTGGCTGACGCTCTCGGCGGCGGTGTTGCGTCGCGCCACCTCGATCAGGGTCGGCGAGTCCAGCAGTCCGTCGGCGAGCCGCTTGATGTCGCTGGAGAAGGTGGCCGAGAACAACAGGTTCTGGCGATCCCCGGGCAGCAGCGCCAGGATGCGCCTGATGTCGTGGATGAAGCCCATGTCCAGCATGCGGTCGGCCTCGTCCAGCACCAGGATCTCCACCTGTGACAGGTCGAGCGTCTTCTGGCCGACGTGGTCGAGCAGCCGGCCGGGCGTCGCCACCAGGATATCGACGCCGCCGCGCAGGCGGCTGATCTGCGGGTTGATCTTGACGCCGCCGAAGATGACGGTGGACTTGAGCGGCAGGTGGCGGCCGTAGGTGGCGACGCTGTCGCCCACCTGGGCGGCCAGCTCGCGCGTCGGCGTCAGCACCAGGGCGCGCACCGGCCGCCGGCCCCGGCCCTGCGGCGCGGAGGCGCTCAGGCGCTGTAGCAGCGGCAGGGTGAAGCCGGCCGTCTTGCCGGTGCCGGTCTGGGCGCCGGCGAGGATGTCGCGGCCTTCGAGCACCACGGGGATGGCCTGGCGCTGGATGGGCGTGGGTTCGCTGTAGCCCTGTTCGGCGACAGCACGAAGGAGTTCGGCCGACAGGCCGAGGGAATCGAATGACATGGTTGGGTATTGCTCCTGAATCAGCCTGCCCGCGGCACTCGGTGCCGGGGGAACGGTCCAGACGGGTTCTTTGGTTGTTTTCGAGGTGGACCGGGAAGGCTACCGCGAGGAAGGCGCAGACCGAGGTGCGCCGAACGGTGCCCAGTCTACCAGAAACCCCGGACGACGACCGTGTTTTTTCACACCCCGTAGGAGCGGGCTCGCCCGCGATCCCGGCGCAGCCGGGACAGCCCTTCGGCGGCCGCCGCAATCGCGGCCAAAGGCCGCTCCTACAGGTGACCCTCCGCACCTCTTCCTGCCACCTTGTAGGAGCGGGCTCGCCCGCGATCCCGGCGCAGCCGGGACGACCGTTCGGCGGCCGCCGCAATCGCGGCCAAAGGCCGCTCCTACAGGTGACCCTCCGCACCTCTTCCTGCCACCCCGTAGGAGCGGGCTTGCCCGCGATCCCGGCGCAGCCGGGGCTGACCGTTCGGCGGCCGCCGTGATCGCGGCCAAAGGCCGCTCCTACAGGTGACCCTCCGCACCTCTTCCTGCCACCCTGTAGGAGCGGGCTCGCCCGCGATCCCGGCGCAGCCGGGATGGCCGTTCGGCGGCCGCCGTGATCGCGGCCAAAGGCCGCTCCTACAGGTGACCCTCCGCACCTTTTCCTGCCACCCTGTAGGAGCGGGCTTGCCCGCGATCCCGGCGCAGCCGGGACGACCGTTCGGCGGCCACCGCAATCGCGGCCGGAGGCCGCTCCTACGGGTGACCCTCCGCACCTTTTCCTGCCACCCTGTAGGAGCGGGCTCGCCCGCGATCCCGGCGCAGCCGGGATGGCCGTTCGGCGGCCGCCGCAATCGCGGCCAAAGGCCGCTCCTACAGGTGACCCTCCTCACCTCCTCCTGCCACCCCGTAGGAGCGGGCTCGCCCGCGATCCCGGCGCAGCCGGGACGACCGTTCGGCGGCCACCGCAATCGCGGCCG
>JALSRI010000102.1 GCA_026984835.1 Thiohalobacter sp. | reverse complement strand
TGCGACAGGACGGAAGCGGCAAACTCCACGGCGTGATCTTCCACATGCCCTGCCGGCCGCCGCGAGAATTCCACCCGGAAACCGGCACGTTGACCTCGGTCTGGCAGCAGGTTCACCGGTTTCTGGATGCGCAGCCGGCGCTACAAAGGGTCCCGGCATGAGTATTCAATCCAGGCCCAGCAAGGCCAGCCGTGGTTCGATCTCGGCGATGGCGAGGAAATCCCGGTCCCGCGTGAGCAGCGGCACGCCGTGTTCCACCGCACTTGCCGCGATCAGGCAATCGTGCGGGCTGCGGATGGTGATGCCCCGCCAGCGGCAGCGGGCGTACAGTTCGCCGGCGATGAGATGGGTCTCCAGGGTCACCGGCAGGCAGGGCAGCTCCGAAAACCGTTGCCGGAGGATGGCCAGTTCCCGCTCGCCGCGGGCGCCGTGGAGCAGTTCTTGGACGATGACCGGCAGCAACCGGGCCAACCCCTTGTCGAGCCAGATGTCCAGTTTTTCGGTGGATGGCGTCCTGCGCCGCCTCAGCCAGTCGATCCAGACGCAACTGTCAATCAGGTACACGGCTGCGGGTGGCGTGGCGCTCGGCAATGATGTCGTAGTCCGGGTCGATCAGGTTCATGCCCTGCAACTCCTTGAGCTTGCGCATCCGATGACGCATGACCAGATCATGCAGCGCCATCTCCACCACCTCGCGCTTGGTTTTAGCGCCGGTGGCGGCCATGGCCTCGGCCATCAACTCATCGTCGATCACGATATTGGTTCTCATCGCCACACACCTCCTGATGTGTATGGTAGCGCAAACCCGCAGGGAGCCCGCGCATGAACAACGACAGACTCTGGCAAACCAAGCTCGCCGCGCACATCCACGACCCCGCCGAAAAGGCGCTGGTCCTGCTGCGCGACCCGGCCGGCCACGAGGGCGGCACGGTGGCCGAACTCAAGACACTGCTGACACTCGACGCCGCCGACCGGAAAGCGGTGCGCCGGGCCGATCACTGGGCCGCGGCCGCCGACCGGCCGCAGTGGCCGAAGGACCAGTGGGCGCAGGTGCGCTGGACGCAGTCTCCAGTGCTGATCCATCCGGTCAGCGGCGCAGAGGTGGATCTGCGGAAAAGCGGTGGGCTTTCAGACACCGACCTGGCCGACATCAAGGCGCGTAGTCTCGAGCATTTCACAAGGTTGGCCGAAGCGGTGAAAGAGGACCCGCGCAAGACCCTGCTCGCCTTCTGGCGCTTCGGCCCGGAACTCCGTGAAGAAGCGGATCACGGCAAGCTGGGCGCGCTGTGGGAACAACTGCCGGCCGATACCCGCGTGCCGGATCATTCCATCTGGGAGCATCTGGACCTCGCCTCCGCCTTCGCCGGCGCCTTTGCCGCCGATCCCGAGGGCGAGGTGGCGCTGCTCGCCCTGTCGATCGGCCCGGTGCAGTCCTTCATCGCCGCCGCGCGCAGCACCTCCGATCTCTGGGCCGGCTCCCATCTGTTGTCGCGTCTCGCCTGGGAAGCCATGAAACCGGTCTGCGAGGCGCTGGGGCCGGACGCGGTGCTTTTCCCCCGCCTGCGGGGCGTGCCGCAGGTGGACCTGTGGCTGCGCGAGCAGGGCTTGCCGGACAAGCTGTTTGCCGATGCGTCCTGGAAAAAAGGCGGCACCGACGCCAACCCGCTGTTCGCCGCCGCCCTGCCCAACCGCTTCGTGGCCGTGGTGCCGGCATCAGAAGCGCGCGCGCTGGCGGAGCGGTGTGAACAGGCGGCACGCGAGTGGCTCCAGGGGCTGGGCAAGACCGTTCTCGCGCGCCTGCTGGAAACCGCTGGCGAAAACCCCGATGACGAGAGCCTGCCCTGTTACGAACAGATGGGCCGCCAGCTTCAGGGCTTCCCGGAGGTGCATTGGGCCGCCGTGCCCTTCTCGCTGATCGCCACCGACGACAATAAGGCCCGTGACGATCAGCCCGAACTCTCCGCCGCCATGCGGCCCTTCTTCGGCGAAGAAAACGGCGGCTTCCTCGCCAGCCCCGCATGGCGGGTGCTGAAACGGGAAATCCAGCTCGAACAGGGGGTGCCCTTCTTCCGGCCCAACCCCGGCGTGCTCTATCCGGCCATTTATGAACTGTCCGAGCGGGTGCTGGCCGCCGCCAAGTCGGTGCGTGCCTTCAACCAGGTAGATGAGCAGGGCTGGCGCTGCTCGCTCACCGGCGAGACCGAATGGCTGACCACGGACAAGAAACAGCTTCTCATTCCACCGGGTAAGAGGAAAAGCCGCAGGGACAAGAATTTCAAGGAAGGCGAGCATCAGGAAACCTTGTGGACCAAAGTGGCTGATGAGAAACCCTCCTGGGCTAAAAAAGGCGAACACCTGGGCGCCTTGCCCGCCATCAAGCGCCTCTGGCCCACCCTGTTCGCCGAGGAAGTGCGCGGAGCCACGGGCAGCAGGATTGACCGCTTCGTCGTTTCCACCCACACCATGGCCCTGGCGCATCAGCTCGACCAGTGGCTCGAGCGCGGCGGCCTGACAGGTGCAGGCTTCGACGACGAAGCCTCCGGACGGGAACGCGTGGCCCTGCCCCAGCGGCTGTTGTTGCGCCACCAGGATCAGCCCGATTTCGACCGGCTGATCGCCGATGCCGGGCGCTTGCTGGCCATGATGGAACAGGCCCAGGAAAGCGAAAGCGACATCGAGGCCGAGCAGTTGCGCCGCACGGTGCGCAACACACTGATGGGCGGAGCGCCGCAAACATCCCGCCTGGAAACCTACTATGGCCTGCTGCGCATGGACGGCGACCGCATGGGCGCAATTCTCTCCGGCGAGGACGAACACACGCCCACCTACCGGCAGAGCTTCCACCCCGATGTGTCCAAGGGCTTCGAGGAACGCGCGCAGCAAAACCCCGCGCTGAAGGAATATGGAGAAACGAAACGCGCCGTCTCACCGGGCCGCCACATGGCCATCTCGGGCGCGCTCAACGACTTTGCCCTGCACGTCGTGCCCCACATCGTGCAGAAGGAATACCTGGGGCGGCTCATCTACGCCGGCGGTGACGACGTACTGGCCATGCTGCCAGTGGCGGACCTGCTGCCGGCCGCCGCCAGGCTGCGCGACGGCTGGTCGGGCGTGGCCCGGTACGGCAAGGCCGATGAAAACGGCAGCCAGCAGAAGAAACTGTCATTGGACAAGGGCTACGCCCGGCTCGACGGCCACCTGCTGCGCCTGATGGGAGAGCACGCCACCGCCTCCGCCGGGCTGGTGGTGGCCCATCACCAGACGCCGCTCGCCCGCGTGCTGCGCGAGGCCCGCGAGGCCGAGAAGACGGCCAAGAGCGTGGAC
>JALSRI010000101.1 GCA_026984835.1 Thiohalobacter sp. | reverse complement strand
CCGATCAGGAAGAAGGCGCCGTCGCGCATCAACGACAATGCCGCGTCGAAGAACGGCCAGAAGCCGCCCTCCTCGAAGGGATACTGGATCACGCTGTAGGCGAGCAGCAGGTCCATGCGGCCCGCCTGCTCGCGCAGGAAATCCGGCACGGCGGGGAAGCGGCCGGGGATCTTGTGCTGGAAAGGCCTGTCCGGCAGGTGCGCCAGCATTTCCCCGCTGTCGATCAGGAACAGCCGGTGCCCCTGCCGCTCGCAGGCATCCGCCAGCATCAGCGGCAGCGCGCTGCAGCCGGGACCGATCTCCAGTACGTCGGCGTTCTCGCGCCGGGTGACGGGCAGCTTCTCCAGGATGTCGCGGAAAATGGCCGCCTCCCGGCCTTCCCGGTAGGCGTCGGGGAAACCGACCTTCTGGTGCGCGCTCAGGCCGTCGGAACCCGCCAGTTCCCGGAACTTGTCGAAGGTCAGGTGCTCGTATTTGCTGTAATCGTCATCCGACACGCGATATCCCCCACCCGTCCGGCATCATCCGCTGGCAGACTGTCGGTCCAGCCCGGCCAGCCCTTCCGCTACCTGCGCCACCTGTGCTGCGTCCATGTGCGGACCGATGGGCAGACTCATGATTTCATCGACCAGGCTGTCGGTACGCGGCATGCGGCAATCGGCGTAGTCCGCCGCGTAGGCCCGAGTCCGGCAGGGCGGCACCGGATAGTGGATCAGGGTGTCGATGCCCCGGGCCGCCAGCCATTCGCGGTACTGCTGCCTGCGCCCGCTGCGCACCACGAACAGGTGCCAGACCGGCTCCGCCCAGTCCGGCACCACGGGCAACTGCAAATCCGGCATGTCGATGAGCGCCGCATAACGACGCGCCAGCCGGGCGCGCCGGGCGTTCCACTCATCCAGCCGGCGCAGCTTCACCCGCAGCACCGCCGCCTGTATTTCGTCCAGCCTGGAATTGTACCCCAGGTCGTCGTGTTCGTACTTGCGGACCGAACCGTAGTTGCGCAGCGCCAGCAGGCGCTCGTACAACGCCTCGTCGTCGGTGGTCACTGCACCGCCGTCACCGTACGCACCCAGGTTCTTGGACGGGTAGAAGCTGAAGGCGGCGGCATCCCCCAGCGAACCGGCCCGCCGGCCCCGGTAGCGGGCGCCGTGCGCCTGGGCCGCATCCTCGATCACGCGGATGCCGTGACTGTCCGCCAGGGCGGTGATCGCATCCATATCGGCGCACTGGCCGTACAGGTGCACCGGTACGATCGCCTTCGTTCTTTCGCCGATCACCGCTTCCAGGCCGGCAGGATCCAGGTTGAAGGTGTCGGCCCGCACGTCCACCGGCACAGGCCTGGCGCCGGTACGGCTGACGGCGAGCCAGGTGGCGATGAAGGTGTGGGCGGGGACGATCACCTCGTCCCCTTCGCCGATGCCGTAGCCCTTGAGCGCCAGGAACAGCGCGTCCAGTCCGTTGGCCACCGACACGCAGTAGCGGGTACCGCAATAGGCGGCAAATTCCTCCTCGAACAGCCGCACCTGCCCGCCCAGCACATACCATCCCGAATCCAGCACTCCGCGCACCGCGGCGTCGATTTCGTCGCGCAGTTCGAGGTAGGCGGCGCGCAGATCCAGGAAGGGCACGTTCAAGTGGATGCTCTCGCAGAGGCCACGAACCGGTCGTAGTCGCGGAAATAGTCGCTTTCGTCGAAATAGTCGGACGCCAGCACCAGCGACACCGACCCCGATGAGAAGTTGTCCAGCTCGCGCCAGACCATGGGGCACACATACAGGCCGTAATAGGAGCGGTTGAGATGAAATCGCCGTTTCCGGTCACCGTCGTCCAGCACCACGTCGAAGCTGCCCGACATGGCGATGATGAGCTGGTGCAGGGCCTTGTGGGCGTGGCCGCCCCGGGTGGCACCGCCGGGCACGTCGTAGAGGTAATAGACACGGCGGATCTCGAAGGGGATGTGGCGGTTCTGTTCGATGTAGGACAGGTTGCCGCGGACGTCGTTGATCACCGGCAGTTCGATTATTCGGCATTCGTCCAGTCTGTTCACGTCGTTCCGCCGCTGGGCCGCTGGGTGCGAGACGCCGGTATTCTATCAAGTCCCCGCAATTTACCCAATCGCGCTGCGATGGCGGCCTGGGCGACTGGTATATAATCGCGTCTCCATCCCGACACAGAACACCACCGACATGCCAGAATCCCAGCCGCCTGCCGCGGCCAGCACCTGCCCCCTGTGCGGCGGCAGCGGAACGCACGACCTCAGCGGCACCGACCTGATGTTCGGCGGCGACACGCGCTACGACTACGACCGCTGCCGCCGCTGCGGCCTGGTCTACCTGAACCCGTTGCCCACTCCCGGACAGATCGCGGCTTTCTACCCTGATTCCTATTCCATCTACACACCACCGCGGCGCCCGCATTTCTCCCGCCGCGCCCTGCTCACCCTGAAGTACCGGATGGGATACCGCCATCTGCAAATCAGGCCCGTCCCCGGCCTGCTGGAACGCCTGCGCCCCTTCAGGCGGGTGGACCATATCGTGCCCTGGGTGCGGGACGGCCGCGCGCTGGATATCGGCTGCGGCAACGGCGAATACCTGTTGCGCCTGCAGTCGGTCGGCTGGCGGTGCAAGGGAGTCGAATTCAACGACAAGGCCGTGGAGATCTGCCGCCGCAACGGTCTCGACGTCTTCCACGGCGACCTGGAAGCAGCCGCGCTGGACAGCGAATCGTTCGATTTCGTCACCGCCCACCACCTGCTCGAACACGTGCCCGACCCGCACCGCCTGATGGCGGAAATCGCGCGCGTCACCCGCAGCGGCGGCCGGGTGCTGATCCGCACGCCGAACAGCCGCTCCATCGGGCGTGCGCTGTTGCGCGAGTACTGGTTCGCCAACGAGATCCCCCGCCACCTCATGCTCTACGACAGGGACAACCTGAACCGGCTGGCCGCCGAACACGGGCTGCGGCCGGAATCCCTCTCGACGCCGGTGAAACCCAAGCTGCTGCTCAGAAGCCTGGACTACAAGACCGGGAACCGGGGCACACCGTCCGAGAAGAAACCGCTCATGAAGGCGCTGGCGATGCTGTACGTCCCCTTCGCCAGCCTGCCGGGCCGGGGCGACGAACTCGCCGCGCTGTACCGCAAGGCCTAGGCGACGAGAACGTCCTCGATCAATGCCTGCCACCGTCCTGCGATCACCGGCAGGCTGAAGCGTTCGCGGATCACTGCGGCCGCGCATTCGGCATGCTGCCTGACGAGACCGCGGTCTTCGAGATAGGCAGACAGACCGCCTTCCCAGTCGTCCAGAAAGGCGCAGTCCGAGAACACCCGGTAACTGTCGATG
>JALSRI010000100.1 GCA_026984835.1 Thiohalobacter sp. | reverse complement strand
CGCCCAGGATGGGAATGCGCCCGGCGAAGGTCTGGATCGCCTCCACCGACACCCCGGCCTCGTCGGGCGTGCAGGGGCCGGGCGAAATGACGATGCGCTCCGGCGCCAGTTCGCCGATCTCCTCCACGGTGATGCGGTCGTTGCGGTACACCCGCACGTCCGCGCCCAGCTCGCCCAGGTACTGCACCAGGTTGTAGGTGAAGGAATCGTAGTTGTCGATCATCAAAAGCATGAGCATACCCACCAGGCGACATTTGCCGGAGCGCAGGCTGGGGTGGTCATGGCAGTCAACATGAGCCCCCGTCCAGCCCCGCCTGCGCCAGGGCCACGGCGCGGAAGATGGCGCGGCCCTTGTTCATGGTCTCGGCCCACTCGTTGGCCGGCACCGAGTCGGCGACGATGCCGGCGCCAGCCTGGATGTGCAGGGTGCCGTCCTTGATGACGGCGGTGCGGATGGCGATGGCGGTGTCCATGTTGCCGGTCCAGTCGAGGTAGCCGACCGCGCCGGCGTAGACGCCACGCTTGACCGGCTCCAGTTCGTCGATGATCTCCATGGCGCGAATCTTGGGCGCGCCGCTCACCGTGCCGGCCGGGAAGGTGGCGCGCAGCACGTCGATGGCGCTCATGTCGGGGCGCTTGCGGCCTGTGACGTTGGAGACGATGTGCATGACATGCGAGTAGCGCTCCACGATCATCTTCTCGGTCAGCTTCACGCTGCCGGTCTCGCTGACCCGGCCGGCGTCGTTGCGGCCCAGGTCGATCAGCATCAGGTGCTCGGCCCGTTCCTTGGGGTCCGCCAGCAGCTCGGCTTCCAGCGCCTTGTCCTCCTCCGGGGTGGCACCACGCGGCCGGGTGCCGGCGATGGGGCGCACGGTGACGATGTCGTCCTCCAGCCGCACCAGGATCTCCGGCGAGGAGCCGACCACGTGGAAATCCCCCAGGTCCAGGTAGAACAGGTAGGGCGACGGATTCAGGCAACGCAGCGCCCGGTACAGGTCCAGCGGCGGCGCCTGATAGGGGATGGACAGGCGCTGCGACAGCACCACCTGCATGACGTCACCCTCGACGATGTACTCCTTGACCCGCTCCACCGCCGCCTCGAAGCCCTCGCGGGTGAAGCCGGACACGAAGTCGGATTCGCTGACGGCGGCGGACTGCGCCGGCGGGCCCGGGATGCGCACCGGCTCGCACAGGCGCCGGTGGATGTCGTCCAGCCGCGCCTGCGCCTGCTCGAAGGCGCCGGGCTGCGCCGGGTCGGCGTGCACGATGAGGGCGAGCTTGCCCGACAGGGTGTCGAACACCACCACCTCGTCCGACAGCATGAGCAGGATGTCGGGAGTGTCCAGCGGGTCGGGCTTGTCGCCGTCGCGCAGGCGTGGCTCGATATAGCGCACGGTGTCGTAGCCGAAGTAGCCGACCAGGCCACCGGAGAAGCGCGGCAGGCCGTCCAGCTCCGGCACCCGGAAGCGCCGCTGGTAGGCCTCGATCCAGGCCAGCGGATCGTCGCTGTCGATGGCTTCCACCACTTCCCCGTCGCGGCGCAACTCGATGCGATCGCCGCGCACGCTGAGCACGGTGCGGCAGGGCAGGCCGATGATGGAATAGCGGCCCCAGGTCTCGCCGCCCTGCACGGACTCGAACAGGTAGGAATGCGGGCCCTCGGCCAGTTTCAGGTAGGTGCTGAGCGGGGTGTCGAGGTCGGCCAGTACCTCGCGGGTCAGGGGGATGCGGTTGTAGCCCTCGGCCGCCAGCCGGTCGAATTGTTCAGGAGTCATGGTCCTCACCATTGAAACGGTTCATGCATGGAAACACGGGATGCGACGGCAGTCAGAACCACCATCGTCCGTCGTGTGCATGCAGGCGCGTTTCAAAGGTGACCATGATCCTCAGGCCGCTTTCTCGAGTTCGGTGCGCAGGTCCGCCAGGGTGTCGATCACCAGGTCCGGCTTCGCTTCGCGGATGTCGTCGCCGTGATTATACCCGTACGGCACGCAGGCGACCATGAAGCCGGCGGCGCGCGCCGCCTTCACGTCGTTGACCGAATCGCCCACCATGAGCGCATCGGCCGGCGCCACGCCGAAGAACCGCGCCGCGTGCAGCAGCGGTTCGGGGTGCGGCTTCTTGTGTTCCAGGGTGTCGCCGCTGACCACCAGGCCGAACTCGTCGTGGATGCCCAGGTCCTTCAGCAGCGGCACGGTGAACCGCTCCGCCTTGTTGGTGACGCAGCCCAGCGCGTAGCCGGCCCGCTTGAGATAGTCCAGCCCCTCGCGCACGCCCGGGTACAATACCGAACGCCTGGAGGTGTTGTCGGCATACAGGTCGAGGAAGATCGGGTAGGCGCGCTCGAACTCCGCCTCGTCGGGCTCCCCTTCCAGGCGGCCGATCAGCGCCCGCCGCACCAGCCGTTCCACGCCATTGCCGACCCAGTCGCGCACCCGCGCCTCGCCCCGGGGCTCGCGGCCCAGGCGCTTCATCATCTCGTCGACGCAGTAGGCGAGATCCGGCACGCTGTCGACCAGCGTGCCGTCCACGTCGATGAGCACCATGGCGGGCTTGCGGATCCCCATCAGGCCGCTTTCTGCGCCTTGTCCAGCTCGGTGCGCATGGCGGCGATGACCGAGTCGTAGACGTTCGGGTCGCTTTCCTTCGCCGCGCCGAAGATGGCGGAACCGGCCACGAAGGTGTCGGCGCCGGCCTCGGCCACTTCGCGGATGTTGTCGACCTTGACGCCGCCGTCGATCTCCAGGCGGATGTCGCGGCCGCTGGCGTCGATGATCTTGCGCGCCGCGCGCAGCTTGTCCAGCACGTAGGGGATGAAGCTCTGGCCGCCGAAACCCGGGTTGACCGACATCAGCAGCACCATGTCGACCTTCTCGATGGCCCATTCCAGGTAGTCCAGCGGCGTGGCCGGGTTGAACACCAGGCCCGACTTGCAGCCCTGGTCGCGGATGAGCTGCAGGGTGCGGTCGACGTGCTCGCTGGCCTCGGGGTGGAAGGTGATGTAGCTGGCGCCGGCCTTGGCGAAGTCGGGCACCAGGGCGTCCACCGGCTTGATCATCAGGTGCACGTCGATCTCGGCGGTCACGCCGTGCTTGCGCAGGGCGTCGCACACCAGCGGGCCGATGGTCAGGTTGGGAACATAGTGGTTGTCCATGACGTCGAAGTGGACGATGTCGGCGCCGGCCTTGAGCACGTTGTCGACTTCCTGGCCGAGGCGGGCGAAATCGGCCGACAGAATGGAGGGCGCGATCTTGTAATCTGGCATAATCCTGACCTCTTGATAGTAAGGCTGCTGGCGAACTGAAACGGCGCACTTTACCCGATCGGGACGGCGATTTCAGCCCGCCACCCGCCAGCGCCACCGGGGCGCCCCGGGGCCACCCCGCGAGGGAGGAGTTTTATTCATGAAAATCAGTTGGTTGAAATTACCCTGGGTGGCCGTGCTGCTGCTCCTGGCGACGCTCGCCAACGGCTCCGACCTGGCCAAGGAAAAACGCTGGCAGGAACAGATCGCGGACGGCCTGATCGACGGCGAGCCCTGCCCCCTGAAAGCCGGCGACACCGGGTTCTTCGGCATCTATACCGAGGCCAGCGACGGTCCCACCGGCCGTGCCGTGATCCTGCTGCACGGCATGGGCGCCCACCCCGACTGGCCCGAGGTCGTCCATCCCCTGCGCACCGGGCTGCCGGAGCATGGCTGGGCGACGCTGTCCATCCAGCTGCCGGTGCTGGCCAACGACGCGCCGCTCGGGGACTACGCACCGCTGTTCGACGAAGCATCGCCCCGCATCGCCGCCGCCGTCGACTACCTGCGCAAGCATGACAACAAGACCCTCGTACTCGTCGGCCACAGCCTGGGCGCCGCCATGGCCGCCCGCTACCTGGCCGGCGAGGATGCGCCGCCGGTAGACGGCTTCGTCGCCATCGGCCTGAACGTGATCACCCTGGACGACAGAATGAACGGTGCGAAAGCCCTGGAGAAGATCGACATTCCGGTGCTCGACCTGTACGGCAGCCGCGACCTGGACGGGGTGCTGGCCTCGGCCGGACAGCGCGCCCGCGCCGCCCGCAAGGCCGGCAACGACGCCTACCGGCAGCAGCGCATCGAGGGCGCCGACCATTTCTTCCTGGGCATGCAGGACACGCTGGTGCGCACCGTATACGGCTGGTTGCGCCGCCAGTTTATCGAACCCCGCTGACCCCTGCCGCCGACGCCCCTGTAGGAGCGGGCTTGCCCGCGAGCCCATTGGGCCCGGTCACTGAAACATCGTTGCCGGCTGTGCCGGTTCGCGGGCAAGCCCGCTCCTACAGGGGAACGTGATCCGACCGGCGATGGCACACCATGACGCGGCCGGCCGGCGCGGGTAAGATGGCGCTCCCCCCAACCGAGGAGAGTGCCCCATGTCTCTCGCCATCAGCCTGCACCTGCTCGCCGCCGTCGTCTGGGTCGGCGGCATGTTCTTCGCCCACCAGGTACTGCGGCCGGTCGCCGCCGGGCAGCTGGAACCGCCGCAGCGCCTGCCCCTGTGGGTCGGGGTGTTCGAGCGCTTCTTTCCCTGGGTGTGGATCGTCGTCGCGCTGCTGCCGGCGACCGGCTACTGGATGGTGTTCAACGTATTCGGCGGCATGGCCACGGTGGGGCTGCACGTGCACCTGATGCAGGGCCTGGGCTGGCTGATGATCCTGCTCTACCTGCACGTCTATTTCGGCCCCTTCCGCAAACTCAAGGACGCAGTGGTCACCGGCGACTGGCCGGAGGGCGGCCGCCAGCTCGCCCGCATCCGCCGCACCGTCGGCATCAACACCCTGATCGGTTTCGCGGTCATCGTCATCGCCGCCGGCGGGCGCTACCTACCCTAGGGGTTTTTCCGGCCGGCCTTGATGGTCTCGTAGGCCTGCTTGATCTCCTGGGTCTTCTCGGTGGCCAGCTTGATCATCTCCTCCGGCAGGCCCTTGGAGACGAGCTTGTCGGGGTGGTGCTGGTTCATCAGGCGCCGGTAGGCCTTCTTGACCTCGGCGTCGCTGGCGCCTGGCGCCACGCCCAGCACTTCGTAGGCTTCGCGCAGTGCCTGCCGCGGCGACACCCGCTCCCCGCGGGCGCCGCCGGCGAAATGGCGGGCGTTGCGCACCAGCGCCTCCAGGTGGCTGAACTCGGCGGCCGAGAAGCCCAGCCGTTCGCGGATATGCTCCAGGATGCGGCGCTCCTGCGGATGCAGCGTGCCGTCGGCATAGGCCGCGTGCAGCAGGATCTCCAGGAACATCTGCATGAGATGGCGGCGGCGCCGGCACTCGGTGCGGAACTGGCCGACGACCTCGTCGAGCGGGAAATCCGTCGCCTTGCCCTGGTTGAACAACTCGATGGCGGCGCGGCGCATGTCCTCGTTCAGGTTCATGCGCGCCATCACCTCGCGCGCCAGCCGGATCTCGTCTTCCGACACGCGGCCGTCGGCCTTGGCCAGGTGGCCCATGACCGAGAACACGGCGGTGAAGAACGCCGTCTGCACCCGCTCCTGGGCGCCGGGTGCGAAGCGGCCGCCGCCCCGGCCGGACTCCACCCCCTTGTCGAAGTTGTGACCGAAGGCGGCACCGATCAGGGCACCCAGGGGGCCGGCCAGCATGAAACCGAAAGCGCCGCCCAACAGCTTCCCCCACCAGCTCACCGGCACCCTCCCCGGAGCGGGCGACCGCGCCCCAGCGTCATCTCAAGTGTTTGTTTTTTCATATATTAAAGCCTGTTTCGAAAATACCGCCGGCGCCTTCGTCCCGGCCGCGGGGCCGACCCCCGCGGCGCTTGCATAATCCGCTTTATGGGCCTATAACTGAGCCCAGACGATCGGCCCACCGGCCACGGACAACGTCTGGAACCCGCGCATCGACAAAGCGGGTCGAACAGCGAATACCGTACCCGACAAGCAGCCTGTACTTAACCGGATCCGCCACCGTCCCCGCGGGCGCGGCAGGACCGGAAAGACAAGTATCAGCAGTTTGATCATGGAGGTAAAGCCGGCATGAGCACTGAGCACAATCCCCGCATCGGCGACTGGTACAAGAGCCCCGTGGGCGACTACTTCGAGATCGTCGCCCAGGACGAGGACGACGACACGCTGGAACTGCAGTACTACGACGGCACCGTGGAAGAACTCGACATGGATACCTGGGAGACGCTGCAACCCGAACCCATCGAGCCGCCGGAAGACTGGAGCGGCTCCATGGACATATCCGCCGAGGATTTCGCCCAGTCCATCGATGCCGACAGCACGGCCGACTGGCTGGTCATGCTCGACCGCATCGACGCGAGGGAGCTGTAGACCCGTGGTCCGGACCGGCCCCACGCCCCCAAGCTGCGGATAATACGCGGGATTCCGGCCACCTCAATGTTTGTTCACGGGCGCCGATAACCCGGTTGAACGCCGACCCGACTCGGCCCGGAACGCAGGAGGTACGCCATGGCACTCATTCTGGATATGGCCACCGGCAGGGAATACCGAAGCGAAGACGCACCGTGCGACGACGGCGCGCGCGAACCGGCCCGGCTGGTCACGGGTGAACCCTGCGAAGCACTGCAGCAGGTCGACCACCTGAGCCGCGATCTCTCCGACCAGCTCCCGGACGCCGTACGCGCCCTGTACCGCCGCGCCATCCTCGAACGGACCGACTGAGGCGGGCTTCATTCGCCGGTGTGCAGCAACAGGTCGCGCCGCCGCGCGATCTGGAATACCCACAGGAACACCCCCGTACCCAGGGTCAGGTAGACCAGGTTGAGGCCGGCCGCGTACAGCAGGTAGTCCAGCCGCACCTGGTGCTCGAACATCACCGCCCGCATCCCTTCGAACACATGACTGGAGGGCAGCAGCCTGGCCACCGGCTGCAGCCAGTCCGGCAATACCGACAGCGGATAGTAGATGCCGCTCAGCGGCGCGATGGCGAAGATCGCCACCCAGGCCAGGCTCTCCGCCCCCAGCCCGTAGCGCAGCACCAGCGCCGCCACCAGCAGGCCGATGGACCATCCCATCACCAGCAGGTTGAAGAAGAAGGCCAGCAGCGGCAGACCGAGATCCAGGATCGAAAACTGGTACAGCGGCACCGCCAGCAGGGCCGCGCCCCCGACGCCGATCAGCGTCCTGACCAGGCTGATGACCATCAGGGCGATCACCAGTTCGTAGGGCCGCAGCGGACTGACGAACAGGTGGCCGAGGTTGCGCGAGTACAGTTCCTCGAAGAACGCCAGCGACACGCCGAGCTGACCGCGGAACAGCACGTCCCACAGCAGCACCGCCGCCAGCAGTACACCCGACGCCTGCGCCAGCCAGGTGCTGTTGGTGACGAAGAACTTGGTGATGAACCCCCAGAGCACCAGTTGCACCGCCGGCCAGTACATCAGTTCCAGGATGCGCGGCCAGGACCCCCGCACCAGGTACAGGTAGCGCAACACCATGGCGTTGACGCGCCGCAACGAAAACACGCTGTCGGCGCTCACGTGTGCTGCTCCGCCGCCGCGCTCCGCTCGCGGGCGATATCGAGAAACACTTCCTCCAGCGTGCTGCGGCCGTAACGCGCCACCAGTTCGGCCGGCGTCCCCCGATCGACGAGGCGGCCACGGCGCAGCATGAAGACCTGGTCGCACAGGCGCTCGACTTCCGGCATGTTGTGGGAGGCCAGCAGCAGGGTGGCGCCGCTGTCGCGGCGGTAGTCCTGCAGCCAGCCGCGGATCCAGTCGGCGCTGTCCGGATCCAGCGAGGCGGTCGGCTCGTCCAGCAGCAGTACCTCGGGACGGTTGAGCAGGGCCTTGGCCAGCGCCACGCGGGTGCGCTGGCCGGCCGACAGCGTGCGGTGATGACGCTTCAGCAAGGGGCCGATCTCCAGCGCCCGCGCCAGTTCCCCGATGCGGCTGCCGACCGGCCGCACACCGTACAGCCGGGCATAGACGCGCAGGTTCTCCTCCACCGTGAGCCGCTGGGGCAGATCGACATAGGGCGAGGAGAAGTTCATCCGGCCCAGCACCCGGTAGCGGTGCCTGCACATGTCCTCGGCCAGCACCCGCACGCTGCCGGCGCTCGGCAGCAGCAGCCCGAGCATCATCGACAGCGTGGTCGTCTTGCCGGCGCCGTTGCCGCCCAGCAGGGCGCAGATGCTGCCAGCCGGAACCGTGAAGCTGATGTCGTCGACGGCCCACACCTGGCCGAAGCGCCGGCCCAGGTGCTCGACCTCGATGGCCGGGCGGCTCACGCCGGCGTCCCGGATGGCCGGTCAGCATCCTCCGGCAGGGTGAAGAAGAACACGGCGCCCTCGCCGACACCGGCCCGGGCCCAGATGCGCCCACCGTGCCGCGCCAGGATGCGCCGCACCGTCGCCAGGCCTATGCCATTGCCGGGGAACTCGGTGCCGTGCAGGCGCTGGAAGGGCTCGAACAGCTTGTCCAGGTAACGCGGGTCGAAACCCACACCGTCGTCGCGCACGAAGAACGCCGGTGTCCCGCCGCTGTCGTCCATGCCGAACACGATGTGGGCGAACGGGCGCTGCGACGTGTATTTCCAGGCATTGTCCAGCAGGTTCGTCAGCATCACCCGCAGCAACTTGGGGTCGCCCCGGGCACGCATGCCCGGCTGTATCTCGACCTCGACGCTCCGTCCCGGTTCCTGCTGACGCAGGCCCTCGACGATATCCCCGGCCAGTCCGGCGAGATCCACCTGCTGGCGCCGCATGGGCTGGCGGGTGACGCGCGCCAGCAGCAGCAGGTCGTCGATCAGCTCCGCCATGCGGGCGCTGGCGCCGCGTATGCGGCGCAGGTGGTCCTTGCAGTCGTCGTCGAGCCGGTCTCCGCAGTCCTGCTGCAGCGCTTCACTGAAGCCGTCGATGCTGCGCAGGGGCGCACGCAGGTCGTGGGAGACCGAATAGGAGAAGGCTTCCAGCTCGTGGTTGGCCTGTTCCAGTTCACGGGTACGCTCTTCCACTTGCCGCTGCAGGTGTCGCCGGTGCTCCAGCAGCGCCTCGCGGCTGCTGCCGATGCGGCGGGCCATGTCGTCGAAGGCGCGGAACAGCGTGGCGATCTCGTCGCCACCACGGAATGCCTGATCCGGCACATAACTGCCCTCCGACAGTTCGCGGCTGGCCTTCACCAGCTGCTCGACACGCCGGGTGATGCGCAGGTGCAGCAGCCAGCCGACCAGCACCGCCATGGCGATCACGGGCAGGGCGACGGCGGCGGCGCGCGCCACCAGTTCCCGGTGCGCCCGGGCCTGCTGGCGGCCGATGTCGCGGTAGGCGAACAAGATGCCCACCCGGTCGGCGCGAGCCGGGGCGGATTCGTTCACCACCCGCACGGGAAAGAGCGCAAGCACCCCGTGGCGCGAGGGATCCGGCCACACCCGCCCGTGCAGCCGCTCGCGTGCCTGGACGGTGGCCCGCAGTATGGCATCGCGGGCCGCCGGGAAGCGCGCGGCCACGTAGTCCCGCAGGCTCCGCCCGCGGTCCGCGACGTGGATGGATGCCACGATGCGTCCATCCGGCCCGGCGTAGAACGCCGTGTCGAGCGCCGGGTCGGAGCCCAGCGCCGCCACCTCTTCCCGGACCTGTACGGCGTCGCCGTGCCGCAGCAGGTATTCCAGAGTGCCCTGGGTGCGCATCATGCTGAAGCGCAGGGTTTCCCGGGCGTGGGTCTCTATATTGCCCTGCATCTGCGTCCACTGGAAATAGAACAGGTAGAGCACCAGCAGCAGGGCGGCGCCGAGGATCAGCAGCGGAATGAACAGGCGCAGGGGCAGACGCATCGCCATTTCCTCTAGCCGGGCGGCGAGCCGGGGCAGGAGAACAGCGGCGCCACCTCGACGTGGTGGTGCAGCAGCCCGCGCTTGCGCATCAGGCGCATCAGGCGGGCGGCGGTCGCCGGTACGGCCGCAGCATCGCCCAGCAGCCTGCGGTTCTCGCTGCGTGTGGGCATGTCCAGCCCCTCGAAGGCGCGCGCCGTCTGCTCGGGACCCAGCCGCATGCGGGCCGAAAACCGCCGCATCGCCTCACCACGCTGGGCCTGCATGAAATCCAGCGCCCGGTACCAGCCGTCCACGACCGAAGCGGCGGCGCGCGGCTGCGCCGCCAGGGCGTCGCGACGCACCACCAGCACGTCGACCACCTCGCCGGGAATGGCGCGGCTGTCGAACACCTGCACGGCGCCGGCCGCCAGCAACCGGCTGCGCACCGGTTCGAAGGTGACCACGGCGTCGAGCCGGCCGTCGAGGAAGGCCCGCTCGTGCTCGTCGACCTCCAGCGGCACGATGTGCACGTCGGCCTCGTCCATGCCGGCCTGTTGCAGCGCCCGGCTCAGCACATAGGCGCCCAGCGCGGTACTCTCGACGCCTATGCGGCGTCCACGGAGCGATGCCAGGTCGGTGTAGGCCGGTTTGGCGAGGATGGCATCGCCGCCCATGGAGACATCCAGCACCAGCACCACGCAGGGCTCGAAATCATGCTGGGCCAGGCGCAGCACCTCGTCGAGCGTCAGGGCGGCGGCATCGATGGCGCCGTTGCGGAAGGCGCGGCTCACCTGGGAGGCGGAGGAATACTCGACCAGCCGCACCGGGGTGGCGTCATAGAAGGCGAGGTCGCGCGCCAGGTAGAGCGGCTCGTAGCCGGGCCAGACATTGGTGCCGATACGCAGCGTCCCAGCGCCCGGGCCGTCGCCGCCACAGGCGCAAAGCAGCGCCAGCATGGCGGCAGCGCAGAGGCGCAGCAACCCTTCAGTCATCCGTTGTCTCCGTTTCCAGGTACACCCGCCCCGCCTCGACCCACAGCTCCAGCGGCTGAAGCCGGTCGCCGCGGCAGGGACCCGCCACGCACAGGCCGTCACCGATGCGGAAGCGGGCATCGTGAGTGGCGCACTGGATGTGCTCGCCATCGAGGCTCAGGAAACGGTCGGGCACCCAGTCCAGCGGCGCACCGGTGTGCGGGCAGCGGTTGATGTAGGCGTGCACCTGAGCCCCCTGGCGCACCAGGAACAGGTCCAGCGGTCCGGCCGGGGTGTCGACGCTGAAGCCGCGGCTGCCCGGGTCGGGCAGATCGCGCAGGGCGCACAACGCGAGGCGGGCTGTGACAGGCTTGCCTGGCACGATCACGGACGGCGCCGGTCCGCGGCCCCGCAAACGCACCGGGCCGGCGGGACGGCGTTCACGAGCGGGGCTCCACTGCAGTCATGGGGAACGAGGGTACCCCCGGCGGACCCGGTGTCAAGCAATGTCAAAGGTCGCGCGCGACGCGAAAGCCGAGATTGTCCAGACGACTGGCGGGGTCGCGTTCGGCGCGCGAGGCGCTGCGCAGCTGCTCGGAAGGACTGGAATAGCCGCCGCCGCGCACCACGCGGGTGGCGCAGGGTCCGGCCAGCACCGCAGAACCGTCGTCCGGTGCAGACTGGTAGCTGCCGACGTAGCAGTCCTGCACCCACTCCATCACGTTGCCGGCGGTGTCGTACAGACCCAGGCCGTTGGCTGCGAAGCTGGCCACCGGCGCGGTGCGTGACGCATCCCATTCACTGCCGCAATCGAAGCAGTTGGCGGGGATATCCGCCGCCTCGTCACCCCACCAGAAGCGGCTGCGGGTACCGGCGCGGGCCGCGTATTCCCATTCGGCCTCGCTGGGCAGCCGGTAATGCCGGCCGGTCTGCCCGCTCAGCCAGCGCGTGTAGGCAACGGCGTCTTCCCAGCTCACGTTGATGACCGGCCGGCGACCGCGCCCCCAGCCACTGTCGTCGGGCAGAGCCCGGCCGGTGGCGCGCGCAAAGCGGTCGTAGTCGGCGAAAGTGACCTCACGTTCACCGATGGCGAAACGCCGCAGCGAGACGCCGTGGCGGGGCCGTTCTTCGAAGCGCGGCGAGGTCGGTCCGCTGCCCATGTCGTAACGGTCGGCCGCCAGTTCCACCATGCGCGGGCCGCGCCCGCCGTCCGCCAGCGGGTCGCTGAAGCTGCCCAGTGGCCGCGGCAACCCGGCTGCCTCAGCCTGCGGCCCGGGCGCCGTATCTTCGGGCGCCGTGTTTTCTTGCGCCATCTCTTCGGGCCCCGTATCTTCGGGCGCGACCTCTTCGGCGACCGGCCCGGGCGCGGCGGCGGCTGCCGCGTGGTCCGGTGCGCCCGCAGCCGCCGCCGGTTCCGGCGCGGCAGGCCGGGACGCCTGGCCGGCGCCCGCCTCGCCATCGGCCGCCGGCGCCCGCCGCCCCCACGCTGGCGGAGGCCCGACATCCCGCTCCGGCACCAGTGTGCCCGGCCGGGCCGGCGGCACCCTCCCCGGCTGCTGCAGGTACCACCACCCGCCCACAGCCAGGGCGGCGGCGACGAGCACCAGGATCGGCAGCACCCGTTTGCCGCCGCGGCCGGCGGCCGCGTCGCCCTCTTCGTCGATGAGGCGGGCCGGGGCTGCCTGGTGCTGCGATTCGTCGTCCTCCTGCCAGTTCTCGTCACCGGCCGGGTCGGCCACCACCGCATCCATGAGCGCCGTCGCATCCGGATCGTTCTCATCCAGCGACGGCACCCGCAGGCGCGAATCACTGAACCCGGCGCCGGCATCCCCCGCCCCGGCGGCAGCAGCCTGCTGCAGGCGCTCGAGTTCGGCCTGCAGGCGGGCGGCCTTGTCCTCGGCCTGGCTGCGCAGCCGCACTGCCAGCTCCACGTCCTTGCGGGCCTGTTCCAGTTCGTCGCGCAATACCGGGTCGGGCTCGGCGGCCGCGCCCTGCATGTCCACCAGGCCGCGCGCCACTTCCGCTTCCGCCCGCAGGCGGTCCGCCTCCTGGCGCGCCGCATCGGCCTCGCCCAGCGCCGCGTCGCGCGCCTCTTCGAGCTGTTGCAGGCGGGCTTCCAGTTCCTCCCTGGCCTGTTCCCCGGCCTGCAGCTGCTGTTCCAGCACCGCCAGCTGCTGCGCATCCCCGGCCGCCGAACGGGCCTGGGCGAGTTCCTGCTGCAGGGCCTCGAGCTGCTGCTCGAGTTCCAGCACACGGCGGCCACGCTCGTCCTGGCCGGCGCGCAACGCCTCGACCTCGCCCTGCAACTGGCGACGCGCTTCCTCTTCCGCCTCCAGCCTGACGGTCATTTCCTCGTTGGCGGCCTGGTTGGCTTCCAGCAGCTGCTGTTCGGCCTGCCGCGCGCTGTCCCGGGCCTGCTGCAGCTGCCGCTGCAGGGATGCAAGCTCCTGTTCGAGCTCCGTCACCCGGGTATCGGCGGCACCCCGGGCATCCTCCTTCTCGGCCCGCAGGCCGTTCAGTTCCGATTCCAGGGCAGCGGCCTGCTGGCGAACCTCGCCGAGCTGCGATTCCAGTGCCGCCACCTCGGCCACCAGCGCGGCGTCCGCCTCGCCGCCGGCCTTTTCGAGCTCCTTGCGCAGGCGGTGCAGTTCGCTGTCGTGCTCGAGCTGCTGCTGCTCCATGCGCTGCTCCGCCTTGCGCAGCGCATCCGTCAGCCGCCCCTGTTCACGCAGGACGTTCTGCTGCTCGCCCTGGGCGCGCGCCAGCGCCCGGCGGGCGGTGTCGAGATCGGACTCGAGTTCGCGACGTTCGGCATCCAGGCGCTCCTCCAGCTCGCGCAGCCGGCCGGCGTGCGCCTGTTCGCGTTCCGCGGCCTCGGCGAGACGCTGCCGAGCGGCCTGCAGCTCTTCGCGCGCGGCATCGCGTTCGGCGATGCCGTCCTGCAGGCGCTGCTCGAGATCCGCCAGCGCCTTGCCCTGATCCGCCTCCAGCGCGCCCAGCTCGCCCTGCACGGACTCGAGTTGCGCCTGCAGGGCCTGCTTGTCGTCGGCCAGGGCGCGGTTGGCGGCTGCCGCATCTTCCAGTTTGCCGCGCAGCGCGTCCCGCTCGACCGCGAGCGCTTCATTCTGCGACTGCAGACCGGTATGCGCTGCTTCCAGGCGCACCAGTTCGTCGGCCTGCGCTTCCAGCCGTGCTTCCAGTTCGACCTGTTGTTGCCGATGCGCCTGCAGGCGTGCTTCCAGCTCGGTACGACCCTGCTGCTGTTCCTGCAGCGCCGCTTCGCGCTCCTGCAGCCGGGCGCGCAGTTCCTCGATCCGGGCCGCCTGCTCGCCACTGGCGAGCTCCCGGTCGGCCTGCAGGGCGTCCAGCTTCTGCTGCAGTTCGTCGCGCTCGGCGCGCACCGCATCGCGTTCGCCGGCCAGGGCGCTGGCCCGCTGGCCCAGCTGCTGGTAGTCGTCCCGCACCGAGGACAGCTCGCGCTCGAGTTCGCGGCTGGCCTGCAACGCACGTTGCTGCTCGGTGTGCAGCGCTTCCTGCAGTTGCCGCTTTTCGCTGCGCAGCTGCTCCAGCAGCCCGTCCTGCTGGCCGCGCGCCGCCTCCGCCGCGGCCTGCAGCCGCTCGATCTCCTGCTGCCGCGCCTGATCGCGGCGGCTGGCTTCCTGTTCCACCTCTTCCATGCGCGCCTGCAACCGCTGCTGCTCCGCGCCCTGCTCGTGCAGCTGCCGCTCCAGTTCGGCGATGCGCTGGCGCGCCTGCTCCAGCTCCGCCTGCACGGGCCCGCCGCTGTCGTCCTGGCCGCCGGCGGCCGGCTCGGCGCCGAAAGGTATGACCTCGGCTTCCGGCGGCGACCCGTCCTGCACCGGCGCATCGGGGTTCTCGAGGTCCTGCGACGGCACGTCGGCCAGGCCGTTGGCCAGCACGTAGACTTCGAAGCCGCGCTGGCCGAGCACGAAGGCAGCGGAAGCGCTGCGCCGCCCGGTGTCGCAGCAGAGGATGTATTTGCGACTGCTATCGAGTTCCGACAGCCGGTCGCGCAGCGCGGAGAGCGGCAGGTTGCGGCTGCCGCGGATGGACTGGTTGACGAATTCACCCGGCAGGCGCACATCGAGCAGTTCCGCCCCCTCGGCGATCATGCGTTGCGCCTGGGGATAGTCGATTTCGTGCACCAGCGGCGTGCGCAACAGTTCATCGAAGTCGTTCTTGGCCAGACGCATCAGGGAGCCGTCGGTGATCATGGTCACCGTGGCGTTGCGCTTGCTGTCCGAAACCAGGGCTTCCTCGCCGAAACAGGCGCCGCCGGACAGCTCCGCCAGCACCACGTCGCGGCCGTGCGAGGAGGGCCGACGGCTGACTGCCAGGCGCCCGCTCTTGACGATGTAGAAATAGTCGCCTTCGTCGCCCTGCCGCACGATGACGTCGCCGGCCCGGGCGCTGACGGCATCCATGCGCATCAGCAACTGCTGGATATTTGACGGCGGCAGGCGGAGAAAGGCCTCGGACTGGAGCATGCGGGTCATCCAGTCCTCGCCCTCTTCTGCGGAGTCGATCTCGACCACGTCGTATCCGGACGACTGGTCCCAGGTCAGCAGCACATCCAACAGGCTCGAATCGACGCGCGCGACCGTCACGGCTCCGCTGGCGCGTACCGAGATCTGGCGTGGCTGCTTGTGCGCGAGGGGATGACGCGCGCTGTCGGTGCCGGCGGTGACGGTGCCCACCACCTTGCGGCCGTCGCCCACCAGTTCCACCTTGCCCTCCAGCAGGTAGACCGACTGGTTGTCCCTGTCACCCGCCTTGAACACGTAGCGACCGGAACGAACCTGCTCGATGACGGCCTTCTTGGAAATCTCTTCGATGTGTGCCGGGGATAATGCATTGATTGGGATGAAATCCCGCAACGCTTTCTTGTCCAAGAGTTTTTTTGCAGCTCCCATCATCCGTCAACCGCTCTGCGGCACCTGTCTGTCATGCTCCGGGGAATGGCGGCGGCCGTCACGCCTGCAGCGCCGGCCGCACCCCCGTTCTATCGGCCGGCGAGGATGAATGCTTAGTGGTCGCAACCACACCAGGCGGGCTGTGAAGCCGGTCACAGAACACAGCGCCGGTGCCCGTCGGCGACGGCGTGAAACAGGTGCTGTTTGCCCCTGTAAAATTTTCCGGCGCGGCGTGCACCGGGCCGGCGACGATGGCCAGGCCCCCTGTTCGTTCGATCACCCGGCGCGCAATGCAACAAGCAGGATTCATACCTGCAACGGATACACTGCATTCGCAGCACATCGATACCAACAGGAATTTGACGATTCGGGTTTCACAAGTAAAAAACAGGCCTGAAATCGCATTTAGGGCTTCCACTTTTTTTTCTTTGTGCTATCTTTGCGCCGTCACTTTCCCAGCCAACAATCGAAATAGGAGCTGAGTGCATGGCCGTGAAGAAAAAGAGCGCCGCAAAGAAATCCGCCAAGAAAAAGGCATCTGCCAAGGCGGTAAAGAAACCCACCACCAAAGCCGAGACTTTCTCGTATATCGCAGACAAGACCGGGCTTACCAAGAAGGACGTCGGCGCCGTGTTCGAGGCAATGACGATGCTGATCAAGCGCGACCTGAAACGCAGCGGTCCGGGCGTGTACACGGTGCCCGGCCTGATGAAGATCAAGGTCGTTCGCAAACCCGCCACCAAGGCGCGCAAGGGTGTCAATCCGTTCACGGGCGAGCCGATGGTGTTCAAGGCCAAGCCGGCGCGCAACGTGGTCAAGGTGCTGGCGCTGAAGGGCCTGAAAGACATGGTCTGAGGGGCCTGCCCGCAGCCGGCACAGGGATCACGCAGGCGACCAGGCCGGGAAGCCCGAACAAGCACAACGAGATCCGATACCTGAAAGGCAGCCGCCAGGCTGCCTTTTTCTTTGCCTGGAGACAACCGGCCGGTTCAGGACTGTTGGCCCTGAACCCTGTGTTTTGCCTGGATAAAATCGCGATGCGGGACGTGGATTAGGTCAGCGATCTTGCGCACCAGAGCCTCTTCGTAGGGATGCAGGCGACCGTCCGCCCAGGCCACCCGCCACAGCATCTCCACCACCCGCACCTTGTCCTGCGGCGTGAAATGACGATTGATCAGGGCGGTGAACTGGTACAGGGAAACGGCCTCCTCGGCCTCCTGCTCCGCCAGTGCGGCCAGCGCCTGCGTCTCGCTCTCGTCCAGGTCGAAGGTGCTGCGCAGCGACCGCTCGACGACCTCGCGTTCGTCGCTGCCCGCTTCGTGATCGGCGCGCACCATCTCGAACAACAGCGCCGCGGTGGCAAGTTGCAGCGCCTTGTCGTCGTGACGGCCTTCCGGTCCGGCGGCCCGCAGTCGCGTACGGAAGAAGTCCTGTATGGCTTTCAGCATGGGTTCACCGACGTCCGCTGCGCCAGCGCCGCAGCAGGGTGGCGAGCGCCAGCAGCAGCCACAGCGGATCCGGCCTTCCACCCGCCGCCAGGCTGCAGCCACCACCACCGCCGCCACCGCCGCCGGCACTGCAGGCGGCGACGGCGGCAGCCGGATCGAGGGACGCGGCCAGGGCGGCGTCGGCATCCAGCAGCCCCGCCCCGCAGCGCGTGGTGGTGCAGGTGGAACCGGCGGGGAAGGCGCGCACCGTTGCCTTCAGTGTCTGCTCCACGGTGCAGGCATCCAGCGAGTCGTTCAGCGCCAGCATCAGTGCCGACACCGCCGACACCTGCGCCGTGGCGAAACTGGTGCCGAGCACCAGGGCCAGGGCATCCGTGGACGGCGCCGGGCTGCCGTTGTTCGACAAGGTCATGATCCCCTGGCCACCGCTGCCGCCCGGCGCGCTGAGGTCGACGGCGGCGCCGAAGTTGGCGTAGGACGCCAGGTCCGCGGACCGGCCCACCGCCGACACCGTGATCACACCCCGGCAATTGGCGGGGGTACGCAGGGATACGTCGCCGCCCTCGTTGCCGGCCGCCACGACGACGACGGCGCCGGCGGCGACGACTTCGTCGATGGCGCTCTGCTCCCGGTCGGTGCAGGCGCCCTCGCCGCCCAGGCTGAGGTTGATGACGCGCGCAGGCGTGGTATTGAGCGGAACGCCGGGCACCGGCAGGCCGGCCGCCCAGCGCATGGCGGCAACGATATCGGACAGGAAGCCGCCGCACTTGCCCAGTACCCGCACCGGCAGCAGCCGGGCGCCGAAATCGATGCCGGCGACGCCCAGGCTGTTGTCGGGGGTGGCCACCATGACGCCGGCCACGGCCAGGCCGTGCCAGCTGCTGGGCTCGGCCGGCTCGCCGGGCCCGCACTCGCCCGCCGCGACGGCGTCGCCGGGGTCGGTGGGATCCGGGTCACGGCCATCGCCGTCGTTGGCGGTCACCGGATCGCTGATGAAGTCATAGCCGGGCAGCACCCGCGCCATGTCGAGGTCGGCGTGCGGCAGGATGCCGGAGTCCAGGGCGGCGATGACGACGGCGGAAGACCCGGTGCCGCGATCCCAGGCGAGGTCGGCGTTGATGCCGCTGTTGGCGTCGAACAGGTACCACTGCTCCGGGTAGAAGGTGTCGTTGGGCGTGAACGCCGGGTAGACGCGCCGATCGGGTTCGGCCGCTTCCACCATCGGATCGGCAAGCAGTTCCCGGGCCATCTGCCGGGCCTCGGCGAGCGTCATTTCCCGCGGCAGACGCACCACCACCGTGTGCGCGTCCGGGCGGTGCACCAGCGTCAACGGCTGTCCGTTCAGGCTCAGTCCCGGCAGCGGCTGGCGGCTGCGCACCGACTGCAGGACGCGTCTGTCGCTGTCCGCGATGCGCAGCACCAGGCGATGGGTGGTATCGCTTCGGGCCGAGGCGACCGGGGGTGCCGCACAAGCGGCCAGCAGCAGGCACAGGGCGCCAAGGGTACGGTACATGTTCATTCCTTGTTCTTGTGTTATCAACCCGGCAACCCAGTATGCCGGGTTACTATTGTGCGAGCACCCGGAAACGTTGGCCCTGGAACGACAGGATGACCCCCTCCGGGGTGATCTCTTCCAGCAGCGGGCCTTCGCGAAGCTGCTCTCCTTCCCGGTATTTGCGCAGGTTGAGCAGGACGAAACGCCGCCCGGGCTGGCGGTCGTAGACGTGCACGTCGAGCTGCAGGCCGCCTTGCAGGCGGTCGAACAGGGCCGTGGGTATCTGCGGCCAGACGGGCAGCGACCGGGCCGGCGCCGGCCGGGGCGATGCCTCGCGCGGCGGTGGTGCCGGAACCGGGGGCGGCGCTGCGACCACGGCAGCACTGCGGGCTGCCGGTGGTGGCACAGGGGGGGGTGGCGGCGCCGCCGCGGCCGCCGTCGACCGCAGCGGGGGAGACGGCTTCACCGCCGCGACCGCCGGATCGACACGGCCATCCGCGCCGGCCGGTGGCGGGCGCGGCGGCAGGTCCCGGCCCACGCCGGCGACCGGGGCGCCGCGCTGCGCCGGCGCCGGCCACATCAGCACCGCGACCAGCGCCAGGTTCAGCAGCAGCAGGCCGCCCAGCACCCACCACCAGCGGCTGCGGCGCGGCGAAGGCGGCGTCTCCTGGGCCGCGTCGATGCCCGGAACGCTGCCCAGTTCACGCTGCTGCTCGGCTTTCTTCAAGGCTTCCAATATATAGGACATGAGGCTCAACCCTGGCCGGTCAGCAGCAGGCGCGGAATGCCCGGCTGGCGGGTGACGGTATTGAGACGGATGATGGTGCGCGCCCCGGCGACACCGTCCGTGTCCAGATCCTGGGAGCGCTGGAACTGCTGCACCAGCACCTTGAGCCCCTGGTCGAACAGGTCCGGATCGCGGCCGATGGCGGCCGCACCGGTCGCTTCCCTGAGCCGTTCGCGCAACCAGCGCACCCCGGGGCCGCGGTCGCCCGGCGTCAGCACGGCGCGCCCGCCGGGCGGCGGCTTCCACAAGAGGCGGTATTCGCCATACCAGCGCGCGAGCAGTTCATCGATGCCGACATCCAGGTAGCGGCCGTCCACCTGCACGTGAGCCTGGTCCCCCTGCACGGACTCCACCAGCACCGGCACCCAGCGCCCGCCGGGCGCGGTCAGCAGTATCAGCAACGGCCGGTCGTAGCGCAGCACCGCCTGCCAGCTGCCGCCCTGCCGCAGGCAGCGCAGCCCGACCTGCACCGCCCGGGCACAGGCGCGGGCGTCGGTGGCGGCGCTCGTCTGCTGTCGCCAGCGCCCGAACAGCGCCTGCCAGGCATGTGCGGACGCCCGCGGGGACGCCTGTTCCAGCACCTGTTGCAACGACGCGTCGGCGGTCGCGGCGGGCTGCCCTTCCAGCGCCGCCACCCCGGCCAGGGCATCGTCGCCGACGCCGCCAACGGGGACCGGGGCCGGCTGCGGGGCAGCGGGCGCAACCCCGGTGGCGGACGCCACCGCGGGTGTTACCGGGCGGGGTTCTTCGAGCGCCAGGCCGGGATCGGCGACCCGCAGCAGGCGATTCACGCGCGGGTATTGCCAGGCGATCAGGAGCGCCACGAAGCCGATCGCCGCCGCCAGCAGCCACCAGCGCCGGCCGCTGCGCCCCACGCCCTCCTCGGGCAGCACCTCGCGGGCGGCGCGGCGCACCACGGCCGGGTCGACGCGCCGCTTGCCTTCCACGAAGGCGCCCAGCAGGGCGCGGTCGCACAAGACGTTGATCAGGCGCGGCACACCGCCGGACAGGCGATGCACCCGGTCCACGGCGCGTTCGCTGAACAGGGCCTCGGTGGCGCCGCAGACCTGCAGCCGATGGCGGATATAGGCCGCCGTCTCGGCGCGGCCGATGGGCACCAGGTGGCAGCGGGCGGTGATGCGCTGGGAGAGCTGGCGCAGGTCATCGCGCGCCAGCAGGTCGCGCAGTTCGGGCTGACCGATGAGAATGATCTGCAACAGCTTCTCGCGGTTGGTCTCCAGGTTGGTCAGCAGCCGCACCTGCTCCAGCGCCTCGGCGCTCAGGTTCTGGGCCTCGTCGATGATCATCACCGTACGCCGCCCGCCGGCGTGCGCCTCCAGCAACCGCTGGTTGAGCGCGTCGATGAGCACCTTGGTGCTGGTGGTGCCGGCCGGGTAGTCGACGCCCAGTTCGTCGCACAGACTGGCGATCAGCTCCAGGCCGGTCAGGCGCGGATTCAGTATCAGCGCCACGTCCACGTCCCCCGGCAGCTGCTCCAGCAGGCAGCGGCATACCGTGGTCTTGCCGGTGCCGACCTCGCCGGTGAGCTGGACGAAGCCGCCACCCTCGCCGACCCCGTACAACAGGTGCGCCAGCGCCTCGCGGTGGCGCGGACTCATATAGAGGAAGCGCGGATCGGGCGCAATGGAAAAGGGGCGTTCTGTCAGGCCAAAGTGCTTTTCGTACATGGAGCCGGGTGATACTCGGGGACGATGTCGCGATTATGCCTGTTCCGGTCGTTTGTGGCGCGAAAAAAACGCCATTATGCCAACCGGGCACGGCCGGCCGCCGGACCTGCCGGCTCCTGCTACAGATTGTCGGAATTCCTGACATGGCGGGCCGGGTCGCCCCGACAAGGGAATGTCGCCCCGGGACAAGCCCTTGCGACTCACAAGCCCCCTGACGGGCGCCCACCCTTGTTGGGCAATCTTACACTTCTGTTACGATAACTCCGCCGGGCCGCCGGGATCGTCGTATTTTGCCCGGAAGAGAAACACTTGGCGCTTGTGGCACGCTGCTTGCTGGATTTCGGGCAGAAGAAACGGCGCCGCGGAGAACGTCATGAACGCAAAAGTAGAAAAAATAATCAACGGTCGTCCCGTCATCGCCAGCCCGGTATTCAAGGGCGGCACCCAGCCGGCCTACTGGGCCTGTGTCATCGAGGATCGCGTTCAGCCCAAGACCTTCACCTCGGCGCGCGATGTATTCCGCTTCGCGGAGCAGCGCATGCGGCTCTAGACCGGAGCGCGCTCGACCAGCACCTGCCTGAGTTCGTTGAGACGGCCATGGAAGAAATGGCCGGCCCCCTCCAGCAGCACCGTTTCGGGTGGCTGCCGCAGCCGCTGCACCCAGTCCGATACGGCGCCGGCCGGCACGATGTCATCGGCGCTGCCCTGCACCAGGAGCCAGCGCGGGGCGGGGTCGGCCGGCGCCGGCACGTCGTACAGATTGACCGGCGGTGCCACGGTCACCAGCCAGTCGGGTTGCAGCGTCGGCGCGGCACGCAACGCCACCCAGGCACCGAAGGAAAACCCGGCCAGCCACAGCGGCAGACCGGGCCAGCGGCCGCGCGCCCAGTCCGCCACGGCCAGCAGATCCCCGGTCTCGCCCTCCCCCCCGTCGAACGTGCCGGCGCTTGCGCCGACGCCGCGGAAGTTGAAGCGCACCGCCACCGCGCCCAGCTCCGTGAAGGTGCGCGCCATCTGGTGGACGACCTTGTTGTTCAGGCTGCCGCCGTGGAGGGGATGGGGATGACAGAGGACGGCCAGGGCGCGGGGCGGCCCGGTCGGGGTGTCGACGAGCAGTTCCAGCGGCCCGGCCGGGCCGTCGATGGTTTCCTTCAAGACGCTAGTCGACGCTACGGTCGCGGTAGCGGCGGCGGCGCTCGATGCCCGGCGAATGCAGCGACAGGTCGAGCCGATACCAGCCGTCCATGTCCACACATTCCTTTCTGCCGTTGATGTATTCCAGCGTCACGCGGGTGCATTGCAGGCCTTCGTAGAGGACGGCGCGCACCTGCATCAGCTGACCGACGATATTGGCGTACCAGTAGCCGGGTATCGGTTGGTGGACCAGCATGGTTCCCCTCGCAGCATTGTTGGTGTTGGTGTCCGGGTTCAACCGCACTTCGAATCGCCACAGTTCAGACAGGTCAGGCAGCCATCCATCTGGATCATGGCCTTGGTGTTGCACTTGCCGCACAACCGGGCGCCGGGCGGGAAATCGCCCTCGCCGGCGTCTTCCGTCTCCGCCACCACGCTCTCGTACTGGGCGCGCTTCTCCGCCACCAGCTTCTTCTGGTGTTCGTCCAGCCCCTCGTCCTTGAGCATGCCGATCATGCGCAGGTGGCATTCGATGGCGTCGCCGATCTCCGCCACCAGCGACGGCATGTAGCGCCCGCCCTTCTTGAAGTAGCCGCCGCGCGGATCGAACACCGAGCGCAGCTCCTCGACCAGGAAGGTGACGTCGCCACCCTTGCGGAACACGGCGGAAATGATCCGGGTCAGGGCCACGATCCACTGGAAGTGGTCCATGTTCTTCGAATTGATGAAGATCTCGAAGGGCCGCCGCAGCTCGTGCTCGGTGCCGTGGTTGAGCACGATGTCGTTGATGGTGACGTACAGCGCGTGCTCCGACAGCGGCGTCTTGATCTTGTAGGTGGAGCCCAGCAGCATCTCCGGGCGCTCCAGGCGCTCGTGCAGCTGGACGACCTTGTCCTGCTCCTGCTCCGGTTCCTGCGGCTGGGCGGGGGCCGCCGCAGCGGTCTCTTCCTCGTCCGGCTTCACCACCTCGTAGCCGACGATCTTCTTGTCTATGCGTGTCGCCATGTTTCGATTCTCCTCACGGCGCCCGTTCCCGCCGGGCGCTCAGAACTTGCCGTAGTAGCCTTCCTTCAGCGCATCGTAGAGATTCGCCGCGGTATGGGTCTCGCCGTCGTACTCGATTTCCTCGTTGCCCTTGACCTCCAGCGTCGACCCGTCTTCCAGCACGAAGCGGTAGGTGGTGTTCTCCAGATCCTTCTCCTTGACCAGCACGCCCTGGAAGGCCTCGGGGTTGAAGCGGAAGGTGGTGCAGCCCTTGAGTCCCTGCTCGTAGGCATACAGGTAGATGTCCTTGAAGTCCTCGAAGGGATATTCGGTCGGCACGTTGGCGGTCTTGGAAATGGACGAGTCGATCCACTTCTGGGCGGCGGCCTGGATGTCGACGTGCGCCTTGGGCGAGATGTCGTCGGCCGAGATGAAGTAGTCGGGCAACTGCTTGTCCGGCTCCTCGGCGAAGGGCACCGCCTCCGGGTTGACCAGCTCGCGGTAGGCCAGCAGTTCGAAGGAATAGACGTCGACCTTCTCCTTGCTCTTCTTGCCTTCGCGGATGACGTTGCGGAAGTAGTGATGGGCAAAGCTGGGCTCGATGCCGTTACTGGCGTTGTTGGCCAACGACAGGGAAATGGTGCCCGTGGGTGCGATGGAACTGTGGTGGGTGAAGCGCGCCCCGGTCTCGGCGAGCGCATCCACCAGCTCCGGCTCGACGCCGGCCAGTTGCTGCATGTAACGGCTGTAGCGCGCGTGCAGCACCTTGCCCTTGACCCGGTCGCCGACCTGGTAACCGTCGCGCTGCATTTCCGGCCGCTTGCGCAGCATTTCTGCGCTGACCTCGAACTCCTCTTCCATGATGGGCGCCGGGCCCTTCTCGCGCGCCAGCTCCAGCGCTGCGTGCCAGCCGGCCAGCGCCAGCTCGCGGCTGACGCGTTCGGTGAAGGCAGTGGAATCCGACGAGCCATACACCATGCGCAGCATGGTCAGGGTGGAGCCCAGGCCCAGGAAACCCATGCCGTGGCGGCGCTTGCGCAGGATCTCGTCGCGCTGCTGCTCCAGCGGCAGACCGTTGATCTCCACCACGTTGTCGAGCATGCGGGTGAACACCCCCACCACCTTGCGGAACTCGTCCCAGTCGAAGCGGGCCTCATCGGTGAAGGCGTCGCGCACGAACTTGGTGAGGTTGATGGAACCGAGCAGGCAGGAGCCGTAGGGGGGCAGGGGTTGTTCGCCGCAGTTGTGTGCATGCAGGCCATTGGCATCGAAGGTATTGATGCCCGGCACCTGGACGTCATAGACGTCTTCGCAGCCATCGGGCTCCACGGCGACAACACGCGCCACGAACCGCTCGCGGTTGAGCCTGCGCCGGTAAGCGGCCAGCAGACGCGCCAGTCGGGCGGCCTTTTCGCTGTCGGCGAAACCGATCGTTTCATGGAAATGCAGCAGATTCTCGCCGCTGACCACCAGCTCGTGCTGCGCCCGCACCCTGTATTCGGCATAGCCTCCCCGACCGTCCGGCAGGCTGCTCACACCGTCTCTACGGCGGTCACGATAGATTCGCGAGGCCACCCCGAGCCGCAACAGCATCCGCTGAACCGCTTCCAGGCAATCGAGGTCGGACTGGGCGAGGCGCACGCTGACACCCTTACCCTGATCGCCCTGTACCGAACCGTCGGAATCGAACAGGCCCCGAAGGAATCCGCGACAACAGTCGCTGGATGCCTGTTCCAGGCGGGGCGTGACCGCCTTGCGTCCCGGCTCCATCCCCGTCTCCAGTGCCAGAGCCTTCAGCGCCGCCAGCGACAGGCGGAATTCATTGCGACCGGGAACTGCCATCCACCCGTTGAAATCGGCCCGGTGCGGCAGGGTGCGCGCGGCCCGCAACGCTTCCGCCATGACCGCCTCGACACCGCGGGACAACACCGCATCCACGCCGTTTGCGACCGCAGCCGGCTTCCACACCGAGAGCACCGCCTTGTCGCGCTTGAAGGTGCCGTCGCCGACGAGCAGGCCCAGCAGGTAGCCCTGTTCCTGCGTGTACTCGCCGGCCCATTCGGGAGCGGCCCGATGGTCATTGAGCAGCACCCGGTCACCGGGTCGCAACTCGCGCGCCTCGCACCATTCGGTCTCCGTCCGGTAGCGGGTGAAGCGGCTGATACGCCGCACCCTGTGATCACCAGTCAACCGCAGCCTGTACCCTTCCGCCGTCTGCAGGCGAAACACCTGTTTGGTCGCCGTCCGGAAGAACCCTTCCGCACCGCTTGGGTGCGCCTGGCCATCGATCCTGGCAACAAAGCGACGACCGACGAGATCGCGCACCTGTCGCGGCCCGTCCATGGTGTGCACCCAGGTATCCGCCGTAACACAGGGATTGGTGGCGCGGATGTTCTCGCAGAACCAGTTGTTGTTCATCTCGTTGACCTTGTCGATCAGGATGAAGCCCGGTTCGGCGAAGTCGTAGGTGGAGGCCATGATCATGTCCCACAGGCGCCGCGCGGGGAGGGTCTTGTAGACCTTGCAGGCCACCAGGCCGGCGTCGTTGGTGACATAACCCTGGTGGTGCGGCCATTCGCGCCACACCACCTGGTCGGGGTCGCGGAAATCGATGTCGTCGTCCTCGACCTCCTTCTCGCTGATGGGGAAGGCCAGTTTCCACTCGGCGTCGCGGCTCACCGCCTGCATGAACTCCCGGGTGACCAGCAGCGACAGGTTGAACTGGCGCAGGCGGCCGTCCTCGCGCTTGGCGCGGATGAAGTCCATGACGTCCGGGTGGCCGACGTCGAAGGTCGCCATCTGGGCGCCGCGGCGGCCGCCGGCCGAGGACACGGTGAAACACATCTTGTCGTAGATGTCCATGAACGACAGCGGGCCGGAGGTGTAGGCGCCGGCGCCCGACACGTAGGCGCCGCGCGGGCGCAGGGTGGAGAACTCGTAGCCGATGCCGCAGCCGGCCTTGAGCGTCAGGCCGGCCTCGTGCACGCGCTCGAGGATGTTGTCCATGGAGTCGCGGATGGTGCCGGACACGGTGCAGTTGATGGTGGAGGTGGCCGGCTTGTGCTCCAGGGCCCCGGCGTTGGAGGTGATGCGGCCGGCCGGGATGGCGCCGTGGCGCAGCGCCCAGAGGAACTGCTCGTACCAGTGCTCGCGCTTCTCCGGCGTGAGCTCGACGTCGGCCAGGGCGCGCGCCACGCGCTGGTAGGTCGCGTCGATGCTGGTGTCAATGACGCTGCCATCCTTGCGCTTCAAGCGGTACTTCTTGTCCCAGATATCCAGGGAAGCGTCCTGCAGGGGGATATCGGCGACGCCGGAGGGCACGGATTTCAGCTGCACTGGGTTCATTGCGACTCCTGTCCTGACATTGTTCATTGCAGGTGCCTGGCCGCCGGGCGTCCTTCATCCACCAGATGTGTGGTAGGCCGGTAATGCGAGGCACAACATATTGTGTTGGGAGGTTCGACAGACTAGACCCCGGCCAAGGGCCTGTCAAGATCCCGGAGGGGCCCGCCGGAAATTTTTATTATCTTTCTATAACAACGAGTTGCTGATATTATTTGCGCTTCGGGGTGAGCCGAACGGACGGCGCATGCGATGATCGCCTTTCCAGTAGCGGAACACTATATATTGTGTTTCTAATATTGCGCCGATCTGCCCGCAACTGCTGTCCAACATGCGGCAATATCACAGATCCTGCTGCCGGTAGCACGAGCCTGCGCGGAACCTTCGAACACCGCGGCTGTCCTTTCAAGCCTCCAGGGAGAGAAACACCGATGACCATGCAAAGACACATCATCCCCTTCGTCGGCCTGCTGTGGCTGCTGATGCTGTCCGCCGCCGGCCAGGCGTCGCTGCCCGTAGGGCTGGAAGGCCAGCCGCTGCCCACCCTGGCGCCGATGCTGCGCAAGACGACACCGGCGGTGGTCAACATCGCCACCCTCGGCCATATCGAGGTGCGCCAGAACCCGCTGTTGCAGGACCCCTTCTTCCGGCGCTTCTTCGACATCCCCGACCGGCCGCTCAAGCGCCGCACCCAGAGCCTGGGCTCGGGCGTGATCGTGGATGCCGAGCGGGGCTACGTGCTCACCAACAACCACGTCATCGAGCGCGCCGACAAGATCAGCGTGACGTTGCGCGACGGCCGTCGGTTCAGCGCCAAACTCATCGGCACCGACCCCGAATCCGACATCGCGGTCATCCAGATCCCGGCGGAAAACCTCACCGCCCTGCCGCTGGCCGACTCCGAGAAACTGCAGGTCGGCGACTTCGTGGTCGCCATCGGCAACCCCTTCGGCCTGGGCCAGACCGTCACCTCGGGCATCGTCAGCGCCCTGGGCCGCACCGGGCTGGGCATCGAGGGCTACGAAGACTTCATCCAGACCGACGCTTCCATCAACCCGGGCAACTCGGGCGGCGCGCTGGTCAACCTGCGCGGCGAACTGGTCGGCATCAATACCGCCATCCTGGCGCCGGGCGGCGGCAATGTCGGCATCGGCTTCGCCATTCCCATCCACATGGCCGAGCAGATCATGCAGCAACTGATCGAGTACGGCGAGGTCAGCCGCGGCCGCCTCGGCGTCACTGCCCAGGACCTGACGCCGGAACTGGCCCAGGCCTTCGGCCTAAAACAGACCCGCGGCACCGTCATCGCCCAGGTCGAGCCCGGCTCGGCGGCCGCCAGGGCCGGCCTCAAGGTGGGCGACATCATTCTGAAGATCAACGGCAAGCCGGTGAGCAACTCCGCCGACGTCCGCAACCGCGTCGGTCTGCTGCGGGTCGGTTCGACGGTGGAGATCACCCTGCTGCGCGACGGCCGCGAGCGCACCGTGCGCGCCACCATCGAAGCACCGAAACTGGAACAGCTGGCCGGCAAGGACCTGAATCCGCGGCTGGCGGGCGCCCTGTTCAGCAACCTCCAGGAAGGCATGCCGGCCTACGGCCGGGTCGAGGGCATCATCGTCAGTGGCGTGGAACCCGGCAGCCCGGCCTGGCGCGCCGGCCTGCGCGAGGGCGACCTCATCCTGTCGGCCAACCGGCGCCCGGTCAAGTCCCTGGAGGACTTCCGCGAGGCGGTGAAGGGCGCGCCGCAACTGCTGCTCAACATCCAGCGCGGCAACGGCGCCCTGTTCCTGCTCATCCGGTAGGGTGGGGTGAGCGCAGCGAACCCCACCGGGTCGCCGCTCAGGTCGTCAGGCGGCGGTAGATGTCCGACACCTTGAGCGGCAGCTTGCGCACTTCGTCGATGACGGCGTAGTTCACCGGCCCGTACATGTGAGGCAGGTAGTCGCGGGCCTCGGTGTCGATGGTGATGCAGAAGGGGTGGATGCCGGCCCGCCTGGCCTCGATCAGGGCCATGCGGGTGTCCTCGATGCCGTAGGCGCCGCGGTAGGTGTCGTAGTCGTCGGGCTTGCCGTCCGACAGGGTGATCAGCAGCTTGGTGCGCGCCTCCACCTCACCCAGCAGGTGGCTCAGGTGGCGTATGGTTACGCCCATGCGCGTGTAGTCCTTCGGTCGTATGCCGCTGATGCGCGCCTTCACCTCGTCGTCGTAGACATCGTCGAATCCCTTGACCCGGTACACCTCGCAGCGCTTGCGGGTCATGCCCGAGAAACCGTAGATGGCATAGCGGTCGCCGAGGGTCTCCAGCGACTCGCACAGCAGCGCCAGCGACTCGCGCTCTGCATCGTTGATCCAGCCCTTGGTGGAACCGCTCATGTCGACCATGAACATGACGGCGATGTTGCGCTCCAGCTTGTGCATCTTGGTGAACAGGCGCTCGGTCATTTCCTCGCCGTGGCAGGAATCGGCCATCGCCTCGACCAGTGCGTCGATGTCCACGTCGTCGCCGTAGGGCTGCTTCTTGAGCAATTTGTCCTCGCCGCGCAGCGCCTCGAAGGTGCGGCGCAGATCGGTGGCCAGGCCGCGGTACTTGTGCAGGGTGCGGTCGACGAAATGGTCGTGGCTGGGATGCACATCCAGTTCGCGCAGCACCGCCCAGTTCTTGCGGTAGTTCTGGCGCTCGTAGTCCCATTCGTTGTACAGGAAGGCGCCCTCCTCGTGGTAGGTGCCCTTCCAGACGTCCTCGGCGCTGCGTTCACCGGTGTCGCCGGCGAAGTAGACGCCGTCGCCGGCCGCTTCCAGGTAATCCTCGGGGATCTCGCCCAGGTCCTGCAGGATGGACGCCATGGTGCCCTTGACGTCATCGGGCGGCGGCAGCGGCCGTCCGTCCAGCTCGATTTCCCAGGCGAAGCCGTCCGGCGTCTCGTCCGATTCCACCTTGCGCAGCCTGAACGGCAGACGTTGCTCCTCCGGCCCGGTCCCGTCGGACGATTCCTCTTCCGGCCCACCGTCTTCCGTATCCGGTTTCGGGTTTTTCAGGTCTTCGCGCATCTTGAGCAGGCCGAGGCGGAACAGCTTCCGATCGGCCTCGATGCGGGCGCGGCGCACGGTCTCGACGTCGGCCGGCCGCAGCACGCCCTGGTAGGGCGCCGGCGGCGGCAGCTCGGTGTCGATGAGTTCCGCCACCAGCGCCAGGCTGTCGTCGACGCGCGCGGAGGCCGCCGCCAGCCGCTGCGCCGCCTGCCGCCAGCGCGCATCCATGCCGGCGTCGGCGGCTTCGCGCAGGCCCTGCATGTGGCGGTACACGCCCGGCAGCGCCGCGCGGATGCGCGCGTCCAGGCGCAGGGTCTCCAGGACGTGGAAGCAGGCCAGCGCGCGCTCGTAGTCGGCCTGCGCGGCCAGCGCCGCGGCGACGTCCACCCGCCAGGTGCCGTACCAGGTCTGGGCCCACTGGTGCACGACCATGGCCTTGTAGAGCTGGAAATTGCGCTCGCGGTCCTCGAAGCGGCTTAGGGTGGCCGGCAGGAACAGGGTCTCGGTATCGGTGAACGTATGTTCACCGGCCTCGACCTTCAGGCGCCGGCCGCCCAGGCCGTGGACGAAGGCCTCCAGCACGTTGGCCACCCGGTCCAGCGCCAGCCCGGTGCTGCGCGCCTCGTACTCGCGGGCGAAGGTCTCGACATCCTTGAACGCGGTCACCGCCGGGTGCAGGCCGCGGGTGTCGTAGATGTCCATGCAGTGCATCAGCCAGGCCTCGACGCCGGCCTCGTCCATGAGCCGCAGCGCGCCGCTGACGTGGCTGATGAAATTGAACGCCATGCCGTGGCTGGTGCGGGCCACCATGCCCACCAGCCGCAGCACCAGGTCCTGCTGGGCGCGCGGGAATTCCGCCAGGGCGCGGGCCGGCGCCTCGGCCGCGCCCAGCGACACCATGTGGGCGTCCAGCCGCTCCTCCAGCTGGGCGGCGGTGAGCGGCATGTCGCCGGTCTGCAGGAACTCGGTCTCGTCGAACCAGCGCGCCGCCACCCCGGCGCCCAGCACCCGCCCGGCGGCGGTCTTCACGCCCAGGTGCAGGGGTTCGATGGTGCAGCCGGGCAGCACCTCGCGCAGCAACTGGCCGAGGCTCTCGGCCTTCCAGGCGATGGCGCCGCCGTCGGTGGACAACCAGATGCCCAGGCAGTCGTCGGAAACCAGCCGCGGCAGGTAGCGCACCAGCCGCGGCAGGTCCACCTCGCGGTCCCAGAGCTGCCCTTTCGGGCCGTGGCCCAACGGCGGCGCCGGCAGCACGATCAGGTCGAAGCGCTGCCGGTCGCGCAGCAGGTGCTCGACGTAGTCCATGACGTTGTCGTGCACGTAGTCGACGCCGGCCTGGCCCGCATTGGCGCGGGCCAGCGCCAGCATGTCCGGGTCCGACTCCACGTGCACCACGCTGGCGCCGGCGGCCAGCGCCTGGGCGGTCACGAAACCGTTGCCGCCGAACAGGTTGAGCACCCGCAGCTCGTCGAGGTCGTAGCAGCCCTCGATGCGCTGGCGGATCCAGCCGCCGCACAGGATGTCGCGGCCGTGCAGGCCGACCCGGCCGCGTTCGTCGAGCCGGCACAGCACCGCCTGGCCACCGACACGGACCGTCCACTCGCGCGGCAGGCCGCTGCGGGTCGGCTGCCAGCGGCCCTGGCCCAGCTCGCTGACGAACACCCAGTCGGCCTGCCAGCCCTCCCCGGCCGGCTCCCCCCCCGCCAGGCGGTCGGGCCGTTCCACCAGGTACTCGCCCCAGCGCTCCAGCTTGCGGCCGTGGCCGAAATCGAGCAGCTCGTAGTCGTCCAGCGGCGTATCGACCAGGGCGTCCTGGACCTCAGATTCGGGGACTGTGGGGAGCTGGACCATGGGGTTATGTAATTGCGAAGGGCGCTTGGTTAACCGCGAAGGACGCTAAGGACGCGAAGGAAAGGGCCTATATCTTATTGTAATCATGGTAAAATCAAGTAACCCCCCGCCCTTTTAGGGCAAACATTCTATTCTTGTTTTTTACTTCGCGTTCCTTCGCGTCCTTAGCGTCCTTCGCGGTGAAAAAACTCAAAACACCGAACTACTCAACTCATTCACTGCCGTCAGCATTTCCTCGTCGTCGGTCAACGCCTGGGCGATGCTGGAACGGCAGGCGGTGACCGCCGGCACGCCGCTCTTCATCAGCTTGGCGGCGTGCACCAGCAGGCGGGTGCTGGCGCCTTCCTCCAGGCCGCTGCCCTTGAGGTTGCGGGTCATCCGGGCGAACTTGACCAGTTGTTCCGCCATGTCCGGGGCGATGCCGGTCTCGGTGACCACGATCTTCTGTTCCAGTTCGGCCGACGGGTAGTCGAACTCGAGCGCCACGAAACGCTGCCGGGTGCTCTGCTTCAAGTCCTTGAGCACGCTCTGGTAGCCGGGGTTGTAGGAAATGGCCATGCAGAACTCGGGGCTGGCCTCCAGCAATTCCCCCAACTTTTCCATGGGAAGAAGGCGGCGGTCGTCGGCCAGGGGATGGATGACCACCGTGGTGTCCTTGCGCGCCTCGACGATCTCGTCCAGGTAGCAGATGCCGCCGGCCCGTACGGCGCGCGCCAGCGGCCCGTCCACCCAGACCGTCTCGCCGCCGCTGATGAGAAAACGGCCGACCAGGTCGGAGGCGGTCAGGTCGTCGTGGCAGGAGACCGTGATGAGCGGCCGTTTCAGACGCCAGGCCATGTGCTCCATGAAGCGTGTCTTGCCGCAGCCGGTGGGACCCTTGAGCAGCACCGGCAGCTGGTTGGCATAGGCGGCCTCGAACACGGCGATTTCGTCGCCGACCGGCTCGTAGTAGGGCTCGTCCTGGATGAAATACTCTTCGGGTCTGAGGGCCTGGGCTGTCACGGTGTTTTTCCTGTCCTTTCCAGCCCGGAAAGGTACCCCGTCCCGGGGAGCGCGGCAACCAAACACACAAAGAACGGGTGTTATATAAGGTATCTATTTTGTTATCGGAAAATTCAATGCTCATTTATATATAGCTGGCTGGCGCGGGCGGGGGTGAGAGAGTATCGTTTAGCCCGATTCCAGGCTCCGACCCCGTCCGGCCCTGCGCCCCGCGCGCAGGGGGGTGGTGGATCGGCTCTCAATTCATGTCACAACTCTGAGCGGAGGAGTATCCATGTCAGAGGTTATCGCAACCAACCAGACCATTCTGGTGGTGGGTGGCGGCATCAGCGGTATGACGGCCGCGCTGGAAGCCGCCGAATGCGGCAAGCAGGTGCTGCTGGTGGAGAAGAACCCGACCGTCGGCGGGCGCGTCAGCCAGCTGTACAAGTATTTCCCCAAGCTGTGCCACCCCAAGTGCGGCCTGGAGATCAACCTCCGCCGCATGAAGGCCAACCGCAACCTGCGCCTCATGACCCTGACCGAAGTGACAGCCGTCGAGGGCGAGGCCGGCAACTACAGCGTGACCCTGAAGACCAGCCCCCGCTACGTGAACGACAACTGCACCGCCTGCGGCGCCTGCGCCGACGCCGTCGAGGCCGAGTTCGACGACGAGCACAACTACGGGCTGATGAAGCGCAAGGGCGCCTGGCTTCCCTTCAACCAGGCCTATCCCTTCCGCTACGTGCTGGACCCGCGCATCATCGGCACGCCGGACGCCGACAAGGCGAAAGCGGCCTGCAAGTACGACGCCATCGATCTCGACATGCAGGAAGAGGAGACCACCATCACGGTGGGCGCCATCGTCTGGGCGACCGGCTGGCGACCCTACGACGCCGGCAAGATCCAGCCCTACGGCTACGACCGCTTCGACAACGTCATCACCAGCGTCGAGCTGGAACGCATGATGGACCCGCACGGCCCCACCGGCGGCAAGATCCTGCGCCCGAGCGACGGCAAGGAGGCGAAGGACGTCGCCTTCATCCAGTGCGCCGGCTCGCGCGACAAGAATCACCTCAAGCATTGCTCGCGCATCTGCTGCATGGCCAGCCTCAAGCAGGCCACCTACCTGCCCGAGCAGTACGGCGAAGACTACAAGGGCACCATCTACTACATAGACATCCGCGCCATCGACCGCCTGGACGACTTCTACCAGAACATCCAGAAGGATCCGAACATCAAGTTCGTGAAATCCAAGGTCGCCTCCATCACCGAGGACAAGGAGACCGGCAACCCGGTGCTGCACGGCGTGGACACCGAGGGCTACCATCGCTACAGCAACCCCCATGACCTGGTGGTGCTGGCCATCGGCATGGAGCCGAGCGTGCCGGCAGACGGCTTCCCCATGGAGGTGGTGATCAACGAGGAAGGTTTCGTGGAACTGGATGAGAAGAACGGCGCGTTCTTCGCGGCCGGCTGCTCGTCGGACGCGCTGGACGTGAACCGCGCGGTGCAGAGCGGCACCGCCAGCGCGCTGCGCGCCATCCAGGTTGTGAATCGAGTTGCTGGAGCGGAGGGTTAAACCGTGGCAGACATGAAAATCGGTGCCTATATCTGTAAGGGCTGCGGACTGGGCGAGCGCCTGGACTGCGACGAGCTGGCCACCATCGCCAAGCGCGACGGCAAGGCCCAGGTCGTGCAGCAGCACGACTTCCTGTGCTCGGAAGACGGCGTCAGCATGATCCGCAACGACATCGACAACGAGGGCGTCAACCGGGTTGTCATCGCCGCCTGCTCGCGGCGCGCCAAGACCGACGCCTTCAACTTCGACGGCGAGGTGTGCGTGGCGCGCGCCAACCTGCGTGAAGGCGTGATCTGGATCCGCCCCGACGAGGACGAGTTCCAGGAGACCACCCAGGAGATGGCGGCCGACTACGTGCGCATGGGCTGCGCCGAGGTCAAGTACCAGACTCCGCCGCACCCGGCCGAGGAGCGCGGCTGCCACGAGGCCATCCTGGTGGTCGGCGGTGGCGTGTCCGGCATGACCGCGGCGCTGGAAGCCGCCAAGGCCGGCTACCCGGTGCACATCGTCGAGAAGGAGGCTCAGCTCGGCGGCGCGGTGGGGCAGATGTGGAAGGACATCCCCATGCACAGCCCCTACACCGATCCGGTCGAGCCGGTCACCCGGCGCCTGATCGAGGAAGTGGAGGCGAACGAGCGCATCACCGTGCACCTGAGCTCGCGCCTGACGAAGACCTCCGGTGCCCCGGGCCGCTTCTCGGCCGACATCAGCGCCGAGTCGGGTTCCACCACCACCGAGAACTTCGGCGCCATCGTCATGGCCTCGGGGGCGACGCCCTACGATGCCAGCAAGCTCCCCGAGCTGGGCTACGGCAAGAGCCCGGACGTGGTCGACCGCGTCGAGATGGAGAAACTGGCCATCGAGGCCGACGGCGGCCCCATCAAGCGCCCGTCCGACGGCAAGGAAGTGAAGAAGGTCACCTTCATCCAGTGCGCCGGCCAGCGCAGCGAGAAGGAGGGCCATCTGCCCTATTGCTCCGGCGACTGCTGCCTGACGTCCATCAAGCAGGCCATGTACTTCAAGGACCGGAACCCGGACATCGAGACCGAGGTGCTGTTCACCGACCTGCGCACCCCGGGCGCCCCGGGCGAGGATTTCTACCGCAGCGGCCAGGACAAGGAAGTGACCTTCCGCAAGGGCGTGGTCAGTGAGGTGGTGGCCGGCAGCAACGGACCGGTGGTCAAGTTCAAGGACCTGATCCTGGACGAGGACGTGGAAGAGGAAGCCGACCTGGTGGTGCTGGCCACCGGCATGGTGCCCAACTCGGGCGTCGACATCGAGCTGGCCGCCGGCCCCAACGTCGAGGGCGAGGAAGAAGAGGCCCAGACCGACAGCGAGGGCAACGCCATCGAGATCCCGGTGGAATCGGTGCTCAACCTGACCTACCGCCAGGGCAAGGACCTGCCGCACCTGAAGTACGGCTTCAACGATTCGCACTTCATCTGCTTCCCCTACGAGACCCGCCGCACCGGCATCTATGCCAGCGGCCCGGTGCGCCGGCCCATGGACACGCCGCAGGCCATCGAGGACGCCACCGGCGCCGCCCTGAAGGCGATCCAGGCACTGGAGAACGCCAAGCTGGGCCGGGCCGCCCACCCGCGTTCGGGCGACCTGTCCTATCCCAGCTTCCGCAAGGAAGGCTGCACCCAGTGCAAGCGCTGCACGGTGGAATGCCCGTTCGGCGCCATCGACGAGGACGAAGAGCGCTATCCGAAGTTCAACGAGGCGCGCTGCCGCCGCTGCGGCACCTGCATGGGCGCCTGCCCGGTACGCGTCATCTCCTTCGAGAACTACTCGGTGGACACCGTCGGCCAGCAGATCAAGAACTGCGACATCCCCGACGAGTTCGACGAGAAGCCCCGTTTCCTGGTACTGGCCTGCGAGAACGACGCCTACCCGGCGCTCGACATGGCCGCCATGCAGGGCAACAGCTACAGCCAGTGGGCGCGCGTCATACCGGTCCGCTGCCTGGGCAGCGTCAACACCATCTGGATCACCGACGCGCTCAACTCCGGTTACGACGGCGTGGTGCTGATGGGCTGCAAGAAGGGGGACGACTACCAGTGCCACTTCGTCAAGGGCTCTGAAATGGCGCATTACCGCATGAGCAAGATCGACGACACGCTGGAACAGCTGAACCTCGAGAAGGAACGCGTGGAGACCTACGAGGTCGCCATCACCGATATCGAGCGCGCACCCAAGCTGATCAACGACATGGCCGAGACGATCGACAAGATCGGCATGAGCCCCTTCAAGTTCTAGGAGCGAGGCATGAGTGACTACAACCAACAGATGATCGAGAAGTACCGCGGAAACTTCCTCAAGGAAGTGGAAGCGAACGTGGAGGAAGGCGACTGGGTGAAGATGTGCATGCAGTGCGGCGTCTGCTCGGGCTCCTGCCCGCTGGGCCCGCACTGGGAGCATCCGCCGCAGGAGATCTTCATGATGATCCGCGCCAACAAGCGCGAGGACATCCTGAGCTCCAGCTCCATGTGGATGTGCACCTCCTGCTACAACTGCATCGCCCGGTGCCCGCGCGGCCTGCCCATCACCCACATCATGCACGGCCTGGCCACCTACGCCAAGCGCCTGGGGCTGGCACCCAAGGAGCAGCCGACCGCCAAGTTCGCGCAGCTTTTCTGGGACAACCTGACGAAGACCGGCCGCGTCAACGAACTCAAGCTGGGCCTGTCCCTGTATTTCATGAACGGCTTCGGTGAGGGCATCAAGACGGCGCTCAAGATGAAGGACGTCGGCCTGGGCATGCTCAAGACCAAGCGCATGACCCCGATGGAGATGCTCGGCGGCCACAAGTGCAAGGACGTCAAGGGCCTGCAGGCCATGCTGAAGAAAGCTGAAGAGCTGGAAGAAGCCCGCATCGGCAAGCGCGGCTGAGGAGAACCGAAATGGCAAAGAAATCCTATTCCTTTTACCCCGGCTGTTCCTCGCAGAAGGCCGCCTCCGCGTCCAACTACCAGGTGTCCGTCGACGCCATGTGTCAGGAACTGGACATCGAACTGAACGAGATCCCGGACTGGAACTGCTGCTCTGCCTCCATCGGCTACGCCGGCGGCGGCGAGCTGCCGCGCCTGGCCCTGTCGGCACGCAACATGGCGCTGTCCGAGCAGGCCCACCCCGACCAGGACATCGTCGCCACCTGCGCCGCCTGCTGGCTCGCCACCCGCGAGACCCAGGAGCGCCTGGGCGAGGACGACGAACTGCTGGCGGAGACCAACCAGGCGCTGGCCGAGGCCGGACTCAAGCTCAAGAACGACAAGAAGATCCGCCACATGGTGGAAGTGCTGATCGAGGACATCGGCTACGAGGAACTCGGCAAGCACGTCAAGAAGCCGCTGGAAGGCCTCAAGATCGCCGGCTACGTCGGCTGCCAGACCAACCGGCCGTTCGGCATCCACGGCGAGTCCTTCGAGAACCCGAAGTACCTGGACAAGATGATCGAGACAGTCGGCGCCGAGGCCTGCAACGACTACGAGAAGAAGGTGTCCTGCTGCGGCGGCGCGCTGGCCTTCTCGGAGCCGGAGAAAAGCCAGGCCCTGATCAAGGACATCCTGGAATCGGCCTACGACAACGGCGCGGACATGATCGTGACGCCCTGCCCGGTGTGCCAGATGAACACCGAGGTCTACCAGGACCAGATCAACGCCAAGTACGGCACCAAGTTCAAGATGCCGGTGGTGTACTATTCCACCCTGCTGTCGGTGGCCTACGGCAAGTCGGCCAAGGAATGCGGCCTGGACGGCCAGGTCATCCGCGCCAGGCAGTTGGAAGAAATCGCCGGCAAGTGACGTCCAACCAGGGACAGACCTGCCATCTGTCCCATTCCTTGACGCAGCCCCTCGCCACGAGGGGCTTTTTTTTGCCACCTCCTTGCGGGGGCGGGGTCGGCTGGTGACGGGCATACGGCCGCCCTCCCCGGTATCATGGTTGGATGGACAACGATGCCGGCAGCCACCCCTACCAGTCCCTGACCCCGGATATCCTGCTTCAGGCACTGGAATCCCTCGATTTTGCTTGTGATGGACGACTGCTGGCGCTCAACAGCTACGAGAACCGCGTCTACCAGGTGGGCATGGAAGGTGGCCCGCCGGTGATCGCCAAGTTCTACCGGCCGGGGCGCTGGAGGCGGCAGGCCATCCAGGAGGAACACGACTTCGCCGCCGAACTGGCGGCGCAGGAGATCCCGGTGGTGGCGCCGCTGCCAGACAGCGAGGGCACCACCCTGCATGAACACGCCGGTTTCCTGTTCGCCGTCTACCCGCGCTGCGGCGGTCGCTGGCCGGATCTGGATACGGCGGAACAGCGCCGCCAGATGGGACGCTTCCTGGGACGCCTGCACGCCGTCGGCGCCACCCGCCCCTTCCGCCACCGCCCGGCCTTCGATATCGACAGCCTGGGGGAGGAATCGCGGCGCTACCTGCTGGACCGGGACCTCATCCCCGGCTACCTGGTGGAGGCCTACGCCAGCCTGACGCAAGACTTGCTGGCGACTGTCCGCGCCCGCTTCGAGGCGGCCGGCCCGGTGGCGCGCATCCGGCTGCACGGCGACTGCCACCCCGGCAATATCCTCTGGACCGGGCAGGGCCCCCATTTCGTGGACCTGGACGACGCCCGCAGCGGCCCGGCCATCCAGGATCTGTGGATGTTGCTGTCGGGGGAAGCCCGCGAAAGGCACCAGCAGTTCCAGGAGCTGCTGGAGGGCTACCAGACCTTCTTCGACTTCGACTACCGCGGCGCCGGTCTGATCGAATCTCTGCGCACCCTGCGCATCATGCACTACGCCGCCTGGATCGCACGCCGCTGGGACGACCCGGCCTTCCCGCTGGCCTTCCCCTGGTTCGACTCGCCGCGCTACTGGGAAGAACACATCCTCGACCTGCGCGAACAGGCGGCGGCGCTGGACGAGCCACCGCTGCTGTGACCCCTGGATCCGCCCCCGGCTTGCCTGTCTGGCTGCTGGCCGTCATAGTCCCGTTCATGAGCGCACCCGCCCACGCCGCCGACAGCCGCCGCCTGCCGCCCTGCCCGGAGTCGCCCAACTGCGTGTCCAGCCAGGCCGGTGACAGCGCGCACTACATCGCCCCGCTGGCGGCCGCCCCCGATCCCGAACTGGCCTGGCGCCGCCTCAAGGCCGCGCTGGGCGCGCTGCCGCGCCTGCGGGTGGTCGAGGAAGACCCGGACTACCTGCACGCGGAAGCGACCAGCCGGGTATTCCGGTTCGTGGACGATGTGGAGTTCCTGCTGGACAGGGACGGCGGCCTGATCCACGTCCGCTCCGCCTCGCGGACCGGCTACAGCGATTTCGGCGTCAACCGCAGACGGGTGGAACGGATACGCCGGATGCTGGGGCCATAGGCGCGGGTGGCCGGCGGGCCGTCCTGGTGGGGTTCCTTCGTCACCCCACTCTACGGAGGAAGGTAGGGTGGGGTGAGCGCAGCGAACCCCACCACCCTTCCACGACGCCGTGGGAGAAAGAAAAAAGCGGCCACTGGGGCCGCTTTTTCCGAACCATGCCCGACCCGGGCTCAGTTCACCTTCGGATCCAGCTCGCCGGACTCGTAGCGCTTGTACATGGCCTCCAGGCTGACGGGCTTGATCTTCTGGGCATGGCCGGCGGCGCCAAAGGCCTCGTAGCGGGCCTTGCAGATGTCCTTCATGGCCTGGGTGGAGGCCTTGAGGAACTTGCGCGGGTCGAAGTTGCTGGGGTTCTCCGACAGGTGCTTGCGGATAGCGCCGGTCGAGGCCATGCGCAGGTCGGTGTCGATGTTGACCTTGCGCACGCCGTGCTTGATGCCTTCCTGGATCTCTTCGACCGGCACGCCGTAGGTCTCCCCCATGTCGCCGCCGTACTCGTTGATGATCTTGAGCCATTCCTGCGGCACCGACGAGGAACCGTGCATCACCAGGTGGGTGTTGGGGATGCGGGCGTGGATCTCCTTGATGCGGCTGATGGCCAGGATGTCGCCGGTCGGGGGACGGGTGAACTTGTAGGCGCCGTGGCTGGTGCCGATGGCGATGGCCAGGGCGTCGACGCCGGTGTCCTTGACGAAGTTGGCGGCTTCCTCGGGGTCGGTCAGAAGCTGGTCCATGGAGAGCTTGCCCTCGGCGCCGTGGCCGTCTTCCTCGCCCATTTCACCGGTCTCCAGCGAACCCAGGCAGCCCAGCTCGCCCTCCACGGACACGCCGCCGGCGTGCGCCATCTCCACCACCCGGCGGGTGACGTCGACGTTGTACTCGTAGGTGGAGGGGGTCTTCATGTCGGCCATCAGGGAACCGTCCATCATCACCGAGGTGAAGCCGGACTGGATGGAGCGCAGGCACACGGCCGGCTCGGAGCCGTGGTCCTGGTGCATGACCACCGGGATGTGCGGGTACATCTCCACGGCGGCGGCGATCAGGTGGCGCAGGAAGGGCTCGCCCGCGTAGGAACGCGCGCCGGCCGAACCCTGCATGATGACCGGGCTGTCGGTCTCGTCGGCCGCCTGCATGATGGCGTGCACCTGCTCCATGTTGTTGACGTTGAAGGCGGGCATGCCGAAATCGTGTTCGGCCGCGTAATCGAGCAATTGACGCATGGAAATCAGGGCCATGATGTACTCCTCGGAATGTTCAGTGGACTAGTGAATTTGTCGAACGGCTGGGCGCATTGTACCGCCGCTGTTCGGCGGCGATCAGCAACACAAAACGTGGGGACAATGGCTTCATTCCACGTTCAGCACGTGTTCGCCCACGCGGATGATCTTCATGGCGTTGGTGCCCCCCAGCACCCCCGCCAGATCACCCTTGGTGATGATCACCAGGTCGCCGTCACGCACCGCGCCGCGGCGGACCAGTTCGTCGATAACTTCCCGGTTCACCTGGGGATGATCGGTGGTGGTGACATCGAAACTGACCGGGTAGACGCCACGGTACAGGGTCACTTTTCTACGCGTCTCCACGTGACGCGTCAAGGCGTAGATGGGGATGCCGGAGCTGATGCGCGACATCCACAGCGGCGTGGCGCCGGACTCGGTCAGGGCCGCGATCGCCTTCACGCCCAGGTGGTTGGCGGTGTACATGGCCGCCTTGGCGATGGCTTCGTCGATGCGCTTGAACTGAACCCGGGAGCGCCGCTCGAAGCCCATGTCGATACGCTGCCGCTCGGCGCCGCGACAGATGCGGTCCATGGCCTCGATGACCTTGGCGACGTGCTTGCCGGTGGCGGTCTCGGCCGACAGCATGACGGCGTCGGTGCCGTCGATGACGGCATTGGCCACGTCGAACACCTCGGCTCGGGTCGGTATGGGGTTCTCGATCATGGACTGCATCATCTGGGTGGCGGTGATCACCACCCGGTCCATGGTGCGGGCCACCTTGATGATGCGCTTCTGCACCGCCGGCAGCTCGGCGTCGCCGATCTCCACGCCCAGGTCGCCGCGCGCGATCATGACCACGTCGGTGGCGGCGATGATGTCTTCCAGGGCATCCATGGCCTCGGCGCGCTCGATCTTGGCGACGATGCCGCCGTGGCCGCCGGCCTGGCGCAGCAGCTCGCGCGCCTCGTGGATGTCGTCGGCGCTGCGCGGGAAGGACACCGCCACGTAGTCGGCCTGCATCTCGGCGGCGAACTTGATGTCGGCGCGGTCCTTGTCGGTGATGGCCTGGGCCGACAGGCCGCCGCCCTGGCGGTTGATGCCCTTGTTGTTGGACAGCTCGCCGCCCACCACCACGCGGCAGTCGATCTCCATGCCCTTCACTTCCTCGACCCACAGCACCACGGCGCCGTCGTCGAGCAGCAGGGTGTCGCCGCGGTCGACGTCCTGCGGCAGCTGCTTGTAGGCGATGCCGACGCGCTCCCTGGTGCCGGCGTCGGGATCGAGCGAGGCATCCAGAACGAAGCGCTCACCCTCCACCAGGTGGATCTTGCCGTCCTTGAACTTGTCGATGCGGATCTTGGGGCCCTGCAGGTCGGCGAACACGCCGACCTGGCGGCCATGGGCACGGGCCCGGTTGCGCACCTGTTCGGCGCGCCGCATGTGCTCTTCGTGTGTGCCGTGGGAGAAGTTGACGCGGACCACGTCCACGCCGGCCTGGATCATGTCGTCCAGCACCTTGGGATCGTCGGTGGACGGCCCCAGGGTGGCGACGATCTTGGTTCTACGCTGCATAGTCAGCCGTTGTCGTTGGTTGGCCACGGAAAGCACGGAAAACACGGACAAACACCTTGCGTGTTGCGGCATCGCGCGGAGCGCGTGCCGCAAACGGGAATCCCGTGCGTGTTTTCCGTGCTTTCCGTAGCCATATCAAAAGTTCCTCAACCCGCAGCCCGCTCTTCCAGGATGGCCACCGCCGGCAATTTCTTGCCCTCGAGGAATTCCAGGAAGGCGCCGCCGCCGGTGGAGATGTAGGAGATCCTGTCGGCGATGCCGTATTTGTCCACCGCCGCCAGGGTGTCGCCGCCGCCGGCGATGGAGAAGGCGCTGGACTCGGCGATGGCCAGGCCCAGGGTACGGGTGCCCTCGCCGAACTGGTCGAACTCGAATACGCCGACCGGGCCGTTCCAGACGATGGTGCCGGCTTTCTTCATCATATCGGCGAAGCGCGCCGCGGTCTCGGGACCGATGTCGAAGATCATGTCGTCGTCGGCCACCTCGTCGACCTTCTTCACCGTCGCCTCGGCATGCTCCGAGAATTCCTTGCCCACCACCACGTCGGTCGGCACCGGGATCTCGCCGCCCTTGGCCTTCGCCGCCTCCATCAGGCGCCTGGCCTCGGGGATCAGATCCTCTTCGTACAGTGACTTGCCGACGTTGTGGCCGCAGGCGGCGATGAAGGTGTTGGCGATGCCGCCGCCCGGGATGAGCTGGTCGACCACCTGGCTGAGCGATTCCAGCACGGTCAGCTTGGTGGAGACCTTGGAGCCACCAACGATGGCGACCATGGGGCGCTCGGGATCGTTGAGCGCCTTGCCCAGCGCCTCCAGCTCCCCGGCCAGCAGCGGGCCGGCGCAGGCCACCGGCGCGAAGCGGGCCACGCCGTGGGTCGAGGCCTGGGCCCGGTGGGCGGTGCCGAAGGCGTCCATGACATAGATGTCGCACAGGGCGGCGTATTTCTTCGACAGCGCCTCGTCGTTCTTCTTCTCGCCCTGGTTGAAGCGCACGTTCTCCAGGATCACGACCTCGCCATCGGCCAGTTCGGGCGGGTTGTCGAGGTAATCCCTGACCAGGCGGACTTCCTTGCCCAGCAGGCCCGACAGATGATCGGCGACCGGCTTCAGGGAGAATTCCTCGCTGAACTCACCCTCGGTGGGTCGGCCCAGGTGCGACATCAGCATGACCCGGCCGCCCGCCTTCATGGCGTGCTCGATGGTGGGCAGGGAGGCGCGGATGCGCTTGTCGGAAGAGACCTTGCCGTCCTTGATGGGTACATTGAGGTCTTCCCGGATCAGCACGCGCTTGCCGGCGAGATCCAGGTCGGTCATCTTGATTACGGACATGGCGTTACTCCAGATGCGGGTTCAAAGCATTTTGCCAAGCCATGGCTTGGCAAAATGCTCTGTGGGGCAGCCGGCGGGGCGGGCGTCTGCCCGCCCCGCAAACTGTCTCGATCGGTCCGCCCTAGCCGGCGACGTGCTGCACCATGCGCAGCATGTTGCAGGTGTAGCCGTACTCGTTGTCGTACCAGGACACCACCTTGACGAAGGTGTCGTCGAGCTGGATACCGGCGCCGGCGTCGAAGATGGACGGCGTGGTGCGGCCGCGGAAGTCGGTGGAGACCACCTTGTCCTCGGTGTAGTCCAGCACCCCGGCCAGGTCGCCGGACTTCGAGGCGGCCTGCATGGCGGCGCAGATGTCGTCGTAATTGGCGGCGCTGTTCAGCTCCACGGTCAGGTCCACCACCGACACGTCGGAGGTCGGCACGCGGAAGGCCATGCCGGTCAGCTTGCCGTTCAGTTCCGGCAGCACCACGCCGACGGCCTTGGCGGCGCCGGTGGAGGACGGAATGATGTTCTCCAGGATGCCGCGACCGCCGCGCCAGTCCTTCTGGGACGGACCGTCGACGGTCTTCTGGGTGGCGGTGGCGGCGTGCACGGTGGTCATCAGGCCGCGCTTGATGCCCCACTTGTCGTTCAGCACCTTGGCCACCGGCGCCAGGCAGTTGGTGGTGCAGGAAGCGGCGGAGACGATGGCCTGGCCGTCGTAGCTGTTGTGGTTGACGCCGTACACGAACATGGGCGTGCCATCCTTGGAGGGCGCGCTCTGCACGACCTTCTTCGCACCGGCGTCGATGTGCTTCTGGCAGGTCTCGGCGGTCAGGAAGAAGCCGGTGCACTCGATGACCAGGTCGGCGCCGACGTCGCCCCACTTGAGGTCGGCCGGGTCGCGCTCGGCGGTCAGGCGGATCTTCTTGCCGTCGACGATCAGGTTGTTGCCCTCCACGGCGATGTCGCCCTGGAAGTTGCCGTGCACCGAATCGTACTTGAGCATGTAGGCCAGGTAGTCCGCGTCCAGCAGGTCGTTGATGCCGACGACCTCGATGTCCTTGAAGTCCTTGTGAATGGCGCGGAAGGCCATGCGGCCGATGCGGCCAAAACCGTTGATCCCGACTTTCAGAGTCATGTTGTCTCTCCGTAATCTGTTTGTGTGAACTGAAAAACCAACCGGATTCTGCTAGACCGCCTGGAGCACGGCCTCGACGGCCTCGACCACCTTCTCGGGGGTGAAGCCGAAATATTTGAACAACTCGCCCGCCGGCGCCGACTCGCCGAAGCGGTTGATGCCGATGACCTTGCCTTCCAGGCCCACGTACTTGAGCCAGAAGTCGGTCACACCGGCTTCCACGGCGACGCGCGCGCGCACCGAGGACGGCAGCACCGACTCGCGGTAGGCCTCGTCCTGGGCGTCGAAGGTGTCGGTGGACGGCATGGACACCACGCGGATCTTGCGGCCGGACATCTGCCCGGCCGCCTGCATCGCCAGATCCACCTCGGAACCGGTGGCGATGAGGATGGCGTCCGGCGTGCCGTCACAATCCTTCAGGATGTAGCCACCGCGCTCGATGTTGGCGATCTGCTCGGCCGTACGGTTCTGGTGGGCCAGGTTCTGGCGCGAGAAGATCAGGGAACTGGGGCCCTCCTTGCGCTCGATGGCGACCTTCCAGCACACCGCCGACTCGACGGCGTCACAGGGACGCCACACCGACATGTTGGGAATCATGCGCAGGGTGGCGGTCTGCTCGACGGGCTGGTGGGTGGGACCGTCCTCGCCCAGGCCGATGGAATCGTGGGTGTAGACGAAGATGCTCTGGATCTTCATCAGCGCCGCCATGCGCAGGGCGTTGCGGGCGTACTCCGAGAACATCAGGAAGGTGGCGCCGTAGGGGATGAAGCCGCCGTGCAGCGCGATGCCGTTCATGATGGCGGACATGCCGAACTCGCGCACGCCGTAGTGGATGTAGTTGCCGTCGGACACCGTGTTGCTGATGGCCCTGGAACCCGACCACAGGGTCAGGTTGGAGCCGGCCAGGTCGGCGGAACCGCCCAGGAATTCGGGCAGCACCGGGCCGTAGCCGTTGAGCGCGTTCTGGGAGGCCTTGCGCGAGGCGATGGTCTCGGCCTTTTCATTGACGCTGGTGATGAATTTCGCGGCTTCCTCGGCCCAGTTGGCGGGCAGTTCGCCCTTCAGCACGCGGCGCTCGAACTCGGCCGCCAGCTCCGGATGATCCTTCTTGTAGGCGGCGAATTTCTCGTTCCAGTGCTGCTCGGCCTCGGCGCCCTTCTTTCTGGCGTCCCAGCCCGCGTAGATCTCGTCCGGAATCTCGAACGGACCGTATTTCCAGCCCAGGTTCTCGCGGGTGGCCTGGATCTCGTCCTCGCCCAGCGGCGCGCCGTGGCAGTCGTGGCTGCCGCACAGGTTGGGGGCGCCGTAGCCGATGACGGTCTTGCAGCAGATCAGGGTGGGCCTGTCGTTGACCGACTTGGCCTCGTGGATGGCCTTGTCGATGGCGGCCGGGTCGTGGCCGTCGACGTCGCGGATGACGTGCCAGCCGTAGGCCTCGAAGCGCTTGGGCGTGTCGTCGGTGAACCAGCCCTCGACGTGGCCGTCGATGGAGATGCCGTTGTCGTCCCAGAAAGCGATCAGCTTGCCGAGGCCCAGGGTGCCGGCCAGCGAGCAGGCCTCGTGGGAGATGCCTTCCATGAGGCAGCCGTCGCCCATGAACACATAGGTGTAGTGGTCGACGATGTGGTGGGTGTCGCGATTGAACTGGCCGGCCAGCACCTTTTCGGCGATGGCCATGCCGACGCCGTTGGTGATGCCCTGACCCAGCGGGCCGGTGGTGGTCTCGACGCCCGGCGCGTAGCCGTATTCGGGGTGGCCCGGGGTCTTGGAATGCAGCTGGCGGAAGTTCTTGATGTCTTCCATGGACAGGTCGTAGCCGGTCAGGTGCAGCAGCGAATAGATCAGCATGGAGCCGTGACCGTTGGAGAGGATGAAGCGGTCGCGGTCGGCCCACTTGGGATTGGCCGGGTTGTGCTTCATGTGATCGTTCCAGAGCACTTCGGCGATGTCGGCCATACCCATGGGGGCACCGGGGTGGCCGGACTTGGCTTTCTGGACCGCATCCATGCTGAGCGCACGGATGGCATTGGCAAGTTCTCTACGCGAGGCCATAGGTCTCTCCTGCTGTTTTGATTCGAATCTTTGTCGTCGTGCCGCTTTTTTCAGCAGCAACACGCCCGCCACCTGCATGGAGGTGCGACCGTCGTGAATGCCGGGTGCTGGATGCCGCGGCGCCGCGCGGGCCCTGGCCCGTCGCCCCGTTCGCCGTCGATCCTGGCGCTACCCCAGGGCCCGACACCGCCGCCGCATGCCATGCGCCGCGGGTCGCAGCCGGGTCGAGCGCGCCATTCTCCAACAGATGGCCGCGGGGGGCAATAGGCGATTTCGGCGGGTGACAATTTGTTGACAGATAGCGCTTTCACGCGGCGGCAACGGTCTTTTTTCCCGCCGCCAGGACACCGGTGACGCCAAGAACGCTCTTATGTATGGACAAGAAATATTTGGGCCTTCGTGCGCCTTGGTGGTTTCATCTTGTTTTTTTCCCTGCGCGTCCTTCCCGGTTGCCGCGCTGCCGCGCGGGCACCTGGCTCGACCTTGTCTTTCCGGCGCCTCCCTCAGGCCGCCTCGCCCTTCCATTTGATGGAGCAGCCGATGCTGGGAATCTGGGCCGGCGGACCCTCGCCGGTCTCGGCCACCTGCACCATGGCCTCGAAGAGTTCACGGCGGGCGTCCGGCGGTGCCGTCTCCTTGCGGCTGGCGTCGAGGCGACCCCGGTACTGGAGTTCCAGCTTGGCGTTGTAGCCGAAGAAGTCCGGCGTGCAGACGGCGCCGTAGGCCCGGGCCACCTCCTGGGTTTCATCCAGCAGATAGGGGAAGGGGAAATCGTATTCCGCGGCCACTTTCTTCATGTTCTCGAAGGAGTCTTCCGCGTACTCGGCGGGGTCGTTGGACATGATGGCGACGCTCTTGACGCCGTAGTCCAGCAGCTCGCGCGTATCCCGCACCAGCCGCTCGCGGATGGCCTTGACGTAGGGGCAGTGGTTGCAGATGAACATGACCAGCAACCCCTTGTCGCCGCGGCAGTCCTCCAGGGTCCAGATCTTGCCGTCCACGCCGGGCAGGGCGAAATCGATGGCCGGGGCGCCGAAGTCGCACACCGGGGTTTCCAGACTGACCATGGTTGGATCTCCTCGCTGAACAGTTGGCAGTGACAGGCCCGCCGCCCCGGGGCGGCGGCCTCAGAGGCAATTCTGGTTCATGGCGTCGATCCAGTCCAGCAGCAGTTGGCGGCCGGCCGTGTCGATCAGCGTACTGCCCAGCGGCGGCATGCCGAAGCTGTCACGCCGCTGCATGCGCTCCCACAGCAGCGACAGGCGGTGGTCGCCCGGGGTGACGAGGCGCGCCCCGTTGATCCCGAGATCGCCGTGGAGTGGCACGGCATTGCAGAGGTTCATGTTGGCCACCGGCGCACGGTAGTCCAGATTGATGCTGGCCGGGGTGGGACCGTTGGGACGGTGGCAGTAGGCGCAGTTGGTGTGCAACCAGGCCCGCGCCCGGCCGCTGCGGTCGCCGCCGCCGTAGGGGTCGAGCAGGGCGGGCAGATTGGCGGGATCGGCCGCCAGCGGAGCGGAGAACAGGCCGATGGCCTCGAAGGTGGTGAGCTGGTTGGCGGTGATACCGGTCGAGGGGTAGGTGAAGTCGCGGTTCATCTGCGCCGTCTCCGGCCCCAGCACCCGCCCGGCCGCCGCCGTGTGGCAGCGCAGGCATTCACCGCCGCTGGGATAGATCCACTGCTGGCCGTTGATGGTCCTGGTCTTGCCACCCGGCACCAGGGTGGCATCGGTCCCGGCGGCGTTCCACTCGTAGCTGTAGCCGGCCCAGCTGCCGTCGGTGTGGCGCATGAGCAGGCGGGTCTCGATCAGGCGGCCGCCGAGGCGGAAATGCTTCATCAGCACCGTGCCGACGGGAAAGCTCCAGTCGTCGTCCGGGTCGATGTCGATGAAGGCCGTGTCGGGCAGCGCCAGGAAACGCTCCTTCTGCGCCCCGTCGGACCAGAACAGGGCGTTGATGTCATAGGGGATCAGGCCGTCGGCCGGCTGCGTCGGATCGGTCGCGCTGACGCAGCCGGTGGCGGAGAGTTGCGAGGGCACGGTGGAACCGCCACCCCGGGGATCGATGCGGTACACGCCCCCGTCCGGTCCTCCGGAGCCATAGTCCAGGACGTAGACTTCCCCGCCCGCATCCTGGGCGAAGGAACTGATGTTCCGTCCGGAAGCGGGTATCAGCAACTGCGGCGTCGCCCCGGCCTGGGTGGTATCCAGACCCCAGACGTCACCGGTGCAGAAGTCGCCATAGAACAGCGTGCCCTGCAGCGAGGGAATGGTGCTGCCGCGGTAGACATAGCCCCCGGTCACCGCGCAGCGGCCCTGCACACCGGTGCCGTACTCGGCCACGGGGTCCACCAATGCCGGGTCGTTGCAGGCCGTGCCGGCGCCACCGCCCAGCGGATGGGCGCCCTCGCAGCGGTTCCAGCCGTAGTTCCTGCCGACCTCGATCCGATCGATCTCTTCCCAGGTGTTCTGGCCCACGTCGCCGGCCCAGAGCTTGCCGCTGGCGCTGTCGAAGCTCCAGCGCCAGGGATTGCGCAGCCCCCAGGCGTAGATCTCGGGACAGGTCCCGGCCGCGCAACTGCCGCCGGGAAAGGCGTTGCCGGCGGGGATGCCGTAGGGCGGCGTACTGAAGGGCGGCGTGCTGACGTCGATGCGCAGCATGGCGCCCAGCCAGGTGCCGGTGTTCTGGCCGTTGCCGTCCGGGTCGTTGGCGCTGCCCCCGTCGCCGAAACCAATATAGAGGAAGCCATCGGGTCCGAATGCAATGTTTCCGCCATTGTGATTGGCGAAGGGCTGCGCCAGGCTGAGCACGATATCCTCACTGGCGGGGTCGATGGTCAGGCCGCCGTCGTTGCTCTTGAAGCGCGATATGTAGCTGGTGAGCGCGGCGCCACCGGTACCCGGCCCCGTATAGGACAGGTAGACGAGGCCGCTGGTGGCGAAATCGGGCGCGAAAGCCATGCCCAGCAGGCCGGACTCGGCGCCCAAGACCACCTGGCCGCTGATGTCCAGCACCAGGCTCAGGCTGCTGGCGGCGGGATCGTTGGCGAAGGAGCGCACCCGCCCGCCCTGCTCCACCACGTACCAGCGCGCGCTGTTGCCCGGCGCCTGCAACAGGGCCACCGGCATGCTCAGGCCCGGCAGGTTGGGGAAGGCCGCGGTGAGCGCCACGCCGCTGGCCGGCGTCGGCGCCGCGGGCGCCACGCAGGTGGAATTGGCGGGGCGCGCGGCCAGGCCGGAAACGGGGTTGCCGCCGCCACCGCCTCCTCCACCACCTCCTGCACCGCCACCGGGCGCGGCGCCACCGCCGGAGGAACCGCCGCCGCATCCGGCCAGCCCCGTCGCCAGGGCCACGGCCAGCACCAGCCAGTTGGCTCGCCTGCTCATGTTCTTGTCCCTCCCTGTCCCGGTACCCGAGTATAGAAGGTGTTTTGCAGCCCATTCATCTGGTTGAATCTCAAGTATTTTTATCAGGCCGCCGGCGCGCGGACGCGGACCCGGCGCGCCGGCCTTTGACGGGGCGGACCATAGTACCCTAGAATGCACGGCAAGCGCCGATTTGAGTTCAGATTGCGGGCGCTCTACAAATACGGCTAAAGCGAGGCATCCACACCCGATTCCGAAACCCGCTTGAGCTCACGCCCGGCGGGTTTTTTGTTTTGTGCGAGGAGTACCACCAAAAATCATGAAAAACAGCTACCTGTTCACATCCGAATCCGTCTCCGAAGGCCACCCCGACAAGATGGCCGACCAGGTCTCGGACGCCATCGTCGATGCCATCATCGACCAGGACCCCCACGCCCGGGTGGCCTGCGAGACCCTGGTCAAGACCGGCATGGTGGTGCTGGCCGGCGAGATCACCACCGGCGCCCGGGTCGACTACGAGAAGCTGGTACGCGAGACCGTGCTGTCGATTGGTTACGACAGTTCCGACATCGGCTTCGACGGCGCCACCTGCGCCGTGCTCAACGCCCTGGGCGAGCAGTCGCAGGACATCAACCAGGGCGTCGACCGCGAGTCTCGCGAGCAGCAGGGCGCCGGCGACCAGGGCCTGATGTTCGGCTACGCCAGCGACGAGACCGACGTGCTCATGCCCGCCGCCATCACCTACGCCCACCGCCTGGTGCGGCGCCAGGCGGAGGTGCGCAAGAACGGCAGCCTGCCGTGGCTGCGCCCCGACGCCAAGAGCCAGGTGACGCTGCGTTACGAAAACCACCGCCCGGTGGGGTTGGACGCGGTGGTGCTGTCCACCCAGCACAGCGAGGACATCGGCAGCGCCGCCCTGCGCGAGGCGGTGATGGACGAGATCCTGAAACCGGTGCTGCCGGCCGGCTGGCTGGACGACTGCCCGCAGGACAAGATCCACATCAACCCGACCGGCCGCTTCGTCATCGGCGGCCCGGTGGGCGACTGCGGCCTGACCGGCCGCAAGATCATCGTCGACACCTACGGCGGCATGGCGCGCCACGGCGGTGGCGCCTTCTCCGGCAAGGACCCCTCCAAGGTCGACCGCTCGGCCGCCTACGCCGGCCGCTACGTGGCCAAGAACCTCGTCGCCGCCGGCCTGGCCGAGCGCTGCGAGATCCAGGTGTCCTACGCCATCGGCGTGGCCGAACCGACTTCCATCAGCATCGAGACCTTCGGCACCCACAAGGTCGACGAGGACAAGATCATCAATCTGGTGCGCGAGCACTTCGACCTGCGTCCCTGGGGCATCATCACCATGCTCGACCTGCTCGAACCCCACTACCGGCCCACCGCCGCCTACGGCCACTTCGGCCGCGACGACCTGGATCTGCCCTGGGAGCGGACCGACAAGGCGGAGCTGCTGCGGGAGGCGGCGGGGCTTTGAAGGTAGTCAAGACAGTCAAATAGCCACGGAAAACACGGAAAAAAACAGCTTTCGGGAGCGCGCGCAGCGCGGCTCCCGCACGTGACAAGGTTTTGTCCGTGCTTTCCGTGCTTTCCGTGGCTATCATAAACCACACTGCCTCCCCGAGGGGCGCTGCAGCGGGACCACCCGTCAGGCTCGGGGATCAGCGGAAACAGAACAACGGCGCTCATCTTGCTCGAACAGGAGATGAACATGAACGCAGTTCTGGATTCCAACGCCGATTATCACGTCGCCGACATCAGCCTGGCCGACTGGGGCCGCAAGGAGATCGCCATCGCCGAGACCGAGATGCCCGGTCTCATGGCGCTGCGCGACAAGTACGCCGGCCAGAAACCCCTCGAGGGCGCCCGCATCGCCGGTAGCCTGCACATGACCATCCAGACCGCCGTGCTCATCGAGACCCTGGTGGAACTGGGCGCCGAGGTGCGCTGGGCCTCGTGCAACATCTTTTCCACCCAGGACCACGCCGCCGCCGCCATCGCCGCGGAGGGCATCCCGGTGTACGCCTTCAAGGGCGAGAGCCTGGACGAGTACTGGGCCTTCACCCACAGGATCATGGAATGGGCCGACGGCGGCACGCCGAACATGATCCTCGACGACGGCGGCGACGCCACCCTGCTGCTGATCCTGGGCAGCAAGGCGGAACAGGACCCCTCGGTGCTGGACAACCCGGGCAGCGAGGAGGAAATCGCCCTGTACGGCGCCATCAAGGCACGCCTGGCCGAGGATCCGACCTGGTACTCCACCCGCAAGGCCGCCATCAGGGGCGTCACGGAAGAGACCACCACCGGCGTGCACCGCCTCTACCAGATGGAGCGCAGCGGCGAGCTGCCCTTCCCGGCCATCAACGTCAACGACTCGGTCACCAAGTCCAAGTTCGACAACCTCTACGGCTGCCGCGAATCGCTGGTGGACGGCATCAAGCGCGCCACCGACGTCATGATCGCCGGCAAGATCTGCGTGGTGCTGGGCTACGGCGACGTCGGCAAGGGCTGCGCCCAGTCGCTGCGCGGCCTCGGCGCCACGGTCTGGATCACCGAGATCGACCCCATCTGCGCCCTGCAGGCGGCCATGGAAGGCTACCGCGTGGTCACCATGGAGGAGGCCGCACCGCTGGCCGACATCTTCGTCACCGCCACCGGCAACTTCCACGTCATCACCCACGACCACATGGCGGCCATGAAGGACGAGGCCATCGTCTGCAACATCGGCCACTTCGACAACGAGATCGACGTCGCCAGCTTGGAGAAATACGACTGGGAGGAGATCAAGCCCCAGGTCGACCACGTCCAGTTCCCGGACGGCAAGAAGATCATCCTGCTGGCCCAGGGCCGGCTGGTGAACCTGGGCTGCGCCACCGGCCACCCCAGCTTCGTCATGTCCAACTCCTTCACCAACCAGGTGCTGGCCCAGATGGAGATCTGGAACCACCCCGGCCAGTACGACAACAAGGTCTACGTGCTGCCCAAGAAGCTCGACGAGGAAGTCGCGCGCCTGCACCTGGACAAGATCGGCGCCCACCTGACCAGGCTCAGTAAGGAGCAGGCCGACTACATCGACGTGCCGGTGGAAGGGCCGTACAAACCGGACCATTACCGCTACTAAATAGCCTCAAAGAGACAGATAGCCACGGAAAGCGCGGAAAGCACGGACAAGAACGTTGTTGCGGACCCCGCGCGCAGCGCGGGCCCGCCCCTATGAGGCATTGGTCCGTGTTTTCCGTGCTTTCCGTGGCCATATGATCAAGTCCATGGACTCACAGAAAAAACACAAGCCCACCTACAGCTTCGAGTTCTTCCCGCCCAAGACCGACGAGGGAGCCGAGAAGCTGCGCCACACCCGCGACGAGCTGGCCAGGCTGAAGCCGCGCTTCTTCTCCGTCACCTTCGGCGCCGGCGGCTCGACCCGCGAGCGCACCTTCGACACGGTGGTGGAGATCCAGCGCGACTCGGGCATCGAGGCAGCGCCGCACCTGTCCTGCGTCGGCTCGACGCGGGAGAACATCCGCGAAATCCTCGACGCCTACCGCAAGGCCGGCATCCGTCACATCGTGGCGCTGCGCGGCGACCTGCCCTCGGGCATGGGCCTGCCCGGCGAGTTCCGCTACGCCAACGAGCTGGTGGAATTCATCCGCGCCGAGACCGGCGATCACTTCCACATCGAGGTCGCCGCCTACCCGGAGTTCCACCCGCAGGCGCCCAGCGCCCAGGCCGACCTGGACAACTTCAAGCGCAAGGTGGAGGCCGGCGCCGACAGCGCCATCACCCAGTATTTCTACAACGCCGACGCCTATTTCCATTTCGTCGACCAGTGTGAACGGCGCGGCCTGGACATCCCCATCGTGCCCGGCATCATGCCCATCACCAACTACACCCAGCTGGCGCGCTTCTCCGACATGTGCGGCGCCGAGATCCCGCGCTGGATCCGCAAGCGCCTGGAGGGCTTCGGCGACGACCGCGCCGCCATCCGCGCCTTCGGCGAGGAGGTGGTGACCGACATGTGCCGGCGGCTGCTGGAGGCCGGCGCGCCGGGGCTGCATTTCTACACCATGAACCAGGCGGGGCCGACGCAGGCGATCTGGCGCAAGCTCGGCCTGTGATCAGCCGCCGAAGGGTCATGGCGGGATTCCCTTCATCCACATCGCCCCCACCCGTTGGCCGGATCGGCTTCCATCCGGCCCGCTGCTTGCCGTCACCCGGCTTCCCTGAGTAGACTTCCCCCAACTTTCCAACGAGCCTGCCACCATGCGCGTCACGAGCTGTCTGCTGATCCTGCTTCTGCTCGCTCCACCGGCCGGCGCCGCGGAGTCCCGGCTGCCCTTCCCCACCCTACTGCTGCAACCGGAACCGGTGGTCTGGCAGCGCTGGTTCGACGGCACCATCGAGGCGGTCAACAAATCGACCGTCTCGGCCCAGATCGCCGGGCGCATCGAGGAAATCAACTTCGACGTCGACGACGAGGTGCCGCAGGGCGCCATCCTGATCCGCTTCCGCGCCCGCGAGCAGCAGGCCGAACTGGACCGCGCCAAGGCCAAGCTGGCCGAGGCCGAGGCGCGCGCCCGGGAGGCCGAGAACGAATTCCGGCGCATCCGCGACGTGTACAAGCGCAAGCTGGTGTCGAAATCGGACATGGACCGCGCCCGCGCCGCCTGGAAGGCCGCCCAGGCCCGCCTCAAGGCGGCCCGCAGCGCCGTCGCCCGGGCCGAGGAGAAGCTGGAACACACCGTGGTGCGCGCCCCCTATCCGGGCATCGTCACCGAGCGACACGTGGAAGTGGGCGAGAGCGTCACCGTAGGCCAGCCGCTGATGACCGGCATTTCGCTGGAATCGCTGCGCGTCAGCGTCAGCGTGCCGCAGACCTACATCCACACCGTGCGCAAGGCGGGCACGGCGACCGTCACGCCGCCGGGGGAAGGGGCGACGCCCATCACCAGCGAAAAGCTGACGGTGTTCCCGTTCGCCGATGCACACAGCCACAGCTTCACCGTGCGGGTGCAGCTGCCGCCGGGCCAGACCGGGCTGTATCCCGGCATGCTGGTCAAGGTCGCCTTCCCGACCGAGCCCAGGCAGCTCATCCTGCTGCCACAGGGCGCCATCGTCCGCCGCAGCGAGCTGACCGCCGTCTATGTCCTGGACGCCGATGGCCGCGTGCGGCTGCGCCAGTTGCGCCTCGGCCGGCAGTTCGGCGACCGCATCGAGGTGGTGGCCGGGCTGCGGCCGGGCGAACGGGTGGCGCTCGATCCCATCCAGGCCGGCATCTACCTGAAGACCCGGCGCTAGGCCCGCGCCATGGGGATCTCGGGCCGCATCGCCAGGCAGTTCCAGGACTCGGAGATCACGCCGCTGCTGGCGCTGGCCGGCCTGCTGCTGGGGCTGTTCGCCGTGCTGGTCACGCCGCGCGAGGAAGAACCGCAGATCGACGTCACCTTCGCCAACGTCTTCATCCCCTTTCCCGGCGCCACGGCGCGCGAGGTCGAGCAGCTCGTCACCACCCCGGCGGAGCAGATCCTGTCGGAGATCGACGGCGTGAAGCATATCTATTCGGTATCCCGGCCCGGCATGGCGGTGCTGACCGTCGAGTACCGGGTCAACGAGGATCGCACCCAGGCCATCGTGCGCCTCTACAACGCCATCTACTCCAAGCAGGACTGGCTGCCGCCCAACCTGGGCACGGGCCGGCCGCTGATCAAGCCCAAGGGCATCGACGATGTGCCCATCGTCAGCCTGACCTTCTGGAGCGACGACGACCGCATCGGCGCCTATGAACTGGAGCGCGTGGCCCACACCATCGAGGCGGAACTCAAGCGCGTGCCCGGGACGCGCGACATCTACACCCTCGGCGGACCCGGCAAGCTGGTGCGGGTGCTGCTCGACCCGCAGCGGGCGGCCGGCTACGGCATCACGCTGGAGGATCTGCGCGGCGCGCTGATGGCGGGCAACCGCTCGCTGGACGCCGGCCACCTGATCACGGACAACGAAGTGATCGAGATCCAGGCCGGCACCTTCTTCGGCGCCACCGACGACCTGGAGCAGCTGGTGATCGGCGTCCACGACGACAACCCCGTGTTCCTGGGCGACGTGGCCGACATCCGCCGCGGCCCGGACCAGCCCGGCAGGCTGGTGTGGACGGCCACCGGCCCGGCGGCCGGGGACGCCGGCGCCGCCGGTCTGCTGCGCCCGGCGGTCACCGTCGCCATCGCCAAGAAACCCGGCACCAACGCCGTGCGCATCGCCGACCAGGTCATCGAGCGCCTGGAGCACCTGCGCGGCATCTTCGTGCCGGACAACATCCATGCCACGGTGACGCGCAACTACGGCGTCACCGCCAACGACAAGGCCCGCACCCTGATCGGCAAGCTCGTCTTCGCCACCACCTTCGTGGTGCTGCTGGTGCTGTTTGCGCTGGGCTGGCGCGAGGCGCTCATCGTCGGTACCGCGGTGGTGGTGACCCTGGCGCTGACCCTGTTCGCCTCCTGGGCCTGGGGCTTCACCCTCAACCGGGTGTCGCTGTTCGCGCTGATCTTCTCCATCGGCATCCTGGTCGACGACGCCATCGTGGTGGTGGAGAACATCCACCGCCACCTGCAGATGGGCGGCCGCCCGCTGGCCGAGGCCATCCCGGCGGCGGTGGACGAGGTCGGCGGCCCGACCATACTGGCCACCTTCACCGTCATCGCCGCCCTGCTGCCGATGGCTTTCGTGACCGGCCTGATGGGTCCCTACATGAGCCCCATCCCCATCAACGCCAGCATCGGCATGCTCATCTCGCTGCTGGTGGCCTTCGTGGTCACGCCCTGGCTGAGCTCCCGTACCCTGGGCAAGGTCGCCCACGCGGCGGGAGAATCGGCCATGGACCGGCGCCTCAATGCCCTGTTCCGGCGCGCCATCGGCCCCTTTCTCGGCGGCGATGCCGGCAAGGGCCGGCGCCGGATGCTGGTCATCGTGGTGCTGCTGCTGATCGCCCTGTCCGTCAGCCTGGCGGTGTTCAAGGTGGTGGTGCTGAAGATGCTGCCCTTCGACAACAAGTCGGAATTCCAGGTCGTCGTCGACATGCCGGAGGGCACCCCGGTGGAACAGACCTCGGCGGTGCTAGACGCGCTGGCCGGCTACCTGCTCCGGGTGCCCGAGGTGGACAATGTGCAGACCTATGCCGGCACCGCGGCGCCCATCAATTTCAACGGCCTGGTGCGGCAGTACTACCTGCGCTCCGCGCCCTACCAGGGCGACATCCAGGTCAACCTGGCCGACAAGGCGCACCGCGAGCGCAAGAGCCACGACATCGCCCGCGCCGTGCGCGAACCTCTGCAGGCCATCGCCGCGCGCTTCGGCGCCAACGTCAAGCTGGCCGAGGTGCCGCCGGGGCCGCCGGTGCTGTCGCCGCTGGTGGCCGAGGTCTACGGCCTGGACTACGCGGGACAGATCGACGCCGCGAAACGCATTCGCGCCGCCTTCGCCGCCACCCCCGACATCGTCGACGTCGACGACAGCATCGAGGCCGCCCAGCAGAAATGGACGCTGCGCGTGGACCGCCAGCGCGCCGCCCGCCTGGGCGTGTCGCAGCAGACCGTCGTCGACACCCTGGCCGCGGCCCTGGGCGGCGAAGACGTCACCTACCTGCACAGCCGCCACAGCAAGTACCCGGTGCCGGTGCGCCTGCAGGCGCCGCTGGCCACCCGGGCCGACCTGGACGCGCTGCTGGCCATGCGGGTGCGCGCGCGCGGCGGCGCCCTGGTGCCGCTGGCCGAGGTGGTGCGGGTCGAAAAAGGCACCCTGGAACACGCCATCCACCACAAGGACCTGCTGCCCGTGGTCTATGTCACCGGCGACATGGCCGGAACCCTGGACAGTCCGCTCTACGGCATGTTCGAGATCCGCTCGGCGCTGCTGCAAGGCGACGCCACCCGCGACATCCGCCAGTTCTTCATCCAGCAGCCGGACAACCCCTACGAATACAGCATGAAGTGGGACGGCGAGTGGCAGATCACCTACGAGACCTTCCGCGACATGGGCATCGCCTATTCGGTCGGCCTGATCCTGATCTACCTGCTGGTGGTGGCCCAGTTCGGTTCCTACCTGGTGCCGCTGGTCATCATGGCGCCCATCCCGCTGACCATCATCGGCGTGCTGCCGGGCCACGCACTGCTGGGCGCCAAGTTCACCGCCACTTCCATGATCGGCATGATCGCCCTGGCCGGCATCATCGTGCGCAATTCCATCCTGCTGGTGGATTTCATCAACGACTCGGTGAAACAGGGACTGCCCTTCGACGAGGCGGTGATCCGCGCCGGCGCGGTGCGCGCCAAGCCCATCGTGCTGACCGGACTGGCCGCCATGCTGGGGGCGTTGTTCATCCTCGACGACCCCATTTTCAGCGGCCTGGCCATCAGTCTCATCTTCGGTATCCTGGTGTCCACCCTGCTGACCCTCCTGGTCATACCGGTGATGTACTACGCGCTGCGCCACAAGACCCTGTCCCGCCCATGAACAACGCCGAGCTGGTGGCCCGCGACCTGGCGGTGCTGTGGCACCCCTGCACCCAGATGAAGGACCACGAGTGGCTGCCCATGGTCCCCATCCGCCGCGGCGAGGGCGTGTGGCTGGAGGATTTCGACGGCAACCGCTACCTGGACGCCATCAGTTCCTGGTGGGTGAACCTGTTCGGCCACTGCAACCCGCGCATCAACGCGGCCCTGCGCGGCCAGCTCGACACCCTGGAACACGCCATCCTGGCCGGCTTCACCCACGAGGCGGTGGTGGAACTGTCGGAACGCCTGGTGCAGATCACGCCGGCCGGTCTCGACAAGTGCTTCTATGCCGACAACGGCTCCTCGGCCGTCGAAGTGGCGCTGAAGATGAGTTTCCACTACTGGCGCAACCGCGGCCGGAGCGGCAAGACCAGATTCATCACCCTGGAGAACAGCTACCACGGCGAGACCCTGGGCGCGCTGGCAGTGGGCAGCGTGGAACTGTACCGCGACACCTACGGCCCGCTGCTCATGGACACCCTGCGGGTGCCGTCGCCGGACTGCTTCCACCGCGAGCCGGGCGAATCCTGCGCCGACTACAGCGAACGCCTGTTCGAGCCCATGCGCCGGGCGCTGGAGCGCCATGCCGGCGAGACCTGCGCGGTGATCGTCGAGCCGCTGGTGCAATGCGCCGGCTACATGCGCATGTACGACCCGATCTACCTGCGCCTGCTGCGCGAGGCCTGCGACCACTACCAGGTGCACCTGATCGCCGACGAGATCGCGGTCGGCTTCGGCCGCACCGGCACCCTGTTCGCCTGCGAGCAGGCCGGCATCAGCCCCGATTTCCTGTGCCTGTCCAAGGGCCTGACCGGCGGCTACCTGCCGCTGTCGGTGGTGTTGACCCGCGGCGGAGTCTACGACGCCTTCTACGACGACTACGAGAAGCTGACCGCCTTCCTGCACTCGCACAGCTACACCGGCAACGCACTGGGCTGCCGCGCCGCGCTGGCCACCCTCGACATCTTCCGCGACGACGACGTGCTGGCCGCCAACCGGAAGCGCGCCGCCCTCATGGCCGAACTCACCGAACCCTTCCGCGACCACCCCAACGTCGGCGAGGTGCGCCAGCGCGGCATGATCCTGGCCATCGAACTGGTACGGGACAAGGCCAGCCGCAGCCCCTACCCCTGGCAGGAGCGGCGCGGCCTGCACGTCTACCGGCACGGCCTGGCCAATGGCGTGCTGCTGCGACCGCTCGGCAACGTGGTCTATTTCATGCCGCCCTATGTCATCGACGACGAGCAGATCCGGCGCATGGTGGAGGTCGCCTGGCAGGGCATCCTCCGGGCGGTCGAAGCCTGAGCGATGCGTACGCCCCGCGTCCACACCGACCAACCCTTGACGGCGGGGCAGACGCTGGCGCTGGAGGCCGGCCCCGCCCGCCACGTCGTCCAGGTGCTGCGCCGCCGCGCCGGCGATGCCCTGGTGCTGTTCAACGGCGACGGCCGGGAATACCCGGCGCACATCGTCGCCCTGGAAGGGAAACGCGTGCGGGTCGAGACCGGGCCTGCGTCCAGCCCGGCGCGCGAGTCGCCACTGGACATCCACCTCGGCCAGGCGGTGTCGCGCGGCGAGCGCATGGACTACACCCTGCAGAAGGCGGTGGAGCTGGGCGTGTCGCGCATCACGCCGCTGTGGAGCCGCCGTACCCAGGTGAAACTGGAAGGCCGACGCCTGGACAGACGCCTGGCGCACTGGCGCGGCGTGATCGTCGCCGCCTGCGAGCAGTCGGGCCGCGTGCGTGTGCCGGAGCTGGCGCCGCCCCTGGACCTGGCGGCCTGGTGCCGCGCGCGGCGGAGCGATCAGCTCGGCCTGGTGCTCGACCCGGCGGCGGAAGCCGGCCTGCGTTCGCTCGACGGGCGCGGCGGCGGCATCCTGCTGCTGAGCGGCCCGGAAGGCGGTCTCGAGCCGGAAGAGATCGACAGGGCGCTGGCGGCCGGCTTCAGCGGCGTGCGGCTCGGCCCGCGCGTGTTGCGTACCGAGACGGCGGCCGTGGCGGCGCTGAGCGCCCTGCAGCTGTTGTGGGGCGATTTCCGGTAAGGGCGGCAGCGGCTGGCGAAGAAGCCCCGTGATGAACGTGCGGGGTGGGGTGGGATGACCGAAGGGAACCCCGCCAGGATTCCACGGCGCTGTGGCGGAAATCCGGCGCCCCGACGGACGCCGTCAGAAGAACTGTTTCCAGGTCTCGGCGATCAACACCTCGATCAGCTCCATGTTCGGCACCAGCGCCCGCTCGCTGCCGATCTGCACGCCGCAGGCGATGTATTCGACCCGGGCCCCGTCCACCTGCGCGGCTTCACCCAGAGCGTCCTCGTCGGCGGCGAACAGCCGCGGGATGCCGGCGGTGGGCATGGCGTAGAAGCTCAGACCGCTGTCGGCCTTGACGGAATTGACCACCGCGATGCGGGCACCGCGGCCGGCGTCCGGTGACTCGAAACCCAGCAGCCGCTCCATGGACACGACGGGCACCAGGATATCGCGCCAGCGCAGCGACCCCAGCAGCCAGTCCGGCCCGCCCGCCAGCGTCTCGTAGGGCTGGTGGCCGATGACTTCCGCGATGGCCACATTGGGCACCAGGAGGTTGGTTCCCGCCAGCGGCACCCACAGGCTGCGTACCGTTTCCACTGCTGCATCGTTCATGCTGTTGCTCCTTGTCCGCGTGGCCGTGTCAACAGGGTCTGTGCTGAACGGCACTGCAATGTCTGTAGAGTTCCTGCGCCAGTTCCTCCGGCGAACCACTGAACGAATCGTGGCCGGCGCGCCGCACCGCGTCCGGCAGGCCGGGCATGACGCAGCTCTCCGGCGACTGCGTCCACACGAAGCCGCCCTGCCGGACCACCGCTGCAGAGCCGCCGACACCGTCGTCGCCGGCGCC
>JALSRI010000099.1 GCA_026984835.1 Thiohalobacter sp. | reverse complement strand
TCCATGCGCACGGCGCCGGCGCGGCTGCGCACCCGTATGAAGGCCGGCGCCTCGATGCGCCGCGCCAGGTCGATGACCGTCTCGCCCGCGGTCGTGTCGATCAGGCCGGCCGGCACCGCCAGCGCACGACGCTGCCAGCCGTCGGCGGCCGCCGGCCAGTCCAGGCGCCAGGCGTCGGCGGCCAGCCGGGCGATGCCGTATTCCAGCAGCGCCTGCGCCGCCAGGTGCTCGCGCAGGTGGTGGATGTCGTTGCCGGTCAGGCGTTGCTCGGTCAGGCGGGTGCGTGCCACCGCCAGCACCAGTCCACTGACCGCGACCAGCAGCCCCAGTGCCACCACCAGGGTCGCGGCGCCGCGCTGCCGCGTTGGTCGCGCCGTTCTCACGGCGGCGCCTGCGCGGGCAGGTAGCGGTCGTTGCGCAGCCACACGCGCCGCCGGGCCTGCGCGGCCAGGCGTGGATCGGCGGCCAGGCGGGCGCTGACGCTGATCTCCACCCCGCGCACCAGCAGCCGCCCCCGGGCTGCCGTGCAGGCGCCGCCGCCGGGCAGCGCCAGGCAGCGGCTGTCGAGGTCGAAGTGCAGACCGGTGATCTCCACGTCCGGGTCGGTGAGCGCCTGCCAGCGCCCGCGCCGGCAGCCGGGGCCACGCCCGCCGTAGCGCATCTGCACCCGGCCGCGCCGCAGGCGCAGGCCGAAGCGCTCGTCGTTGTCGGCGTCCGTGCCGGGCGGACAGCCGCGGCGCGGGCAGCGGCCGGTGCCGAGCCGACCGTCGCGGTCCAGGTCGTAGCTGTAGGTGATGCAGGAGGACGCCGCCTCGCCGCGGGCGGCGCCGATGCGCAGGTCGTTGGCGCCGGCCTGGAAGGGGTTGTCGAAGAGGCGCGCGTCGAGCGGGTCGAAGCGGCGAAAGCCCGCCCGGCGCAGGTCGGTGCCGGCCAGGTCCAGCACCGCCCGCAGCGACTGCTGCAGGCGCGCCTGGCGCAACTGCCGCAGGCTGTCGCGCAGCGTCAGCTCGTACACCCTCAGCACCGCGCCCAGGGCGATGAGCGCCACCAGTGCCGCGATCATGAGCTCCACCAGCGAGAAGCCCTGCTGGCGGCTCAGCACGGCGGGTAGCCCGGCAGGTCGTCGGAACACAGGCGGATGCGGCCGAGCGCGCTCACCACCACGGTCAGGCTGCGGCCGCCGGCCGAACGAAAGCGCACGTGGCCGGCGCGCGCCAGCCCGCGCAGGGGCGAGAAGCGCGCCGCCGTGGTGCGGCCGAAGCGCGCCTCGGCCAGCTGCGTGCCGGGGTAGTCCGCCGCGCAGCCGGGGTCACAGCCACAGGCACCGGTCGTGGACAGGCACCAGTCGGCCGGGGCGGGGGCCAGGAAGTCCAGGCTCAGGGGGCGGCCGAGGCGGATGGCCTCGGCGCGGGTGGCGCGCAGCGCGTCCGCCGCCGCCTGGGCGGCGCCGCGCAGGCGCGCGTTGCGGATGGCTTCCTGCAGCGCAGGGACACCGGCGGAGACCAGTACGCCGATCAGGGCCAGCGTCACCAGCAGCTCCGGCAGGGTCAGCCCGCGTGGCCTTCGATCGTCCATGATCCGGGCTCCGGCGGTTCCTTCCTCGGGAGTCCCCGAGTATAGACCCGGCCATGGAAAAGTGGCAAACCGGCCCGCCTGCTGGCGTATACTTGGACCTTTACCGGATGATGCCTGCCTGGCACGGAGGCCATATGCAGCATTCCCAGTGTGAAAACGGGTTCTCGTTGATCGAGCTCATGATCGTGCTGGCGATCGTGGCGATACTCGCCTCGGTCACCATTCCGTCCTATACCAACTATGTCTACAAGAGTCGTCGTACCGATGCCATCGCCGCCCTGCTGCAACTGCAACTGGCGCAAGAGGCCTGGCGCGCCCGCCGCGGCCGCTACAGCACCGACCTGGCCGGGCTCGGCTGGCCCGACGGCCGCCTGGCCGGCGGCAACTACCGGCTGCGCCTGCAGCTCACGGCGAACGGCTGGCTGGCGGTGGCCGAGCCGCAGGGCCCGCAGGCCGGCGACCCCTGCGACCGGCTGGCGGTCGACGCCCGCGGCCCGGTGTACGGCGGCCCCTTCGGCGGCCGCGACTGCTGGAACCGCTGAGCCCGGTCACCGCACGCAGGGGGGCGCATGAGCGACTGCCTGATCGTCGGCGCCGGCCTCATCGGCATGCTGTGCGCGCGCGAGCTGCACCGGGCCGGCCTGGACGTCACCCTGGTCGAGCGCGGCGAACCCGCGCGTGAATCCACCTGGGCCGGCGGCGGCATCCTGTCGCCGCTCTACCCCTGGCGTTACCCCGACCCCGTCAACGAGCTGGCGCGCTGGAGCCAGGCCGTCTACCCGGACCTGTGCCAGGCGCTGTTCGAGGATTCGGGCATCGACCCCGAATACCAGCGCAACGGCCTGCTGGTGCTGGACGACGACGAGACCGAAGAGGCGCGGGCCTGGGCGCAGCGTTTCGACGCCCGCCTCGAAGTGATCGACGCGGACGAGGCGCGGCGGCTTGAACCGCGGCTGGGCCATGCCGGCCGCCGGGCCCTGTGGCTGCCCGACATCGGCCAGGTGCGCAACCCGCGCATCGGCCGCGCCCTGCGCGTCGCCCTGGAACGCGCCGGCGTGCGTTTCCGCAGCGGCTGCGAAGTGCAGGGCATCCGCGTGCGCGACGGCCGCGTCCGGGGCGTGGACACTGCCGACGGCCTGCTCGCGGCCGGCACCGTGCTGGTCGCCGGCGGCGCCTGGAGCGGCGAGCTGCTGGCGGCCACCGGGCTGCGGCTGCCGGTCAGGCCGGTGCGTGGCCAGATGATCCTGTTCCGCGCCACGCCCGGCCTGGTGCAGCGCATCGACCTGTACCGCGGCCGCTATGTCATCCCGCGCCGTGACGGCCGGGTGTTGACAGGCAGCACCCTGGAACACGCCGGCTTCGACAAGCGCACGACGGGCGAGGCCCTGGAAGACCTGCGCGCCGCCGCCCTGGAACTCATCCCGGCGATGGCCGATGCGCCCGTCGAACACCACTGGGCCGGCCTGCGGCCCGGCTCGCCCGACGGCGTGCCTTTCATCGGTCCCCACTCGCGGGTGGCGGGCCTGTGGGTCAATGCCGGTCACTACCGCAACGGCGTGGTGCTGGGCCTGGCCTCGGCGCGGTTGCTGGCCGACCGCCTGCTGGGGCGCCCCGGCGAGCTGGATAGACTGGCGCAAGCAACTGAACCAAAAGAAGAAAACGAGGGGGAGTCGGGTCCGTGGACTTGATCCGAACCCACGTCATATACTTGGCGCATGAATGAGCACCGACAGCCGGCCCTGCTGGGCGAGCAGCAGGCCGCCGAGCGCCTGAGCCGCTTCCACATCCTGCCCACCCAGCAGCGGGTGCAGATCGCCCGCGTGCTGCTGGCGCGCGACCAGCATCTGTCGGCCGACCAGGTGCTGGACTTGGTCAAGGCCGCCGGCAACCGCGTCTCCAAGGCCACGGTCTACAACACCCTGGGCCTGTTCGCCGACAAGGGCGTGGTGCGCGAAGTGATCGTCGACCCGCACCGGGTCTTCTACGACACCAACACCAGCGTCCACCACCATTTCTACAACGTCGACACCGGCGAACTCACCGACATCGGCGCCGACCAGCTGCGCCTGGAAGGCCTGCCCGGCGTCCCCCCCGGCACGGTCGCCGAAGGCGTCGACGTCATCATCCGCATCCGCCAGCGGCACTGAGTCTGTACCCCCGCAGGCCATTCTTCTATACTCGCAACCCGCGCCGGAATAGCTCAGTTGGTAGAGCAACTGATTCGTAATCAGTAGGTCGGAGGTTCGACTCCTCTTTCCGGCACCATATCAAAGGGGTCAGACTCGATTGATCCGAAATACCCTTGCCTCGCTTTCTCCACGCCGTTGCGTTGAACGGCAGCGTCCCTGAACAACCGTAGTCAGGGAGCCGGGTTGGGGTAGCGGGCGTGGATGGCCTCGATCGCTTCCAGTACCTGTGGTGACAGCTTCAGGTCGATGCTGGCGATGTTGTTCTTGAGTTGTGCCCTGTTCGTCGCGCCGATGAGGGTGCTGGTCAGGAAGGGGCGGTTGTTCACGTAGGCCAGCGCCATCTGCGCCGGGTCCAGGCCGTGTTCGCGGGCCAGGGCCACGTAGGCGGCGGTGGCGGGTTCGGCGTTGTCCGAGCTGTAGCGGGCGTAGGAAGGGAACAGGGTCAGCCTGGCGCCGGCGGGGCGGGCACCATTCAGGTACTTGCCCGACAGCACGCCGAAACCGAGTGGGGAGTAGGCCAGCAGGCCGCACTGTTCGCGCCAGGAGACTTCCGCGAGGCCGACGTCGTAGGTGCGGTTGAGCAGGTTGTAGGGGTTCTGCACGCTGACCGGGCGCGGCAGGCCGAGGCGGTCGGCGGCGGCGAGAAAGCGCATCACGCCCCAGGGGGTCTCGTTGGACAGGCCCCAGCTCCTGATCTTGCCAGCCTGGACGAATTCGCCCATGACGCGCACGGTCTCCTCGAAAGGCGTCAGTTCGAACTCGTTGGCGGGTTCGAAGCCGAGTTTGCCGAAGTAGTTGGTCTCGCGTTCCGGCCAGTGCAGCTGGTAGAGGTCGAGGTAGTCGGTCTGCAGGCGTTTCAGGCTGTCGTGCAGGGCGCTTTCGAGGTTGGCGCGGTCGAAGCGGGTGCGGCCCTTGCGGATCCAGGGTATCCAGTCCTCGCCCGGGCCGGCGATCTTGCTGGCCAGCACGATGTGCTTGCGCTTGCCGGTCCGGGCCAGCCAGTTGCCGATGATCTCCTCGGTGCGGCCGCAGGTTTCGCGTCGGGGCGGGATGGAATACAGTTCCGCGGTGTCGAAGAAGTTCACCCCCTGGTCGAGGGCGTAGTCCATCTGCTCGAAGGCCTCGGCCTCGCTGTTCTGTTCTCCCCAGGTCATGGTGCCCAGCCCGATGACGCTGACCTGGATGTTGCTGGTGCCGAGGCGGCGGTATTCCACCCTAGTCCTCCTGGTCGAAGCGCATCGACAGGTCGATGGCGCGCAGATCCTTGGTCAGGGCGCCGATGGAGATGAAGTCGACGCCGGTTTCGGCGTACTCGCGCAGGTTGCCCAGATCGATGCCCCCGGAGGCTTCCAGTTCCGCCCGGTGGGCGCTGAGTCGCACCGCCTCGCGCAGTTGCGCGGGCGTGAAATTGTCCAGCAGCAGGCGGTCGGCGCCGGCGTCCAGCGCCTGCTTCACTTCCTCCAGGTTCTCGACCTCGATCTCGACGGGCAGTTCGGTAGGCAGCTCGCGCGCCGCCTCGATGGCGGCGCGGATGCCGCCGGCCGCGGCGATGTGGTTTTCCTTGATGAGGATGCCGTCGTACAGGCCGCTCCTGTGGTTGTGGCAGCCGCCGCAGCGCACGGCGTATTTCTGCGCATGGCGCAGGCCGGGCAGGGTCTTGCGCGTGTCCAGGATGCGGGTGTCGAGGTCCTGTACGACTTCGGCGTAGCGGGCCGCCGTGGTGGCGGTGCCGGACAGGGTCTGCAGAAAGTTCAGCGCAGTGCGCTCGCCCGACAGCAGGCTGCGGGCCCTGCCCTCGAGGGTGCACAGCAGCTGCCCGGGTTCGACGCGTTCGGCATCGTGCGCATACCAGTGGATGTCGACCCGCGGGTCGATGTGGTGGAACACGGCGTCGAACCAGGCGTGACCGCACAGCACGGCCGCCTCGCGGCTGATGACGCGCGCCTTCCAGACGCGGTCCTCCGGCACCAGGGCGGCGGTCAGATCGCCACTGCCGAGGTCTTCCTCGACGGCCAGGCGCACCAGGTGAAGGAGTCGTTCGTCGAGCGCTTCGAGCAGCACTATTCCGACAGCTCCAGCAGTTCGATCTCGAACACCAGTGTGGCTCCGGGCGGGATGACGCTGCCGGCGCCGCGCTCGCCGTAGGCCAGCGCCGGCGGCACGGTCAGGCGCCGCACGCCACCCACGCGCATGCCCTGCACGCCCTCGTCCCAGCCGGGGATGACGTAACTGCAGTCGACCGGGAAGCTGAACGGCTCGTCGCGGTCGCGGCTGGAGTCGAACTTGGTGCCGTCCTCCAGCCAGCCGGTGTAGTGCACGATGGCGGTCTGGCCGCGGCCGGTGCACAGGTCACCTTCGCCGACCCTGATGTCCTCGTATTTCAGCCCGCTGTCGGTGGTCGTCTCACCCATGATCCCCGTTCCTGTCACATTTTCCCCCCTGTAGGAGCGGGCTTGCCCGCGAATCCGGCGCAGCCGGCAACGGTAGTTGGGCGGCCTCCGGTATTCGCGGGCAAGCCCGCTCCTACAGGGGAGGGTGTTTCCGGTAGGGGCGTGAAAATACGCGTTTTTCGGGATTGGCGCCAGTCCTGGCGGCGTTCCGCCTTGAAACCGCTGCGGGGCTTGGCCAGACTAGGGGTAGAGCGGGGAGACACCCGCCTGCGGGAAGGCGCGCATCGACGCGCCCCGGACGGCAAGGAGGAGACCATGGCGGAATCGGGCAAGGCCACGGGCGGAACCCGGGCCGACGAGAGCGGGCTGCCGTTTGCGGCGCCCTGCAACCATCCGGATCTGGCTGCGCCGCGGCGTTGGCTGAAGCGGGGCTGGCGCGACCTGCGCGCCGCCCCCGTGCAGAGCCTGGTGTACGGCATGGGGTTGATGCTGATCACCTATGCCGTCGCCGCCCTGTCCTGGTGGCTGGGCAGTTTCGTGCTCATGGTGGCGCTGCTGTCGGGTGCCATGTTCATCGGGCCGGCGCTGGCCATCGGCCTGTATTCCATAAGCTGCCAGATCGAGCAGGGGCGCAAGCCGGTCCTGGGCTACTGCCTGCGCGAGGGGCGGCGCCACCTCGGCGACGAGCTGCTGTTCGCCGCCATCCTGCTGGTGGTGTTCCTGCTGTGGGCGCGGGCGGCGTCCGTGGTGCACATCTTCTTCCCCGAGCACAGCCAGCCGGACTGGTCGGAGCTGGCGGTCTTCCTTGGCGTGGGCGCGGTGATCGGCGCGCTGTTCTCGGCCATCATCTTCTCCGCCAGCGCCTTCGCCCTGCCCATGCTCATGGATCGCAAGGCGGACGTGGTGACGGCGGTGATCACCAGCGTCCACGCCGTGCTCGCCAACAAGGCGGTGATGCTGCTGTGGGCGGCGCTGATCCTGACCCTGACCCTGGCCGGCTTCCTCACCGGCACCCTGTTCCTGGTACTGCCCATGATCGGCCACGCCACCTGGCACGCCTACCGCGAGACCATCGTCGCCGACGCCTGGCCGCGTCACGATTGACCCCGCGCCATTCCATTGCCTCCCCTTGTAGGAGCGGGCTTGCCCGCGAATCCCGGCGCAGCCGGGAAAAACGGTTCGGTGGCTTACGGATTCGCGGGCAAGCCCGCTCCTGCAAAGGGGCGTTTTCGGTAAGGCAGCGGGTTCATTTGCGGTAGGGGCGGGAGAAATACCTGTTCTTCATCTTCTGTACCAGGCCGGCCAGCAGGGCCAGGCTGAGCAGGTTGGGCAGGGCCATGAGCAGGTTGGTGATGTCGGCGATGTTCCAGACCAGCTGCAGCGGCACCGCGGCGCCGACCAGCACCAGGAAGCTGTACAGCACCCGGTAGGGCTGCACGGCGCGCTCGCCGAACAGGAAGAAGGCCGAGCGGTCGCCGTAATAGGACCAGGCGATGATGGTGGAGAAGGCGAACAGGCTCAGGCCGATGCCGACCACCGCGGCGCCGGCTGTGCCCAGCGTGCCCTGGAAGGCGTGGGCCGTCAGCGCCGCGCCGACCAGGCTGGCGTCTTCGGTCTGGTAGGCGCCGGTGACCACGATCACCAGCCCGGTCATGGAGCAGATCACCAGGGTGTCGATGAAGGGCTCCATCATGGCCACCAGGCCTTCGCGCACCGGCTCGTTGGTGCGCGCCGCGGCGTGCGCCATGGGCGAGGAGCCCAGCCCTGCCTCGTTGGAGAACAGCCCGCGCGCCACGCCCCAGCGCATGGCTTCGCCGACCGCCGCGCCGCCCACCGCCCAGGGGTTGAGGGCGTGTTCGAGAATGGTGGCGAAGGCGGCCGGGATGGCGTCCAGGTGGTTGGCCAGCACCAGCAGGGCGGCGCTGATGTAGAGCAGGGCCATGAAGGGCACGATGGCGCTGGCCACGCGCGCGATGCGGGTCACGCCGCCGAGGATGACCAGGGCCACCAGCAGCGCGATCACCGTGCCGGCGAACCAGGCGTACTCGCGCACGCCCGGAAACAGGTAGCCCAGCCCGTCGACCACCGAGTTGGACTGCACCATGTTGCCGATGCCGAACGAGGCGACGAGCGCGAAGGCGGCGAAGGCGGTGGCCGTCTTCTTCATGTGCAGGCCGCGCAGCAGGGTGTACATGGGGCCACCGGCCACCTCGCCGTCGGGGCCGATGCGGCGGAAGCGCAGCGCCAGGGTGCATTCGGTGAACTTGGTGGCCATGCCGAAGAAGGCCGTCACCCACATCCAGAACAGGGCGCCGGGCCCGCCCAGCGAAATGGCGGTGGCGACGCCGGCGATGTTGCCGGTGCCGACGGTGGCCGACAGGGCCGTGGACAGGGCCTGGAAGTGGCTGATCTGGCCTTCGTGCTCGGGGCGGTTGTAGGCGCCGGAAATGAGCGCCAGCGAATGGCGGAAGCCGCGCACCTGCACCAGCCCCATGCGCAGGGTCAGGTACAGGCCCATGCCCAGCAGCACGCCGAGGGTCAGGCCGTTGCCCCACAGCAAGCCGGACAGGCGCCCGCTCCAGTCGGTGAGCGCAGCGAGCAGCTCGTCCACGGTCGCCTACCAGGCCAGCCGCAGGCCGGCGAAGACGTGGCGCTTGTCGGCCTGGTAGAAGTTTCGGAAGCTGGGACGTTTGACTGCCGGGCGGGTGTGCAGGCTGCCGCCGCGCAGGCTGTAGTGGCCGCCGTCGAACCAGGGCTGCGAATAGTCGTCGTAGGGGAAGGGCGTGTAGCCCTCGTAGGGATGGAAGCTGTTGGCGCACCATTCCCAGGCGCGGCCGGTCTGTTCCAGGCGGCCGGAGCGGCAGGCGGCCTCCCACTGGTACTCGTGCGGCAGGCGGGCGCCGGCCCAGTGCGCGAAGGCGCTGGCCTCGTGGTGGCTGATGCCGAGCACGGGTTCGTCGGGCGCCAGTTCGTAGGGGCCGCGGTTGCCGACGCCGTACCAGTGGCCGGCGCGGCTGCGCCGCCAGTGGTCCGGACACTGCGCCCCGCTGTCTTGCAGCCAGGCGCGGCCGGCCTCGTCCCACAAGTCGCCGCGCCGGTAGCCGCCGTCTTCCATGAAGGCCAGGTACCCGGCATTGCTGACCGGCCGGATGCCGATGGCGAACGGGCCCAGCTCCGCGTGCTGTGGCGGCACCTCGTTGTCGAAGGCGACGGGCGGCTCGCCGCCGATGCGGTAGTGTCCGCCAGGCATCTCGACGCGCCCCTCGTCGGGTGCGCGGGCGACCAGCGGCACGGCCGGCTCGAAGTCGCCGGCGGGCGCCTGCAGCGCCTGCTGGGTGAGCACCATCAGCATGGTTTCGTAGTGCTGGCCGTGGTGCTGGACCAGGAAGTGCAGCAGGTAGTCGTCGGCGAGCAGTTCGTGGCCGGCCAGCGCTGCCGGCAGGTTCTCCAGATAGTGGCGGTTGAAATCCTGCAGCTCCCGCGCCCAGGTCAGCAGCGCCGGGCGCGGCGGCAGCAGGGCGCCGCGTTCCGGTTTTGGGGTGGTGGGCGGCATGTACAGGGAGGCGATGGGAGCAGTGACGCTGGCGTCGCCGCGCAGCCGTTCGTGCAGCCAGTGGCATTCCACGTACACGCAGTGCCCCAGGTGCCAGCCCAGTGGACTGAGATCGGGGTGGAACTGGCGCCGGTAGTCGTCGTCGCCGCTGTCCTCGACCAGCGCCAGCAGCAGCGACTGGGCCAGTTCCAGTTCGGCCAGCAGGGTCTTGTCGGTCACAGCTCCACCAGCTCCGGCGGTCGCCCGGGATCGAGGATCAGGATCTGGTGTTCCGGCACCACCTGCCAGTAGTCGGATTCGGTCAGCCGTTCCGAGGCGATGAGCTGGCCATCGGGAAACAGCTCGTCGTCGGTGTTGTAGTACAGCGACGGACAGGGATCGGCCACGGCGTGGCGCAGGGCATAGATGCGGCTGCCGTCGCTGACCAGGATGTTGAGCAGTGCGACGCGCCCGTCGTTCCAGGCCTCGACGCGATGCACCAGCCTTGCCAGCGCCCGTTCCATGGACAGTGCCGTATCCTCGGCGAGCATCTGCCGCAGCAGCGCGAACAGGTGCTCGGACTCGGTGTTGCCGCGGATGGCGGCGAGGAATTCGGGCCGCAGTTCGGCGCACAGGCGCGCGCGCAGGCCGGTGTGGAAGCCCTCGATGAAGCCGTTGTGGTCGAACAGCAGTTCCTCGTCGCGGAACGGCTGGGTGTTGGCATGACTCACCGGGTTGCCCTCGGTGGCGCTGCGCACGCTGCCGATCCACAGCCCGCTGCGCAGCGCCCGCCCCAGTTGCGTCAGGTTGGGGTCGGACCAGATGGGGGCCGGATTGATGTAGGTGAGCGGTCGCGCGTCTTCACCGTACCAGCCAACGCCGAAGCCGTCGGCATTGAGCCGGGCGTAGCGCAGTTCCTGCGGCGCCCAGGCCTGCCGCGGCAGGCCGTGCGGCGGGTCGAACAGAAACCTGCCCAGGGGCACGGGCACACCCAGGTAGGCGGCGAGTCGGCACATGACGAAGAATCCGGAATGAAAAGCCTGGCGACCGATGGTAGCCTATGCAGCCTGGCCGGCCAAGTCGCCGGCGCCGCCCGACGGGAGACGGGAACATGGAAGGTACGCAGTATCAGCAACGGCTCAGCAGCCGCAAGGTGACGCCGACCCGCGCGTTGTCGGACATCGCCGCGGACGCCGCCGCCGGTCTGTTGAGCCGGCCGCGTTTCATGCCGCCCAAGTATTTCTACGACGCCCGCGGCTCGCGCCTGTTCGACGCCATCTGCGATACGCCCGAGTACTACCCCACCCGCACCGAGGACGCCTTGCTGGAGCAGCATGCCAGGGTCATCCTGGAACAGACCCGGCCCGCGCATATCATCGAATTCGGCAGCGGCACCTCGCGCAAGACCCGGCGCCTGCTGGGCGCCTGCGACAGCGGCCTGTCCTACTGGCCGTTCGACGTCTGCGAGGCCATGCTGCACGAGACCGGCCACCGGCTGGTGCAGGAATACGACTGGCTGGACGTCAACGTGCTGGTGGGCGACTACCTGGCCGGCCTCGACGATCTGCCGCAGCTCGACGGCGCCTGCCTGTACCTGTTCCTGGGCGGCACCATCGGTAACTTCAACCCGCGCCAGGCGCGCGATTTCCTGGTCGAGCTGCGCAGCCTGATGAAGCCGGGCGACAGCCTGCTGCTGGGCGCCGACCGGCTCAAGGACAGCGCCGTGCTGCACGCCGCCTACAACGATGCCGACGGCATCACCGCCGAGTTCAACCTGAACCTGCTGCGGGTGCTCAACCGCGAACTGGACGCCGACTTCGAACCGCGCCACTTCCGCCACCGGGCGCTGTTCGACGGCGACAGGCAGCGCATCGAAATGTACCTGGAATCCAGGCGCCGCCAGTCGGTGCGGATCGGCGCCCTCGATGCGTGCCTGGAGCTGGACGCCGGCGAACGCATCCTCACCGAGATCAGCCGCAAGTTCAGCCGCCGGGGCCTGGAGTCGCTGCTGCGCGAGACCGGCTTCGCGGTGCGGGCGCACTACCAGCCGGACAATGGCTGGTATTCCCTGCTGCTGGCCGGGCCCGACGGGCTGTCATGATACGGTAACATTGATCGGCTCTACTTGACCGCCAGGCGGCGCGCGCCGCACCCGGCCGGCGAGGGAGCACCCCCCATGACACGCATTCTGGTAGTCGAGGACGAACAGCCCATCCGCGAGATGGTGCGTTTCGCCCTGGAAAAGGCCGGCTTCGATGTGCAGGAGGCCGGCGATGCCGAGGCGGCGCTGCTGGCGCTGGCGGCGCGGCTGCCGGACCTGGTGCTGCTGGACTGGATGCTGCCGGGCATGAGCGGCATCGAGCTGGCGCGGCGCCTGCGCCGCGAGGAGGTGACGGCGCAGCTCCCCGTTATCCTGCTGACCGCGCGGGCGGACGAGAACGACCGCGTGCACGGCCTCGACGTGGGGGCGGACGACTATGTCACCAAGCCGTTCTCGCCGCGCGAACTGGTGGCGCGCATCAACGCCGTGCTGCGCCGCGTGCAGGGCGCGGGTGGCGAGGGCGTGGTCGAGATCGGCGGTCTGCGCCTGGATTCCGCCAGCCACCGGGTCGAGGCCGGCGGCGAGCCGCTCGCCCTGGCGCCCACCGAGTTCCGCCTGCTGCGCTTCTTCATGACCCACCCCGACAGGGTATACAGCCGCGAGCAATTGCTGGATCATGTCTGGGGCAGAAGTGTTTTCGTCGAGGAGCGGACCGTTGATGTGCACATACGGCGGCTGCGCAAGGCGCTGTCGGCGGCGGGTTGCGACCGCCTGGTGCAGACCGTGCGCGGCGCCGGGTATCGTTTTTCCGCCCGGCCCTAGGCCATGAACGACGCCTGGCAGGCGGAGATCCGCAAGGTGCTGGTGCTGCTGGCGCTGGCGCTGCTGGCTGGCTTCGTCAGCGGCCGCTACCTGCCCATGTTGCTGCTGGTGACGGCCGGCTACCTGGCCTGGCACCTGTACAACGTGCGGCGCCTGCTGGTGTGGCTGCGGGCCGGCAAGGGTTTCGAACCGCCCGAGTCGTCCGGTGTCTGGGACGCCATCTACGAGGACATCTACCGGTTGCAGCAGCGCAACCGCAACCGCAAGCGCAACCTGCGCCGCCTGCTGAAGCGCTTCCACAAGATGACTGCCGCCCTGCCCGACGGCACCGTCGAGCTGCGCTCCGGTGGTGAAGAGATCGAGTGGTGGAACAGCGCCGCCTCACGGCTGCTGGGGCTCAGCTACCCGCGCGATGTCGGCCAGCGCATCAGCACGCTCGTTCGTCACCCGGCCTTCCAGCACTACCTGGCGGAGGGTGACTTCGACAAGGCGGTGGAGATGCCGTCGCCGGCCGACGAGAACATCACGCTGCGCCTGCGCATCATTCCCTATTCCGGCAACCGGCGCCTGCTGATCGCCCGCGACATGACGCGCATGCAGTCGCTGGAACGCACCCGCCAGGATTTCGTGGCCAACGCCTCGCACGAGCTGCGCAGCCCGTTGACGGTGCTGGCCGGCTACCTGGAGACGCTGGCCAGCGCCGAGGGGAGCTGCCGCGACTACCAGCCGCAACTGCGCATCATGCAGACCCAGACCGAGCGCATGAATCGCATCGTCGAGGATCTCATGCTGCTGTCGCAACTCGAGAGCGAGATACCGGCCGTGGACGCCGCGCCGGTGCCGGTGCCGCAGCTCATCGACACCCTGCTCGAACAGGCGCGCGAACTCGACGGCGTCGACGGCCACGAATTCGTCGTCGAGGTGGATCGCGGCCTGTGCCTGCGCGGCCGGGAACCCGAGATCTACAGTGCCTTCTCCAACCTGGTGTTCAATGCCCTGCGCTACACCCCGGCCGGCGGGCGCATCACCCTGCGCTGGCGCCGCGAGGAGGGGGTGCCGGTCTTCTCCGTCGAGGACACCGGCGCCGGCATCGCTCCCCACCACCTGCCGCGGCTGACCGAACGTTTCTACCGGGTCGACGCCGGGCGTTCGCGCGAGCACGGCGGCACCGGCCTCGGCCTGGCCATCGTCAAGCACGTGCTCATGCGCCACGACGGCCGCCTGCTCATCGACAGCGAGCCGGAGCGTGGCAGCACCTTCAGCTGCCGCTTCGACGCCGCCCGGGCGGTCGACTGCCCGCCGGCCTGAACGACCGCGCCCGTCATACGGCGGTCATATTCAGGCTCTAGGATGGGCGCCGGTACACAGAGCCTTTGCCAAGATTCTCACTATCATTGTTACGAGGAGATGCCCCGATGAAGTTCAGCAGACGCAGTATCCTGGCCGCCACCCTGGCGGCCACCCTGACCGGCAGCGGACCGCTCATGGCGGACGCCAGGCTCGCCCCCGGGCTGCCCGACTACAGCCGGGCCAGCGGCGTGTCCGGCAACCTGTCGAGCGTCGGTTCCGACACCCTGGCCAACCTGATGACCCTGTGGGCCGAGGCGTTCCAGCGCGAGTACCCGAACGTCAACATCCAGATCCAGGCCGCCGGTTCCTCCACGGCGCCGCCGGCGCTGACCGAGGGCACCTCCAACCTCGGGCCCATGAGCCGCAGGATGAAGGACCGCGAAGTGGAGGCCTTCGAGCGCCGCTATGGCTACAAGCCGACGCCGATCCGCGTCGCCATCGATGCGCTGGCCGTGTTCGTGCACAAGGACAACCCCATCAAGGGCATGACCATCCCGCAGGTCGACGCGGTGTTCTCGTCGACCCGCAAGTGCGGCTACCCGGAAGACATCACCCGCTGGGGCCAGCTCGGCCTGACCGGCGCCTGGAAGAGCCGCTCCATCCAGCTCTACGGCCGCAACTCGGTGTCCGGCACCTACGGCTATTTCAAGAAGAAGGCGCTGTGCAAGGGAGACTACAAGAACAACGTCAACGAGCAGCCGGGCTCGGCCTCGGTGGTGCAGTCGGTGGCCTCGTCGTTGAACGGCATCGGCTACTCGGGAATCGGCTACAAGACCTCGGGCGTGCGCCCGGTGCCGCTGGCGAAGAAGGCCGGCCAGCCCTTCATCGAGGCGACCCCGGAGCAGGCCGTCAGCGGCAAGTACCCGCTGGCGCGCTTTCTCTACATCTATGTCAACAAGCACCCCAACAAGCCGCTGCCGCCGCTGGAACGCGAGTTCCTGAAGATGGTGCTGTCGAAGACCGGCCAGAAGGTGGTGATCAAGGATGGCTATATCCCGCTGCCGAAGAAGGTGCTCGAAAAGGAACTGACCAAGCTGCAGTAGCGGCGATCTCTCTCTCTCTCTCTCTTGGCGTGGGATGCCATTGGTGTCCCGCGCTTTTTTTTGCCCGTCCCCCGGTGTTTCCTCCCCTGTAGGAGCGGGCTTGCCCGCGATTGGCGTGGGAGGGGGAAGAGCCGTTCATCCAAAGGATGCATTGTAAAAAAAGCTTCATCGCTCCGTCACCGGATCGTAACAACGCAAGCCTAGGCTTCTTCCGGTCAACGATTTCATGTCAAACCGGTAACAGGAGTACAGCTCAATGCGCAATCATTCACTTCGTGTCGCGGGCGCTTCCGCCCTTTCGTTCCTGATCGCCGCGCCGGCCTTTTCCGGGGGTGTCACGGTGTACAAGCAGGACGGCAAGTACGTCAAGCTGGGCGGCCGGATCCAGATGCAGTATCACCGTACCGACGTGGACAACGGTGGCAGCA
>JALSRI010000098.1 GCA_026984835.1 Thiohalobacter sp. | reverse complement strand
ACCCTGGATACAGACGGTCCGGTTGCCTGGTTGGGCTGGCTCTACGTGCTCATCCGCTATGCCCATGCGTATATTCACACGACCTACAATGACCTGGCGCACCGGAGGCTCGTCTTCTTTCTCGGTTCACTGGTGCTGTTTGTCATGTGGACTCGCGTGCTGGTTCTCATGATTGCGCAATAGGGGGCGCTCCGGAAGCCCGGGCCTCGTTCCTTTCTATGTGTGGGGGGTAGACACTAGGGGATTCTGTGAAATTATCATGAAAAATACGACTGTCAATTGGTTGTTTGCCGTTTATATGTTGCAGATCGCCGGCCTGGCCCAGGCGCGGGAGGCGGTGTACCGGGATCTGGCGCGGGATCCGTCCGCGGGACTTGACTACGTCCGCGTCGTCTCTCCGCGAAACGAACTGATAGAACGCTTCAGACAAGCCCCGGTTTACACGCTGGCGGACGTGGCGGCCACGCCGATGAAGGCGCGCGGCGCGCCCGGAATCCTTTTGTTCGACGCCGATGGCGACGGGGATGTCGACCTCTACGTGACCAATGGCCCGGGCGCGGACAACAGCCTGTTCATGAACGAGCTGGCGGATCGTGGCGTGATCTCTTTCGTGGATCGGGGGGCGGAATCCGGCCTGGGTGCGACCGACCACGACAGCTCGGGCGTTTGTGCGGGCGATATCGACAACGACGGCGACACGGATGTGCTCGTGCTGGGTGGCTGTGACACCTTGCGCCTCTACCGGAACGACGGCGGGGGGAGGTTCACCGATATCACACCGGGTTCCGGCATGGACAGAGGTGTTGCGTGCAGCGCATCCTGTTCCATGGGCGATGTGAATGGCGACGGACTGCTGGACGTGGTGGTCGCCAATACCTATACCTCCTGGGACAACCAGCTCGCCCTGCTGGTGGAACCCTTCGCGCTCAACCGGCACAACGAACTGTTCGTGAACCTGGGTGGAGGCCGTTTCGAGGAGCGCGGCGAAGCGGCCGGACTGCACGCGCTGACCGGCCTCGAGGGGGCGCCCGACGGTCAGCCGACGCTGACCTGGGCCATCGCGCTGGTGGACATCGACCGGGACGGCGACGTGGATATCGTGCAGGCGGACGATCAGTCCGCCATACCCCCGGCGTCACGCGGCGGGTTCGATCGGGGCGTCATACGGGTTCTCAAGAATGACGGGGCGGGCAATTTCACGGATCGCACCAGGGAAGCGGGTCTTGACAAGGTCGGCACCTGGATGGGACTGGCCTTTGGTGATTTCGACTGCAACGGTACCCTCGACCTGTTCGCGACGAATTTCGGTGATTACGCGGGACAGTTGCTGCCGACGCCCGCCGGCCTGGGGGAGCTTTCCAGCCGATGGTTTCTGCAGCGGCGTGATGGGCGGTTCGATGATCCCGGCGTGGGGCGGGATCGCGCCTCGGCCTATGGTTGGGGGGTGTCCGCCATCGACTATGACAACGATGGAGATACCGACATCGTCTACCATGGCGGGTCCAACATCGGCCCGTTCGTGGATTCGAGCAATCCCGGTGTGATACTCGATAACAGCGATTGTTCCGGGGAGATGGAATTCCGCCCCGAGGCGGGCTCGGGGACCGATCACAGCGCCAGGAATGTTCAGGGTGTGGCGACGGCGGACCTGGATGACAATGGGTATCCGGACATCGTAAGCGTATCGAATTTCACGTTGCCGGAAACGGCCTTGCGTAATTCCTATCCCGTTTCCTACGGTTCTCCGTTCGATGGCGCGACATACACCTGGCTGTTCGATCCTGTCGGGCCAGGGGAGTTCGTCTTCAATGGTACGCGGCTTCGTGACGGTGACCTGTCCGTGGAGCTGCACACCGGTGGAGAACACGGTTGGGTCAAGGTGCGCCTGTCGGGTACGGTAGGTCTGCTGGATGGGGCGCATTCCAATCGCGACGGCATCGGGGCGGTGGTGGGTTTCACGCCACGACACGGACAAACGCAGCAGTATCCGGTGCTGGCTGGGTCGAGTTATGCATCCCAGAACGATCTCGAGTTGATATTCGGCCTGGGCAAGGCGCGATCCGGAGAGATCGAGATTCTCTGGCCGGGAGGTGTGGTCAATCGGCTGTATCACGTGAGTGCCGGCGAACGGGTGGTGTTTCCTGAAATTCCCTGCAGTATTTACAGCAGCATGCGACCCCATGCGTACAGGAATTGCGTCGCGCATGCACTGCATGACCTGTTGCATGAGGGGGTGTTGACGGGTGCGCAGGCATTCCGGTTCTACGGTAGCGCGCTTCGGGCATTTCGGGAGGAGAGGTATGGTCGCCGTGGCCGGCTCCATGCGTCGGGAAGGGGTCGACACGGGGCATTGTGACAATGCAATCGCCTGTTTGGTGTACATGGGGAGAAGGAAAATGGAAGAACGTGAATATCAAAGGCTCAAGAAGGAAGTGGATCTGTTCATGTCGGGTTGTATCGAACGGTTCTATCGTGATGTTCCCTCCGCAAGATACCAGATGGAGTCGGACGAAGTGGATGAGAGGTTTTATGAATATCACACGATACAGACGATACTCCGAATCCGCCTGAAGCGAATGATCGATGCACTGGTGATCAACCGCCTCATCAAGGATCACAAGATGAAGGCGGCCAAGAGGTGGGCAGAATACACAGAGGACGAGATGTTGCACGGCAGGATGTTCGGCAAGGATCTCGAAAACATGACCGGGATCACCATGGAGGAGATATATTCCCGCGAGCCGCTGTTCTCGACCAAGCTGCTGAACGGATACTTCTATTATACCCTGGAACACGAGGGTCCGATGGCCGCACTGGCCAGTGCATATTTCCTCGAGACTTTTTCCAGGAACACGCAGCCCGAGTGGCTCGACAATCTGGAGAAACTGTTCGGCAAGGACAAGCTGAAGGGGGCGAGGGCGCATGTGAATCACGACATCGACGTGGATCATATCGACTTCGTATGGAATGTTCTCAAGGAAACGGTCGAAGACAGGCGCGATGCCGACCGCTTGATGGCGCATCTTCAGAACCTGTATGGTCTGTTTTCAGCATATTTCGTCGAACTGCATCAAAAGACAGGCGTCTCGAAAGGCGGCTGGACGGCAGTCCCGGTGGTTGCTGTCCACCATTCTCTGGCGGCAGGCGAAGGGGGCGGGTTCGGTGCCGTCACCGGGAACTAGGCGGCTGTGTTTTCCCCCTACTCACTCGGCTATACATTGCGGTGGCCCTATTATTTCATCAGGCCGTCGATGAAGAATCACACCGATATGGCGAGAATGCCGGACCGGTATGGCTGTGACCGTTCGACCTCGGGTCACGCGGCCCGGCTGCTGTTTTTCGGTGACCTGATGGTGATGCATGGAGACCGGGTTCCGGAGTTGAGCCCCGAGCTCTGCGCATTGCTGGGCCAGGCAGACATGGTGATCGGCAACTGTGAGGCGCCGGTCGGAAACCACAAGCCCGACCCGCAGGTGCGTTACAAGTTCGATTACTACATGCCCCAGGAGTACCTGGATGCCATCCTGCGGCAGTTCAGGCGGGCGGGACAGACCGTTGCCTTGTCGCTTGCCAACAATCACAGCGGGGACAGGGGGGTGTCGGCGTACCTGAGAACGCCCTCACTGATGCGGGAACTGGGTGTCACGCCGACAGGTGAATGGAGTGAAGATCGTCCACCCCTGTCGGTGACGGAGGTGGGTGGCATGCGCGTAGGGCTCGTCGCCTGGACGCACTGGATGAACCGGGATGTATTCCAGCGCTCTCCCGGCGTGTGCCGCTGGTTCCAGGTCGAGACCGCCAACTGGGCAGAGCTGCGCAGGGCATACAGGCTCGACTACCTCGTTGGTTTGCCGCACTGGGAGTGGGAGTGGCAGCATTTCCCGCGCTGGCAGACCCGCGATCGGGCAAGACTCCTGGTCGAATCCATGGGGTTCGATCTTCTGGTGGGCAGCCATCCGCATACGCTGTTCCCGATGGAGGAGTTCGCGCGCGGTCTGTGCGTATACAGCCTGGGCAATCTGGTGGGGCAGGGAGTGGCCTGGCCCGCCAAGCTGATTACCCTGTTCGAGGTCGTCCTGGAAGCGGGGGATGGCACGGGCGTGGGGCCGGCGGCGTATCGAATGCACTACTACGTGCAGGAACACGGCGGGGACGGTGTACGGATCGTACCGCTGTCGCGGGCCGATGCAAGAATGAAGGCCCGGCTGCGCAACCGCATAGGTCGCATCTATGTCACGGATGAACACGCAGGTGGGGAAAAGGTGGCATGACCGGCACGGGAAAGAGGGGCCTTCTGGAGCCCGTGGGGACAGTGGTGCCCGGCGGTCGGGTCCATTTTCCGCTGGATCTCGGGATGATCAACCGCATGGGCGGCGACCCCCGGCCCGACCGGGTCCGGCGTGTGCCGGCGTGGTACGCGGTGCATCTGGCGCGCCGGGTGGCCCGATGTCCGAGGGCGGGTTCCCTGGATTTCAGGGAGGTGTCGACCGAGGATGACTGGGAGCGCGTGAGGTCGTTGCGTTGCCGGGTGTACGAACAGCAGGCGGACTACATGCGGCATGAGCTGGACGTGGATGGCGGAGATGAACTGGACGGTAATTGCGTGGTTTTTCTCGCCACCTGGCAGGGCGTTGCCGTGGGCACGGCCCGACTGGCGGCGCGTCGTTTCGAGACCGAGAGGTTCCTGGACCCGCAGGAGCTGGAGTCGATACTCGGGGCGGGGTGGCGGCAGCGGTATCTGGAATGGACGCGTCTGGTGGTCGACCGGAACCAGCCCGTGCGCCGCCTCGGGGCTGCATTGATCGCCTACGCGCAGTTGAGAATCGTCACTGAAACCGGCTATCGCCGGTACTTCGGCTATTCGAGGGTGGCGCTTCGGAAGTATTTCCTCTCCAATGGTTTCGTGCTCGACGAGCCGACGGCGGAATTCCGTATCCCGGAGCGAGGTGCGCATCGTTACCAGTTGCTGAAAGGCCGGTTCGTGGAAGACCTTTGCTGTAAGATGCCGCCTGTGGTCACGCGCTGGGCCGGGTTTTCCGGATGCGGAGGCGTGGTACGCGAACCCGGGCGAAACGCGTCGCTCAGGGTCGGCGCTGGTCGATGACGATGTCGATGACGCTGTCGGTGGCACTGTCCACCGGTGTCACCATCCCTTCCAGATCGCCGCTCGCCGCCGTCGCCTGACCCGACTTCGAGATACGCGCCGTCAGCGTCACCTGCGGGAACTTCGACAGCACCATGGCCGGCGACATGGCCAGCGAATCGTCCAGTATCACGTCCAGCGGCAGGTCCGCGACCCGCCTGCGGACGATGGCCAACGGCATGCGCGGGCCGCGGACGGCGCGGGCGTAGACGAACAGGGTGTCGTCGGGCGACACCTGGTCACGCAGCGACGGATCGAGTGTCACGTGCACGCGCAGGGCGCCGCCGCCCGCGGCGGTCGTTGTCCTTGTGGCGGGCGAAGTTGCCGCCACCCGCACCGGTTCGCCGCCGGCGTCGCGGATCTGCCGGTTGAGCACGGCCAGGTCCTCGCTGTCCGGCGGCAACCGGGCGGCGGCGCGGCGCCAGTAGTCGATGGCGCGCGCCTCGTCGCCATGGCGCGCGTACCAGTGGCCCATCAGCCACAGTCCCTTGACGTCGTCGGGGTTCTTTTCCAACGCCTTTTTCAACAGCTCACCGGCCTGGTCGGTGAAGACGCCGTTGCTGGCCATGATCAGCACATCGGCCCAGTCGACCAGCAGTTCGGGCTGGTCGCCGGCCAGTTCGTGGGCGCGGGCGTAGGCCCGGGCGGCGTCCGGGTAGCGTTTCAGGACCGCGTAGCTGCGCCCCAGCATGACCCAGCCTTCCAGGTTGTCGGGTTGTTCCTGCAGACGCGCGGCCAGTTTCGCGACCAGCGCCTCCATGGGGTGGGGTTTGCCGGTTGCAGTGGGCGCCGCCGCGACGGGTGCGGGCGCCGCACCCGTACCCAGCTGCCGGTAGAGTCCGACTGCCGCCGCCGGCACGCACAGCACCAGCAGCAGCGCCATCCAGCGGCCGCTCCGGTAGCGGGAAGGCGCCGAAGCCGTGTCGCTGCCCAGGTCGTCCAGGAGTTCGCGTTCCAGGTCGCGGCGCGCGGCCTGCCAGCTGTCGTCGTCCAGCCGGCCCGCCTGGTGTTCGGCCGCCAGTTCCGCCAGTTGCTCGCGGATGACGGCAGTGTTGAGCCTGTCGCGGTCGATGCCGTCACGCTGCGGGCCGCGCAGCAGCGGCAGCAGCAGGAACAGCAGCGCCAGCAGGATCATGGCGCCGGCGGCCAGCCAGAACGTCGTCATGTGTGTTTCCCGTCCTCGTGCGCGCCGTCGCCCAGCAGGGCGTCGAGCCGTGCCCGTTCCTCGGCCGAAAAGGCCGGCGGCGGCTGGCGGCGGCGCTGGCGCAGGGTGTGGACCAGTATCAGCAGGCCCGCCAGCAGCAGCACGAAGGGTCCGTACCAGATGGCCCAGGTGCGCGGCTCCACCGGGGGCTTGTAGAGCACGAAGTCGCCGTAACGCTGCACCAGGAAGTCGACGATCTCCTGGTCGCTGCGGCCGGCGGCCATCATTTCGTATATCTCCTGGCGCAGATCGTGCGCCAGGTCGGCGTCGGAATCGGCCAGCGACTGGTTCTGGCACACCAGGCAGCGCAGTTCCGCTATCAGTGACTTGAAACGCTGCTCGGGTACCTTGTCGCCGAACTGGAAGGCTTCCAGCCCCGCCCCGAACACCGGCAGGGCGACCAGCGCCAGCACGATGAGGACGGGGGCGCGCCTCATGCCGTTTCCTCCTGCAGGCGACGGATGAGCGGCAGCAGGGTGTTGTCGATGACATCCCGGGTCAGCGGCCCGATCTGCTTGAAACGGATCACGCCGCGTTTGTCGATGACGAAAGTCTCCGGCGTGCCATAGACGCCCCAGTCGATACCGACCCGGCCGTCGGCGTCGAAGGCGTTGGCCAGGTAGGGGTTGCCGAAGCGTTGCAGCCAGCGCTGCGCCTCGGGGCGCGTGTCCTTGTAGTTGAGACCGTAGATGGGCACCACGCCCTGGCGCGCCAGTTGCACCAGCAGGGGGTGTTCGGCGCGGCACGCCACGCACCAGGTCGCCCACACGTTGAGCAGGCTGACCTTGCCCTTGAGGTCGTCGCTGGACAGCGTTGCATCGGCGTGCTGCAGGCGCGGCAGCGAGAAGGCCGGTGCGGGCTTGCCGATCAGCGGTGAGGGCACGCGGTGCGGGTCCAGGCTCAGGCCCCGGTACAGCAGTCCCGCCAGCGCCAGGAACAGCAGCAGCGGCGTCAGGTAGCGCAGGAAGGCCGGCATCAGGCGGCACCTCCCGCCGCCAGCGCCTGCTGCGCCGCGCGGCTGCCCATGCGCGCCAGCACGCGCAGGCGATAGCGTGGATCGGAGGCCGACAGCAGGCCGCCGATGGCGATCAGCACGCCACCCAGCCAGATCCAGCGCACGAAGGGCTTGTAGTACAGGCGCAGCGCCCAGTCGCCGCCGCCCAGCGGTTCACCCAGCGACACGTAGATGTCGCGCAGCAGGCCGGCGTCGATGCCGGCCTCGGTCATGGGCCGGGTCTGGACGAGGTAGGTGCGCTTTTCCGGGTGCAGCTGCGCCACCTGCCGGTCGCCGCGGAACACGGTCACGGTGCCGCGGTCGGCGCGGTAGTTCGGCCCCGGGTGCGGGACCACGCCGTCGAAGCGGAACCGGTAGCCACCCACCTCGATGCTTTGGCCGGGACTCATGCGCACGTCCTTCTCGATGTCGAACTGGGTGACGAAGGTGACGCCGACGATGAACACCGCGACACCGAGGTGGGCGACCCACATGCCGTACCAGGAGCGGCTGCCGCGGCCGGCGAAATCGGAGCGCAGGGCGCGCAGCAGCGGCCGCCGGTGGCGCAGGCGCCGCCACAGGGCGGTGAGCAGGGTCAGCACCAGCCACAGGCTGAGCGCCACGGCCACGCCGGCGGCCGGGGAACCGGTCAGCCAGGGCAGCGCGGCGGCGACGCCGGCGGCCAGGCTGAGCGCGAAGGCCAGCCGCAGGTCGCGCAGCAGCGCGGCCGGATCCTGGCGCTTCCAGCGCGTCAGCGGGCCGGCGCCCATCAGCAGCACCAGCGGTGGGGTGAAGGTCACGAACATGGTGTTGAACCAGGGGAAGCCGACCGAGATCTTGCCCCAGCCCATGGCGTCGTAGAGCAGTGGCGCCAGCGTGCCCAGCAGCACGAAGGCGCAGGTGATGACCAGCAGCAGGTTGTTGCCCAACAGCAGGCTCTCGCGCGACAGCAGCTCGAAGCCGCCGCCGCGGGTGATGCCGGGGGCGCGCCAGGCGTATAGCGACAGCGAGCCACCGATGACGATGGACAGGAACAGGAGGATGAACAGACCGCGCGCCGGGTCGGCCGCGAACGAGTGCACCGAGGTCAGTACGCCGGAGCGGACCAGGAAGGTGCCGAGCAGGCTGAGCGAGAAGGCCAGCAGCGCCAGCAGCACCGTCCAGCGCTTGAAGGCGCCGCGCTTCTCGGTCACCGCCAGGGAATGGATCAGCGCCGTGCCGGCCAGCCAGGGCATGAAGGAGGCGTTCTCTACCGGGTCCCAGAACCACCAGCCGCCCCAGCCCAGTTCATAGTACGCCCACCAGCTGCCGAGCGTGATGCCGGCGGTCAAAAACACCCAGGCCACCAGCGTCCAGGGCCGCGACCAGCGCGCCCAGGCGGCGTCCAGGCGGCCACCGATGAGGGCGGCAATGGCGAAGCTGAAGGCCACCGACAGGCCGACGTAGCCCATGTACAGCATGGGCGGGTGGATGGCCAGCCCCGGGTCCTGCAGCAGCGGATTGAGGTCGCCGCCCTCCAGCGCCGCCGGGAACATGCGCTCGAAGGGGTTGGAGGTGAACAGCAGGAAGGCCAGGAAGCCGATGCTGATCATGCCCATCACCGACAGCACCCGCGCCAGCACCTCCTGCGGCAGGCGCCGGCCCAGCAGCGATACGGCGGTCGTCCAGCCACCCAGGATCAGCACCCACAGCAGCAGCGAGCCTTCGTGGGCGCCCCAGACGGCGGAAATCTTGTAGATCACCGGCAGTTGCGAGTTGCCGTGTCTGGCCACGTACAGTACCGAGAAGTCGTTGACCAGGAAGGCGTGCAGCAGGGCGCCGAAGGCGATGGCCAGGAACAGGAACTGGCCCCAGGCGGCGGGCCGCGCCAGCGCCATCCAGGCCGGCGTGCGGGTGAAGCTGCCGATCAGCGGCAGGCTGGCCTGCACCAGTGCCATGACCAGTGCCAGGATGAGCGCGAAGTGCCCCAGTTCAGGCATCATGGCGCGGTACCCGTGGCGGCATCGTGGCTGCCCTTGAGCGAGGCGGCCACCTCCGGCGGCATGTACTTCTCGTCGTGCTTGGCCAGTACCTCGTCGGCCACGAACACGCCGTCGCCGCGCAGCCGGCCGTGGGCGACGATGCCCTGGCCCTCGCGGAACAGGTCGGGCAGGATGCCGGTGTATTCCACGGACACGGACTTGACCTGGTCGGTGACGGTGAAGCGCGTGGTCAGGCCGTCGGGCAGGCGCTGCACGCTGCCGGCGCTGACCAGGCCGCCGAGCCGGAACGGGTGGCCGGCCGGCGCCTTGCCGGCGATGACGTCGCTGGGCGGGTAGAAGTACATGAGGTTCTGGTTGAAGGCGTTGAGGGCGAAGCCCACGGCCACGCCCACGCCGGCCAGCATGAGGCCGATGAGCAGGAGTCGTTTTCTGCGTGCGGGAGTCATTGCGGGTTCCTCGATCGTTTCAGGCGCCGGGCCAGTTCACGCAGCAGCCGGCGCCGCCACAGCGCCGGGGCGAGCAGGTTGACGACCAGCACCACCAGCGCCACGCCATAGGCGCTCCAGACGTAGGCGCCGCGGCCGCCCATGTCGATGAATTCGTGCCAGCTCATGGCGCCTCCACCAGCTCGCGCACCCAGCCCGTGTTGCGCTCGCGCTGCAGAATTTCGCAGCGTGCCCGCATAAGGACCACGACCAGGTAGAAAAGTTTGAACGCCAGCGCCATCAGCAGCAGCGGGATGAGCATGCGCAGGTCGATGGACGGCACGTCGAACTTGGTCACCGTGGCGCCCTGGTGCAGGGTGTTCCACCATTCCACCGAGTAGTGGATGATGGGAATGTTGACCACGCCCACCAGTGCCAGTACCGAAGTGGCGCGCGCTGCGGTGCGCTTGTCCTCGATGGCGCTGTTGAGGGCGATGACGCCGAGATACAGGAACAGCAGGATGAGTTCCGAGGTCAGGCGCGCGTCCCACACCCACCAGGTGCCCCAGGTGGGCTTGCCCCAGATGGCGCCGGTGACGAGCGCCAGGAAGGTGAAGGAGGCGCCGATGGGCGCGCTGGCGACGGCCACGATCTCGGCCAGCTTGATGCGCCACACCAGGCCGACGGCACCGCTCACCGCCATCACGACATAGACGAACAGCGACATCCAGGCGGCCGGCACGTGGATGAACATGATGCGGTAGCTGTCGCCCTGCTGGTAGTCGGTCGGCGCCACCAGCAGGCCCTGGTAGAGGCCGGCCAGCATCAGCAGCAGGCAGGCTGCGCCCAGCCAGGGCAGGATGCGGCCGGCGAAGCGGTAGAAGTAGCGCGGCGAGGCGAGCTGGTGGAAGAAATGCCACATGGTCAGGCCAGGCTGATCTTGAGGGCGGCAGCGGTGGCCGCAGGGGTAAGGCTGAGCGCCAGCACCAGCAGCGCGCTCAGCAGCGACAACTGGGCCGTCACCGGCAGACCCGCCCCGGTCGAGGTGACGGCATCGGCGGCGAAGATCAGCACCGGTATATAAAGCGGCAGCACCAGCAGCGACAGGATCATGCCGCCCTTGCGCAGGCCGACGGTGAGCGCCACGCCGATGGTGCCGACCAGGCTCAGCACCGGCGTACCCAGCGCCAGGGTTTGCACCAGGGTGACGATGGCGTCGCCCGACAGCCCCAGCAGCAGGCCCAGCAGCGGCGCCACCAGCAGCAGCGGCAGGCCGGTGACCAGCCAGTGCGCCAGCACCTTGGCCAGCATCAGCACCGAGAGCGGGTGGGCGCTGAGCATGAGCTGTTCCAGCGAACCGTCCTCGAAGTCCGAGCGCAGCACGCTCTCCAGCGACAGCAGCGCCGCCAGCAGCGCCGCCACCCAGATGATGCCCGGCCCGATCGAACGCAGCAGCGCCGGGTCGGCGCCGACGCCGAGCGGGAACAGGGTGGTCACCAGCACGAAGAACAGCAACGGATTGACCATCTCCGAACGGCGCCGGAAGGCCAGGGTGAGGTCGCGTTTCAGCAGAACGACAAAGGCGCGATTCAGTTGGGCTGAGCTCATGCAGACAGATTGATGCGTTGGATATCGGCGTCGCGGAGATCGACCGCGTGATGAGATGTTGCAACAAGCATACCATTGTCGGCCAGGTGTTGGGTGACCAGCGTCTCAATTACGGTGATGCCGTGACGATCCAGGGAAGTAAAGGGTTCGTCGAGTATCCACAGCTTTGATCGGGTTACCAGCAGGCGCGCCAGCGCCAGGCGTCGCTGCTGGCCGGCGGACAGGTTGCGCACCGGAGCGTCGTCGAAACCCGACAGGCCGACCGCCTCCAGCGCATCCTCCAGCGGCGTCTCCGAGGGCGCGCCCAGGCCGCGCGCCACGGCCAGGTTCTCCCGCGCGGTCAGATCGAGCTTGACGCCGTCCCGGTGGCCGACGTAGGCAGTACAGGCGTGGTAGTCCCCGCCCAGTCTGAAGATGTCCTCGCCGTTCCAGCTGACGCGTCCTTCGTCCGGCATGCGGATGCCGCACAGGATGCGCAGCAGCGAGGTCTTGCCGCTGCCGTTGCGACCTTCCACGAGCAGCGCCTGGCCGCCATGCAGCCGGAAGCCGAGATCCGCGAACAGGGTGCGGTCGTCGCGAATGCAGCACAGGCTGCTGGCCTCCAGCCGCGGCTTGTCGGTGTCGGTGTTCATGCCTTGCCAAGAATGTGCAGCGTGACTTCGGGCGGGCAGTTGAGGCGCACGTCGACTACCGACACGCCGGAGCCGCGCGAAGTGTAGCCCTGCATGCCGTTGTATTGCCACGCGCCGCTGCAGAAGCTGCGCGGACAGTTGGCGTTGCACAGCAGCGGGTGACCGCCCGGCAGGCAGATCTGGCCGCCGTGGGTATGGCCGGCCAGCATCAGGTCGAAGCCGGCATGGGCGGCGTGGCGGAAGATCTCCGGTGAATGGGCCAGCAGGATGGAGGCGGCGCCGTCGGCGATGGCCTGGCTGGCCTTTTCCAGGTTGTCGGCGCGGTAATAGTGCGGGTCGTCGATACCGCTCAGGTAGAGGTGCCCGCCCCGCCGTTCCAGGCGCACGGTCTCGTTCAGCAGTACCCGGATGTCCATGTCCTCCATGGCGGGCAGCATGCGGATGCTGTCGTGGTTGCCGAAGATGGCGTAGACCGGCGCACGCAGCTGTGCGCGCAGTTTCTGCAGGGCCGCAAGGGCAGCGTCGCTGCTGCCATAGGTGCGGGCGCGGTAGTCGCCGGTCATGACGCAGGCGTCGTAGTGCAAGGGGCGGATGGCCTCGACCAGGTGGTCGGTCAGGTCCGGCGCGCTGTCGAGGTGCAGGTCGCTGAGCTGCAGCAGGGTGTAGCCGTCAAAGGCGTCCGGCAGGCCGTGGATGGCGACCACGTTGCGTTCCACGCGGATGTCGCGGGCGTTGCGCTGGCCGCGCCCGTGCAGCAGCGCCAGGCGCAGGGCCAGCCGGATCAGGCCGTGAATGGAATACCAGTTTTCGATATGGAAGAAATTGCGGCCCTGCCCGAACACCTGTGCCTGGTGGTCGCGCTCGATGCCGAGCCGCAGGTCGGTGTGATATTTGCCGATGCGCTCGACCAGGCGCTCCTGCTCGGAGCGGGGGGCGGCATCGGCGCGCGCGGCTTCCTGTACGGCGTTCATCCGTCTATTATCGGGCCCGCGGCACCCGAGTACAAATACCGCTCTCCCGCCCCGGACGACAGGAACCCGAAACATGAAAATCGCCATCATCTGCGGCAGCAGCCGCAAGCAGGCCCAGAGCCTGAAAGTCTCGCGCTTCATCGACAGGACGCTGCAGGACAACGCACTGTGCGACCAGACCTGGCTGTATGCCCTGACCGGCAACCCGCTGCCGCTGTGGGACGAGGCCATCTGGGACGGTGATCCGGAATGGCAGGCGCGACTCGACCCGCTCTCGGAGCAGCTGGCGTCCAGTGACGCCTTCGTGGTGGTGTCGCCGGAATGGCACGGCCAGGTGCCGTCGGCGCTGAAGAACTTCTTCCTGATGTGGGGCAAGGGCGAGCTGGCGCACAAGCCGGCCCTGATCGTCACCGTGTCGTCGGCCGACGGCGGCGCCTACCCGGTGGCCGAGCTGCGCATGAGCAGCTACAAGAACAACCGCATCTGCTACATCCCGGAACAGCTCATCGTGCGCAACGTCGAGAAGGTGCTGAACGACGACCCGGCGCAGAACGACCCGGATGCGGACGCCTACTTCCGTGACCGCATGCTGTACGCGCTGCGGATACTGAAGGAATACGCCGTGGCCCTGAAGCAGGTGCGCGCCACCGGCGTGACCGATTTGAGCGTTTACAAGAACGGCATGTGAGGCGGTCCCGCCGGCGCTCAGTCCGCGACGCACACCCGGTTGCGGCCCGCCTGCTTGGCCCGGTACAGGGCCCGGTCGGCGCGGGCGAACAGTGACAGCGGTGAGTCCTCGCGGCGGTAGGCGCTGATCCCGGCGCTGACCGTGAGCTCGATGCTGGCGCCGGAGCACTGGCAGGGCGTGTTCTGGATGTTCTCGCGGATGCGTTCGGCCAGCAGCCGGGCGCCGGACAGGTCGGTCTCGCGCATCAGTACCACGAATTCCTCGCCGCCGTAGCGGAACAGCAGGTCGCCGTCGCGGATGCAGCTGTTGGCGGTATTGGCCACCGCGCGCAGCGCGCAGTCGCCGATGATATGGCCGTAGCGGTCGTTGATGTCCTTGAATCGGTCGATGTCGAGCACGATCAGCGCGCAGCGGCTGTCGTGGCGTTCGGCGTGGCTGAGTTCGCGGCGCAGCATTTCGTCCAGCGCGGCGCGGTTGCAGGTGCCGGTCAGCGGATCCTTCTGCGCCATCTGCACGGCATCCTGGTACAGCAGCGCGTTGCGCAGCGGATAGAGCAGGCTGCACAGCAGTTGCTCGATGACCTGCGTTTCGACGTCATGGAATTTGTGCGTGCGCCGGAACGTCAGTCTGCCAAGGGGTTCGTCGCCCACGTTCAGCTTGTAGGTGCAGCTGTGGCGCGCCTGGGTACCGAGCTTGACCTCGATATTGAGGTCGTCGTTGCGGTAGCGCAGACCCTGGTGGGGCACCAGGTCGCGAATCTGGTCGCTGAACAGCTCGATCAGGCGTTCCGGGTCGAGGGTGGTCTGCAGCGTGCCGGTGATTTCCTGTGCCCGGCGGCCGCCCTGCCTGCGCAGCACCTGTTCATCGAGGCGGGGCGTCCCGGTCTGCAGCCGGTCGGCCATGGTCTGTACGGGTTTGCTCATGGGACACCGCGTTTCCTGGTTTGCATGCGCCTGTTGGATGCGATATCCATGCCAAAAGTTCGGTCAGATTGAAAATACTAGTAATATCATTAGGATAGAAATGGAAAAACTGGGCGATGGCGTGGTTTCGTCAAAAATATGACGGAAGCTTGTTGCCGGGTTTCCCTGTCTTGCCGCCGGTTTTGGCGCTTGAACCCGGCAACGGGGCGGCACACCATGGGTACAAGAGGATAACGACGGGTCGGGGAGAGACACCATGTTCACACGGGTTCTGCTGTTGTGCGTCGCAATGGGCCTCATGCCGGCGGCTGCCGCGCCGCCGGCCGAACTCGGGCCGGCGCTGGTCAACCCCGGCTACCACGAGCAGCCGGCCTGGTTCAAACAGTCGTTCCTGGACATCCGCGAGGACGTGCAGGAAGCGGCGGACGCCGGCAAGCGGGTGATCCTGTACTTCTACCAGGACGGCTGTCCTTATTGTAAGAAGTTGCTGGAGGTGAACTTCGGCCTCCGCGACATCGTCGACAGGACGCGGCGCCACTTCGATGTCGTCGCCATCAACATGTGGGGCGACGCCGAAGTGACCGGAATGGATGGCAGGCCCACGACCGAGAAGCAGTTCGCGGCGGCCATGAAAGTGATGTTCACGCCCACGCTGCTGTTCCTGGACGAGCAGGGCAGGGTGGTGATGCGCCTGGACGGCTATTATCCGCCGCACAAGTTCGCCGCCGTACTGGATTACGTCGGCGGCCGCCTGGAAGACAAGATGAGTTTCCGCGACTTTTGGGCGCAGCGGCAGCCGCCGCCCTCGCACGGCAAGCTGCACCAGGACGACAGCTACCTGAAACCGCCCTACCGGCTGGCCGGACGCGGCAGCGGCAAGCCGCTGCTGGTGATGTTCGAACAGAAGGACTGCCCGCCCTGCGACGAGCTGCACCTGGACATC
>JALSRI010000097.1 GCA_026984835.1 Thiohalobacter sp. | reverse complement strand
GCCATGTACAGCAGGCCGACGGGCATGGCGGGCAGGGGCTGGAACGCCTTGATGTAGCCGATCAGCGCCTGCAGGGGCAGCGGCCGGCTGATCCAGTAGCCCTGGCCGGTCTTGCATCCGTATTCCTGGAGCACCCGGTAGGTCTCCTCGTCCTCGATGCCTTCCGCGACCACGTTCATGTTGAGCTGGTGGGCCATGCGGATGCTGGCCTGCAGGATCTCGCGGTCCTTGGGTGATTTCTTCAGGTCGCGGACGAACTTCTGGTCGATCTTGAGTATGGAGAAGGGCCACTTGCTCAGCTCCACCAGGCCGGAGTGCCCGGTGCCGAAATCGTCCATGGCGATGGGCACGCCCAGGTCCGACAGCCGGGCGAGGCAGGCCCTGGCCTGCCCACCCTCGATCAGGATGGTTTCGGTGACTTCGATCTCGATCTGGCGGGCGTGTATCTTGCGACTGTCGATGGCCCGCGCGATGATGCCGGTGAGCCGGTCGTCGTGGAAATCCTTGCCGGAGGTGTTGAAGGAGATCACCAGGTCCGGTGCGACGGCGCTGATCATCGCCAGGTCGACCAGCAGGCGGTCGAACACGAACCGGGTGATGTCGCGAATGAAGTCGCTTTCCTCGGCCAGCGGGATGAAGTCGGCGGGCGGCACCAGGCCGCCATCCGGCCGGCGCCAGCGCAGCAGTGCCTCGGCGCCGCTCAGTTCGCCGGTGACCATGGATACCTTGGGCTGGTAGTGGAGCTCGAACTCCCCGTTCTCCAGGGCCCGTTCCAGCTCCCGCAAGTCGATATCGTGCGCCATTCTTATTGTTCGCCTCTATCCTTCGACAGGTTGTGGACACATCTTCCCTGTGTCTTCCGGTAACAGCGGTCCGGCTGCCGTAAACTTTACCGTTTCTTCCCCTGACAGGGCGGATACCCGGCGGCGCCGGGCACGACCGGTCTCCCGGCCGACCAAATCCGGATTTTCCCTTCAGGCCCCGTATTCCCTTCGCGTCCTTCGCGGTAAATCAACCTCCTTGCGGCCCGTTCAGCCGGACTTCGCCTCCGCCAGCAGCGCCTTGAGCTCGGGAATGCAGGAACCGCAGCTGGTGCCCGCGTTCAGGGCTTCGCCGATGGCCTCCACGCTGTCCAGGCCCCGGCTGCGGATGGCCTCGGTCAGGGTGTTGACGCCGACCCCGAAGCAGGCGCAGACGATGCGCCCGGCGTCCTTCTGGCCGGCGGCCGGCCGGCCGGTGAGCAGGCCGGCGCGCTCGGCGTCGTCCAGGGGGCCGGCTTTCTCGAACAGGCGGATCAGCCAGTCGCGCGGCGGCAGGTTCACGTCCGGGCCGATGAAGATGCAGCTCTCCAGGCGGCCGTCCACCAGCCGGGCGGCGCGGTAGCGGGTGGCGGCGGTGTCGAAGTATTCCAGCCAGTCGACGCCGTCGTCGCGACTGCACAGCAGGTCGCGGGCGCAGCGCGCCCAGTCGCGCGGGGCCTGGTCGCCGGCGATTTCGTAGCGCCACAGGCCCGGGCCCCTGGCGCAGGCCCAGTAGGCGGCGTTCTTCAGCTCCAGGCGACGGCGCGACAGCAGGAAGCCGTACCAGGCGGCCCGGTACGGTTCCACCGCCACCGGGGTGTGCTTGAACTCGGGCTGGCCGGACAGCGGGTCGGTGGCCGGGTTCACCAGGCAGTCGACGCTGGGCAGGCTGGAGAACTGCAGGCTCCAGTGCATGGGCACGAACACGCTGCCCGGCTGCTGGGCGTCGCTGACCCGCGCCCGCACCACGGCCTCGCCCCAGGCGCTGCGCAGCCTGACCAGGCCGGTGTCGGTGATGCCGTGGCGCGCGGCGTCGTCGGGGTGCAGTTCGGCATAGGGCTCGACGACGTGGCCGGACAGGCGCGGCGACTTGCCGGTGCGGGTCAGGGTGTGCCAGTGGTCGCGCACGCGGCCGGTGTTGAGCACCAGGGGGTGCTCGGCATCGGTGGGGTGGGCCGGGCGCGGGTCGCCGACGGGCACCAGCCGGGCGCGGCCGTCGGGGGTGAAGAAGCGGCCGTCGGCGAACAGGCGCGCCGTGCCCTGCGGCCGGTCGCGGGTCACCGGCCACTGCACCGGCGCCAGGTCACGGTAGGCCGCGTCGTCGAGTTCCGCCAGGCCGCTGATG
>JALSRI010000096.1 GCA_026984835.1 Thiohalobacter sp. | reverse complement strand
GGCTCACCCACAGCAGGAACAGGCATACCGGCAGCAGCAGGAACAGGGCGCCGGCCAGGTCCACCCAGGCCTTCGCCACCGGCGCCATGTCGCGGTAGAAGATGTCCACGCGCACGTGCGCATCGTGCTTGAGGGTGTAGGCGGCGCCGAGCAGGAACAGCGTGGCGTGCAGGTAGAGGATGGATTCCTGCAGTGCAATGGAGCCGATGTCGAAGGCGTAGCGCAGCACCACCACGGCGAAGGTCACACCCACCAGCGCCAGTGAAAGCCAGGCGGTGATGCGGCCGGTCCACTCGGCGAGGGCATCCAGTGCCCGGCGCAGGCGCAGCAGCGATGACATGGCAACAGCGCTCAGCCGGCCCGCGTCACCAGCGGAAGATGACCCAGGTCGGCACCAGCAGCCGTGGCTCCAGCTCGTCCTGGCGCATGTCCAGCGAGCCGTTGCCGTCGGAGTCGACCAGGTAATAGGGCTTGCCGACCTTGGGGATGACCTTGATCATGTAGAGCTGGCCGCCGATGCGGTATTCCTCCACGGTCTTTTCCTTGTGGTGGCGAATGGTGACCTCGGGATGCAGCTCTTCCTCACCGGACGGCGGCAGCGACTGGGGCGGCGACTGGGGCGGAGGCGGCGGGTCGTCCGGCGCTGCGGCGAGTGCAGGCTGGCAGAGGGCGGACAGCAGCAGGGCGTGCAGTAGGCGTCTCATGGCGGCGGTTCCGGTCAGAGTTCGAGCAGGATTTCCTGCTCCTTGGGCGAGGGCTCGAAGCCGCGCTTCTCGTAGTGGGCGAATATGGCGTCGACCACCTCGCGCGGCTCGTCCAGCACCTTGAACAGGTCGAGGTCCTCGGGCGATATGGTGTTCTCGTCCACCAGCGTGGTGCGGAACCAGTCGATCAGGCCTTCCCAGAATGGCCGGTGCACCAGGATGATGGGAATGCGCCGGGTCTTGCCGGTCTGCACCAGGGTGAGGATCTCGGCCAGTTCGTCGAGGGTGCCGAACCCGCCGGGCAGCACCACATAGGCCGAGGCGTACTTGACGAACATCACCTTGCGCGAGAAGAAGTGGCGGAAGTTCAGGCCGATGTCCTGGTAGGGATTGCCCGACTGTTCATGCGGCAGCATGATGTTGAGGCCGATGCTGGGCGAGCGGCCGGCGAAGGCGCCCTTGTTGGCGGCCTCCATGATGCCCGGCCCGCCGCCGCTGACCACCGAGAAGCCGGCGTCCGACAGTTCCCGCGCGATGTCTTCGGCGAGCTTGAAATAGGGGTGGTCTCCGGGGGTGCGCGCCGAGCCGAAGATGCTTACCGAGGGCTTGATCTGCGCCAGCCGCTCGAAGCCCTCGACGAATTCCGCCATGATCTGGAAGATCTTCCAGGACTCGCGCGTGAGCTGGGTGTCGTTGACCTGGGACAGGCCCAGGCGCCGTTGTCGGGTCTTCTCGTCCATCGGGGATCCTTGGGGTTGGTCTGCGCCGCCGCGGCGGCAGCCTGTGCCGGGGAATGATACCATCGACGCCGCTTTTCACCGAAACTTCTGCCATGACGACTGACAAACGCAAGCCGCTGGTGCTGGTGGACGGGTCTTCCTACCTGTACCGCGCCTTCCACGCCCTGCCCGAGCTGAGCAATTCCAGGGGGCTGCAGACCGGTGCCGTGTACGGCGTCGCCAACATGCTGCGCAAGCTGATCAAGGACTACGACCCCGAGCACGTGGCGGTGGTGTTCGACGCCCGGGGCAAGACCTTCCGCGACGAACTGTTCGCCGAGTACAAGGCCAACCGGCCGCCCATGCCCGAGGAGCTGTCGGCCCAGGTCGAGCCGCTGCTGGAGCTGGTGCAGGCCATGGGCCTGCCGCTGCTTCAGGTGCCGGGTGTGGAGGCGGACGACGTCATCGGCACGCTGGCGCGGCAGGCAGCCGAGGCGGGCATGGACACCCTGATCTCGACCGGCGACAAGGACATGGCGCAACTGGTCGACGACCACGTGACGCTGGTCAACACCATGAACGACACGGTCATGGACCGCGACGGCGTGATCGCCAAGTTCGGCGTGCCACCGGAGCGCATCATCGACTACCTGGCGCTGGTGGGCGATGCCTCGGACAACATCCCCGGCGTGCCCGGCGTCGGTCCCAAGACGGCCGCCAAGTGGCTCAACCAGTATGGCTCGCTGGACGCCATCATCGAACACGCCGGGGAGATCAAGGGCAAGGTCGGCGAAAAACTGCGCGCCAACCTCGACCAGCTGCGGCTGTCGCGCCAACTGGCCACCATCCGCCGCGACCTGGAGCTGGAACTGCGTCCCGAACAACTGCGGCGCCGCGAGCCGGACACCGAAACACTGCGGCGCCTGTTCGAGGAACTGGAGTTCCGCACCTGGCTGCGCCAGCTCGACGAGACCGGCGGCGAGGGGGGCGACGACCCGCCGCCGCCCAGGCCCGATGCCGACTACCAGACGGTGCTGGAGCCGGCGCAGTTCGAGGACTGGCTGGCGCGCCTGCGCGAGGCGGAGCTGTTCGCCTTCGACACCGAGACCACCAGCCTCGACTACATGCAGGCGCGCATCGTCGGCCTGTCGTTCTGCATCACGCCGGGCGAGGCGGCCTATGTGCCGGTAGCGCACGACTACCCCGGCGCGCCCGAGCAGCTCGACCGCGAGCAGGTGCTGGCGGCGCTCAAGCCGTTGCTGGAAGACCCGCGCAAGGCCAAGCTCGGCCACAACCTCAAATACGATCGCAACGTGCTGGCCAACCACGGCATCGTGCTCGACGGCATCGCCTACGACACCATGCTGGAGTCCTACGTGCTGGACTCCACGGCGAGCCGCCACGACCTCGACTCGCTGTGCAGCAAGTACCTGCACCACACCAACATCAAATACGAAGAGGTGGCTGGCAAGGGCGCCAGGCAGATCGGCTTCGAGCAGGTGGCGCTGGAGCAGGCCGCGCCCTACGCCGCCGAGGACGCCGACCTGGCCCTGCAGCTGCACAAGCACCTGTGGCCGCGGCTGGAAAAGGAGGCGTCCCTGGTCCCGGTGTTCCGCGACATCGAGATGCCGCTGGTGCCGGTGCTGAGCGACATGGAGCGCACCGGCGTCAAGGTCGACGTCGAGATGCTCAAGCGCCAGAGCCGCGAACTGGCTGAACGCATGCTGGAGATCGAGCGCCAGGCGCACGAACTGGCCGGCGAACCCTTCAACCTGGGTTCGCCCAAACAGATCCAGGCCATCCTCTACGACAAGCTCGCGCTGCCGGTGCTGGCGCGCACGCCCAAGGGCGCGCCCTCCACCAACGAGGCCGTGCTGCAGGAGCTGGCGCTGGACTACCCCTTGCCACGGCTCATCCTCGATTACCGTTCGGTGAGCAAGCTCAAGTCTACCTACACCGACAAGCTCCCGGCGCAGGTCGACCCCGTTACCGGCCGCGTGCACACTTCCTATCACCAGGCGGTCGCCGCCACCGGGCGCCTGTCGTCCTCGGACCCCAACCTGCAGAACATCCCGGTGCGGACCGAGGAGGGCCGGCGCATCCGCAAGGCCTTCGTCGCCGAACCGGGCTGCCGCATCGTCGCCGCCGACTACTCGCAGATCGAGCTGCGCATCATGGCGCACCTGTCCGGTGACGAAGGGCTGCTGGCCGCCTTCTCGGCCGGTGACGACATCCACCGCACCACGGCGGCGGAAGTGTTCGGCGTGGCGCCGGACGATGTCAGCGTCGAGCAGCGCCGGTCCGCCAAGGCCATCAACTTCGGACTCATCTACGGTATGTCGGCGTTCGGCCTGGCCAGGCAACTCGGCATCGAGCGCGGCGAGGCGCAGGACTATGTGAATCGGTATTTCGAGCGTTACCCCGGCGTCAAGGCCTACATGGAAAAGACCCGCGAACAGGCGCGGGAAAAGGGTTACGTGGAGACGTTGTTCGGCCGGCGCCTGTACCTGCCCGAGATCCGAGCCCGCAACGCCCAGCGGCGCCAGGCCGCCGAACGCACCGCCATCAATGCCCCCATGCAGGGGACGGCGGCCGACATCATCAAGCGCGCCATGATCAGGGTGCACGACTGGATCGGCGGCGGCGAGTGCGACCTGCGCATGATCATGCAGGTGCACGACGAACTGGTGTTCGAAGTTGCCGAAGCCGACATCGAAAAAGCGGTGGCCGCCATCCGCCCGCGCATGGAAGGGGCCGCCGAACTGGCCGTGCCGCTGGTCGTCGACATCGGCACCGGCGCCAACTGGGACGAGGCGCACTAGCCAAATGTCTGTTTTTCGCAGCCCGCGTTTCAGATGCCGCCGGGGCGCGCCGATGCTTCGCCTGACAGCGCATCACCCGGCTCATATAGCCTTTCGTATAGGCTGTAAAAACACGAAACCGGGCTATAGTTACAGACAGTGAGCGTAGTTGCAGTCCGGCATGCGAATCGAGGAGTTGGCCACGGAACCCTCCTGAATTTCAGCAGTCACAAAAACAGGCGTACTGTTGACTGGCGCTCCCCGTTCGCGGACCGAACGGGCATTCCTCCAACCCGGTTTCCCCAAGCCGGGTATTCTTGACCCCGGTGCTTCCCCCCCTTGCACTCCGGGGTTTTTTTTGCGCGCGATCCGGAACAGACGGAAACCACCCGCCAGGACGCCAGGGACGCACACCGTGCCCTAGGGCAATGCCAGCCAGCGGTCCAGGACGGCGCGGGCTTCGTCGACGCCGGTTTTCCTGAGCGCCGAGAACAGCTGTACGCTGGCGTCCGGGTGCAGGGACGGCAGCTGTTTGCGGACCGCCAGCAGGACGTTGGATGCCGGACCACGCTTGAGCTTGTCGGCCTTGGTCAGCAGGATGTGCACAGGCAGGCCGGCATCCGCGCACCAGCGCAGCATTTGCCGGTCGTAGTCGGTCAGCGGGTGGCGGCAGTCCATCAGCAGCACCAGGCCGCGCAGCGAGCGGCGCGTGGCCAGGTAGTGCGACAGGTTGCGTTGCCAGCGCTGTTTCATGGCCTGCGGCACTTTCGCGTAGCCGTAGCCCGGCAGGTCGACCAGCCGGCGCCGTTCGTCCAGGGCGAAGAAGTTGAGCTGCTGGGTGCGCCCCGGCGTCTTGCTGGTGCGGGCCAGTGCGCGCTGGCCGGTGATGGCGTTCAGGGCGCTCGACTTGCCGGCGTTGGAGCGGCCGGCGAAGGCCGCCTCGGCGCCTTCGTCAGCCGGGGCGAGGCGGCCCTCGGGCACACTGAGCAGAAACCGAGCCTGTCGGTAAGAGGCCGTCATGCAAGACATTTTCTCATATCGGCGGGAAAAGTTGCGGTTGACCATTGGCGGCCCGGCTGGTATACAGTGTGGCTCTTTTTTGGGTGGTCGCCGGCCCCGGTCGGCGCGCCGATCTCCCACCTGTCCCGGAGAAGCACCAACATGAAAAAGTGGTTTGTTTTTGCTGCAATTTTCTCGTTCGCCGCCAGCGGCGCCCAGGCCTTCGCGGCGGATGCGGCAGCCGGCAAGGCCAAGGCCGGCACCTGCGCGGGCTGTCACGGCATGGACGGCAACAGCGCCAACCCCGAATGGCCCAAGCTGGCCGGCCAGCACGCCAAGTACCTGGCCAAGCAGCTGCATGACTTCAAGGCAGGCAAGCGCACCAACGCCATGATGGCGGGCATGGTGGCGCCGCTCAGCGAGCAGGACATGGAGAATCTGGCCGCCTACTTCTCCAGCCAGAAGACCAAGCCCGGCCAGGCCGACCCGGCCCTGTTCGAGAAGGGCCAGAAGCTGTACCGGGGCGGCAACCCGACCACCGGCGTGGCCGCCTGCATCGGCTGCCACGGCCCGACCGGAGCCGGCAATCCCCAGGCCAACTTCCCCCGCCTGGCCGGCCAGCACGCCAAGTACGTCGAGAACCAGCTGCACGCCTTCAAGAAGGGCCAGCGCAGCAACGACGCCGGCAAGATGATGCGCACCATCGCCGCCAAGATGACGGAAGAGGAGATCAAGGCCGTCGCCTCCTACGTGCAGGGTCTGCATTAATACCCCAGGGCCCCGGGCACGCACTACCGTAGGGCGGGGTGAGCGCAAGCGAACCCCGCCGTACCCCCGCCGGCGTGGCCCACACCCGACCGCGCCACCCCGGTAATGACCGACACCCCCGGCACCCGTCCCGCTCCCGTCTCGCGCGGCCGCATCCTGCTCGAGTTCCTGGGTTCCATGAACCTCGCCATCACCCTGCTGGTGGCGGTGGCGGTGGCCTCGGTCATCGGCACGGTGCTGCAGCAGAACCAGCCCTACCAGGACTACCTCATCAAGTTCGGGCCGTTCTGGTTCGAGGTGTTCGGCAAGCTGGGGTTGTACGACGTCTACAGCACCGCCTGGTTCCTGTTCATCCTCGGCTTCCTGGTGGTGTCCACCAGCGTCTGCATCTACCGCAACGTGCCGACCATGCTGCACGACATGCGCAGCTACCGGCTCGGTGTGCAGCGCAAGTCCCTGCAGGCCTTCCACCTGAAGCGTGAATGGATCAGCGAGCGCGAGCCGCAGGCGCTGGAAGAATGGCTGGCGCGGCTGCTGAAGTCCGCGGGGTACCGGTTCCGCAGCCGTCGTGATGACGACCACCGTGTGCTGGCGGCCAGGAGAGGCGCCTGGAGCCGGCTCGGCTACCTGTTCACCCACGCGGCCATCGTCATCATCTGCATCGGCGCCCTGTTCGACGGCAACATCCCGCTCAAGCTGCGCGTGGCCAGCGGCGACCTGAAGGTGGAGACGCGCGACATCCCTGCCTCCGAGGTGCCCGCCGTCAGCCGCCTGCCGGTCGACAACCCCTCGTTCCGCGGCTCGGTGCGCATCGCCGAGGGCAGTTCGGCCAATGTGGTGTTCCTGCAGCTCGGCGAGGGCTACCTGGTGCAGCCGCTGCCGTTTCGCATCGAAGTGAAGGATTTTCGCATCGAGCACTACGCCACCGGCCAGCCCAGGTCCTTCGAGAGCGACATCGTCATCCACGACCCGCAGCGCGACCAGCCACTGGAGGCGACCATCTCGGTCAACCACCCGCTGGTCTACCGCGGCTACGCCATCTACCAGGCCAGCTTCAGCGACGGAGGCACCGGGCTGACGCTGGACGCCTGGCTGCTGCGCGGCACCTCCACCGAGCCCATGCGCATCCAGGGCCGGGTATTCGAGAGCGTCGAGGTGCAGACGCCGGACGGGCCGATGACGCTGGAGTTCACCGACTTCCGCCTGTTCAACATCAACCCGGTCAAGGGGCCGGACGGCCGGGTGGAGCAGAAGAACTTCGGGCCCAACTTCACGTTCAAGCTGCGCGACGCCACCGGCCAGGCGCGCGAATACCAGAACTACATGCTGCCGGTGGAATTCGACGGCCGGCCCTATTTCCTCAGCGGCGTGCGCGAGAGCCCGGCCGAGCCGTTCCGCTACCTGCATATTCCCCTGACGGCGGACGGGGATATCCGCCGTTTCCAGCGTTTCAACGCCCTGCTGTGGGACGACAGGCGCGTGGAGGCGGTGGCGCGGCGCACCACCGCGGCGGCATTTGCCGGCCGTGAGGGGCAGGCGGCCGTCGGCGAAGAGGTGGTGCAGTCCATGATGCGGCTGGTCGGCCATTTCCGCAGCGACGGCTTCGACGGCATCGCCGAACAGGTGCGGCTCACCGTGCCGGAGGACAAGCAGGCGGAGGTGATCACCGCCTACATGAAGGTGCTGCAGGCCATACTCGGCGAGCTCTACCTGCACGTGCTGGAAGACGAGGGCATTTCGCCCGACAAGGGGCTGGACGAGGCGGAGGAACGATTTTTCGACGATGCGGTCAATGCCATCAGCGCCCTGAAGGCCTACGGTTCGCCGTTCTACCTGCAACTGAAGGACTACGACTTCGTGCAGGCCACCGGCCTGCAGATCGCCCGCGCGCCCGGCAAGAATGTGGTATATCTGGGTTTCGGGTTGCTGATCGCCGGCGTGTTCCTGATGTTCTACGTGCCCTACCGGCGCCTGTGGATCTGGATCGACCGCGACGGCGGCCGCACGCGGCTGTTGATGGCCGGCTCCGGCAGCCGCCACCAGCAGGATTTCGAGACCGAATTCGACCGCCTCGCCGAACGCATCGAGGCACAGATCGGGCCCCGGGCCTGATCGGGAGAGAGACCATGTCAGTGACACACCAGGATATGCTGCAGGATCTGGAGCCGGCGCCGCTGTGGAAGCGGCTGGGCTGGTTCGACTGGCTGTGGGCGGCGGCGGTGGCGGCGGGTGCCGCCTGGGCCTGGCGCCTGTACGGCGGCCTCATGGACGACTACGAGGTCGCCATCCTGGCTGCCAGCAGCGCGGGCCTGATCACGCTGGGCGTGCTGTGGAAGCCCATGCGCGCCTTCACACTGGTGGTGGCCGGGCTGAGCCTGTTCGCCATTTCGCGTTATGGAGACGCCGGTCAGGCGGCCGCCGACAGCGACTTCTTCCTGCGGTTTCTGCTGTCCAGCCAGTCCGCCATCATGTGGATGAGTGCGCTCTACGTCATGGCCACGGTGGCCTACTTCGGCGCCCTGTTCAGCGGCTCGGCGTTCACCGGCAAGGTGGCTTCGGCCCTGACCTGGAGCGCTGCTGCCATGGGGCTGAGCGGTCTCATGGTGCGCTGGTACGAGTCCTACCTGATCGGCGCCGACGTCGGCCACATTCCGGTCAGCAACCTGTACGAGGTCTTCATCCTGTTCTGCCTGCTGACCTCGCTCATCTACCTCTATTACGAAGGCCGTTACCGTACCCGCGCCCTGGGCGGATTCGTGCTGCTGGTGGTGTCGGCGGCAGTCGGCTTCCTGCTGTGGTACAGCTTCGGGCGCGGCGCCCACGAGATCCAGCCGCTGGTGCCGGCGCTGCAGAGCTACTGGATGAAGATCCACGTGCCGGCCAACTTCATCGGCTACGGCGCCTTCGCGCTGGCGGCCATGGTCGGCTGCGCCTGGCTGCTCAAGGCGCGCGCCGAACGCCGCAACCCCGGCGGCCTGCTGGCGCGCCGGCTGCCGGCGCTGGAACTGCTCGACGACGTCATGTACAAGGCCATCGCGCTGGGCTTCGCCTTCTTCACCGTCGCCACCATCCTCGGTGCCCTGTGGGCGGCCGAGGCCTGGGGCGGCTACTGGTCCTGGGACCCGAAGGAGACCTGGGCGCTGATCGTGTGGCTCAACTATGCCGCCTGGCTGCACATGCGCCTGACCAAGGGCCTGCGCGGCGCGCCACTGGCCTGGTGGGCCGTGGTGGGCCTGTTCGTCACCCTGTTCGCCTTCCTGGGCGTCAACATGTTCCTGTCGGGACTGCATTCCTACGGGGAACTCTGAGGGGGCACGGACAGCGCCGTCCGCCGGAAACGACCCCCTGTAGGAGCGGCCTCCGGCCGCGATGGGGACGGCAGCCGCCAGCCGTCGCCCCGGCTGCGCCGGGTTCGCGGGCTGGCCCGCACCCGCAGGGGCATGATGTGTGTTGGAGACAACGGATGGAGAATCTACAGTGAAAACGACATTCGCCCTTTTGTTCAGCCTGTTGCTGGTCGGTACAAGCGCCGTCGCCGGCGATTTCAAGGAAGGTGTCCAGTACCAGCGGCTGGCCAGTCCGCAGCCGACCGACACCGGCGACCGCATCGAGGTCATCGAGTTCTTCTGGTACGGCTGCCCGCACTGCTACCACCTGGAACCGGAGCTGGAGGCCTGGGTGAAGAAGCTGCCTGACGACGTCGCCTTCCGCCGGGTGCCGGCGGTGCTGGGACCGGCCTGGGAGCTGCTGGCACGCGCCTGGTACACCGCCCAGGTGCTGGATGTGGTGGACAAGGTACACCAGCCGCTGTTCGACGCCATCCACAAGGAGCACAAGCGCCTGCGCACCGTCGACGACCTGGCCGCCCTGTTCGCCGCCCAGGGCGTACCCGAGGCCGAGTTCCGCAAGGCCTGGAAATCCTTCCCGGTGGTCATGAATACCAACCGCGCCAGGCAGGCCCGCGAGCGCTATGGCCTGCAGGGCGTGCCCACCCTGGTCGTGGATGGCAAGTACCGCACCAGCGCCACCCTGGCCGGAAGCAATCAGAACATGCTGAAAGTCGTGGATTACCTCATCGGCAAGGAAAGGGCGGCAAGGAAGCAGGGGAAATAGAGGCCGGACAAACCCCGGATGTGTTCCCCCTGGTGCCCTGGCGACGAAAAAGCGTTGCCCTGCCGGGCTAACAGGATGACTTCGCCCATTTCGTCATGCCGGAGATGCCGATGAATGCAGCACAACTGTTCGTGAAGTGCCTCGAGAACGAGGGTGTGGAATACATCTTCGGCATTCCGGGGGAAGAAAACCTGGACCTGATGGACGCGCTGCTCGACTCGTCCATCCGCTTCGTCACCACCCGACACGAACAGGGCGCGGCCTTCATGGCCGACGTCTACGGGCGCCTGACCGGGCGCGCCGGCGTGTGCCTGTCGACCCTCGGGCCGGGCGCCACCAACCTGGTCACGGGGGTGGCGGACGCCAACCTGGACCATGCACCGGTGGTGGCCATCTCCGGCCAGGCCAGCACCGACCGCCTGCACAAGGAATCCCACCAGGTGCTGGACCTGGAGAAGATGTTCGCGCCCATCACCAAGTATTCGTCCCGGGTGATGATGCCGGAAGTAATCCCGGAAGTGGTGCGCAAGGCCTTCAAGGTGGCGCAGACCGAGAAGTCGGGCGCCACCTTCATCGAGTTCCCGGAGAACATCGCCGCCATGGAGGTCGACGAGGTGCCGCTGCCGGTGGCGCACCCGGTGGCGCCGGAGCCGTCGCGGCTGCAGGTGGAGCGCGCCGCCGAGTTGATATCCGAGGCCCGCAACCCCATTATCCTGGCAGGTAACGGTGTCGTGCGCACCGGCGCCTGGAAGCACCTGACGGACTTCGCGGAAAAGCTCAACATCCCGGTGGCCAACACCTTCATGGCCAAGGGCGTGGTGCCGTTCCGCAGCCGCGTGTCGCTGGCCAGCGCCGGCCTGCAGGCCAACGACTACGTGAGCTGCGGGTTCAGCAACGCCGATCTGGTCATCTGCGTGGGCTACGACCTGGTCGAGTACCACCCCTACCTGTGGCACCCGACCCGCGACCGCACCATCATCCACGTAGACCAGACGCCGGCCGAGGTGGACGAGCACTACACCGTCGAAGTGGGTGTACTGGGTGACATCAAGCACAGCCTGATGGAGATCGCCGAACTGGCGACGCCGCACCATGGCCACCCCATGCGGGCGTTGCGCGAGGCGCTGATCGAGGAGATGAACCGGCACCGCGACGATGCCGGTTTCCCGGTCAAGCCGCAGAAGATCATCTGGGACCTGCGCACGGTGCTGGACCTGAGCGATATCGTGGTCTGCGACGTCGGGGCGCACAAGATGTGGATGGCGCGCATGTTCCGTTGCGAGTACCCGAACACCTGCCTGATCTCCAACGGTTTCGCCAGCATGGGCATCGCGGTGCCCGGCGCCATCGCCGCCAGGATGGTGCACCCGGACCGCAACGTGGTGGCGGTGACCGGGGATGCCGGGTTCCTGATGAACTCGCAGGAGATCGAGACGGCCATGCGGCTGAAGGTGCCGATCGTCATCCTGATCTGGAACGACGGCGGCTACGGATTGATAGAATGGAAACAGATGAACCAGTTCAAGCGCACTTCGCACGTGGATTTCACCAACCCGGATTTCGTCGCCTATGCCGAGTCCTTCGGCGCCCGCGGCTACCGTGTGGAAAAGGCCGGCCAGCTTGCGGACATCCTCAAGGACGCGCTGGCCCAGCCGACAGTGAGTATCGTGGACTGCCCCGTGGACTACACCGAGAATCTGAAACTGACAGAACAGCTGGGCAAGCTGGTTTGCCCGATCTGAGACGATGAACCCGGCTACTGCCAGCGCCCGACAGGACCAACACGCACAGGGCCAGCACCTGAAGCTGCTGAGCTACAATATCCAGGCAGGCATCACCACGCGCCGCTACCGGCACTATTTCACGCAGGGCTGGAAACACGTGCTGCATCACCCGCAGCGTTTCGTGAATCTGGACCGCATCGCGCAACTGGTCAGCCACTACGACCTGGTCGGCATCCAGGAAGCGGACGCGGGCAGCGCGCGCAGCGGGCACGTGAACCTCACCCAGTACCTCGCCAACGCCGCCGGCTTCCCTTACTGGGACGACCAGACCAACCGCCGCATCGGCCGCTTCGCCCAGCACAGCATCGGCGTGTTGAGCCGCTACAAGCCCTCCGGCATCACCGAGCACCGTCTGCCGGGCCGCATTCCCGGCCGCGGCGCACTGGCGGTGCGCTTCGGTGACGGCGAGGAATCGCTGGTGGTGCTGATCGTGCACCTGGCGCTGAGCCGCCGCGCGCGGCTCGAACAGCTCGACTACCTCGGCGACCTGGTCAACGAGTACCGCCACGTGGTGCTCATGGGTGACCTGAACTGCCATTCCCAGAGCGAGGAAATGGAACGTCTCATGCACCGCACGCTGATGAGCGAGCCGGTGCACGGTCTCAACACCTTCCCCAGCTGGCGCCCGCACAGGAACATCGACCACATCCTGGTGACGCCCACCGTGCAGGTCGAGCGCGCCGAGGTGCTCGACTACCCGCTGTCCGACCACCTGCCGCTGTCCATGGAAGTC
>JALSRI010000095.1 GCA_026984835.1 Thiohalobacter sp. | reverse complement strand
GTCGAGCGCCTGCAGACGGTCGACCGGCACCTGAAGGACAGCACGGTACTCAACGAATCGGGGCGAGACAGCGGCACCGAACTGGAGGATGCCGTGCGCCGGGAGGTCGGCGACCTGGAAGCAGACGTGCGGGGGGCCAGCGACATCGAACAGATGAAGCACAGCGTGCAGCGCCACCTCGACGCCGTGATGGAACACGTGTCACGCCACCGCGAGCAACAGGAGGCGCGCTACCGGCAGGCCCGGGAGCACATCGATGCCATGAGCACGCGGCTGCGCACGCTGGAGGAGGAGACCAGGTCGCTGCAGGTGCGGGTGTGCGACGAGCACAGTCAGGCCACCACCGATGCGCTGACCGGCATCCCCAACCGCCTGGCATGGCAGGAGCACGTCGGGCAGGAGGTGGCGCGCTTCAGGCGTTTCGGTACGCCGCTGGTGTTCCTGTTCTGGGACGTCGATCACTTCAAGCGCATCAACGACAACTACGGTCACAAGGCGGGCGACAAGGTATTGAGGAAGGTTGCGGGCGTCCTGCAGGCTGGCATCCGCGAGACCGACTTCGTGGCGCGCTTCGGGGGCGAGGAGTTCGTGATGCTGATGACGGGCTCGGATCTGGACGCCAGCCTGGAGGTCGCCGAGCGGCTGCGCTGCACGGTGGAGCAGACCGGTTTCCATTTCCGCGACCAGGCCGTGACCATCACCCTGTCCTGCGGCCTGACCCAATACCGCGAGGGCGACAGTGTCGATCAGGCGCTGGAACGCGCCGACCGCGCCATGTACGAAGCAAAGGCGCAGGGCCGCAACCGCTGCGTAACCGTCTGACCGGCCTCCTGGTTCCCCCGGCAAACGCACTGTCCCCCCTGAATGACCTCCCCCTGTAGGAGCGGGCTTGCCCGCGATTCCGATTCAACCGGAAACGATCGGCAACGGAATCGCGGGCAAGCCCGCTCCTACAGGGGCGCAAAAAAAAGCCCCCGCAAACGGGGGGCAAAGGGGGGAACGAATAAAATCAGGCCAGAAACGGTTCAGTTCTCCTGCTCCACCTCGTCCGCGGTTCCGTCGCCGGGCGCGTTGTCTTTTATCTGGACGATGTCGCCGGGACTCAGCGAACCCTGCAGCGTGGCTTCCGATACGCTGTTGCCGTTGATGTCGGTGAACTGCGTTCCCGGGCCGGTGAAGAAGCCGAGACCGAGCACGCGGATGTTGCCGGCGGTGAAATTGTCCAGCGGGCCTTGCAGGACGATGTCGTCCGCCGTGTCGCGGCGTACCTCCACCGCGACGACCTTGCCGGTCGGATCCTGGTACCCCTTGATTTCCACGAAATCGCCGGCTGACAGGTCGGACAGGTTCATCGGCGAGACCAGGCCAAGGCGGTCCTCGTAGGTGGTCAGGTCGTCGGTGGTCACGGTGATCGTCCCCGCCGGCAGGCCAAGCGTCAGGGTCCTGGCCGCCATGTCAATGCGGTCAATTCCGGCCTCGATCTCGATACGTTCGTTGCCACTGGCCTTGATCCTGTCCGCGACCAGTACGCCGCTGGCGTCCACCTTGCCCTCGACTTCGACGCGCAGGCCATTGGCGAGCTGCAGGGACGGTGGTTCCAGGCTGGCGCCACTGCCGTCCACATTCTGGCCGCCGACCTGGAAACCGGCCGCCAGGCTGCTGAAACCGGCGATCAGACCCTCCAGCTCGACCTCGTCACCACTGTCACCGACAGCGGTGCGTTCCAGCTCGACGTTGCTCGCCAGCAGCGAGGTCGCGCCGTTCAGGGTGCCTTTCACTTCCACGTAGGTGTTGTTGTTCACCGCGCCACCGAGCCGGGAATCCAGCGCAGTGCCTGCATCCAGGGTCACGGTCACGCCATTCACGGTGAATGTGTCTCCATTGGCGGGCAGTGCGCCACCGGCGGGCGCATTCCGCACAGTGCCCTTCACTTCCGCCACGCCGGCCGGGTTGGCGGGATCGAAGGTCCCGGTTTTCTCGATGTAGGTCACCAGCAGGGTGCCGCCGGTACCGTTGTCGAAGAAGCCGCTGAGCTTGACCAGGTCGTTGTCGGCAATGGAGCCGAAGGTGAAGGTCGGGTCGCTGTTGTCGAATACCGTCGCCTGGTCGATGCGCGCGGCCACACCGAAAACGCTGAACGTCTTGCTCAGGCCGCCGGGCGCGGTGACCAGGCCGGACACCGGGCCTTCCGCGACACTGTCGTAGGTCACGCGGGTGGCCGTGCCCGAGGTCGCGTTGGAACTGCCGTCGACGGTGACTACCATACCGATGTGCAGATCCGCCTGGCTCTTTTGGGTGCTGTCCTCGTCGACCGTGATGGTGGCGTTCGATATGTCATATTCGACGCCATTGACGAAGATGCTGCCGAAGGCCGTGATGGAGCCGCTGGACACCTTGCCGGTACCGCCGATGCCGGCGGTCTGGGTGCCGCCACCGCCCCCACAGCCGCTCAGGGCAAGCAGGGCCACCAGGCCGGCAATCGAAATCCTGTTCATGACCGTTTCTCCGAATCTTTGTCGTCTTCATGGAAATAGATGCCGAGGCTGACATAGCGGCCCTCGGCATCCGTCTTCGCCTCGTGCCGGGCCAGCCAGGCGTCCAGCTCCTCGAGCAGTGCCTGCGCCTTTTCCGCCGACAGGGCGCGAAATTCCGCGACCGCGTCCGGATCGACGCGGTGGTTGAACACCTTGCGCTGGAAGCGCAGATCGTTTTCATCGGCCGTGAGGTTGTGGTCGATGGTACTGATGAGTTCGCCGACGTCGCTGCCGAGGATGTGCAGCTTCTCGACCGGGTCGCTGCCCGGCACGAAGGCGTGCTCCAGCAGCCGCACGTGGCCGTCCTCGTGCGCCACGGTGGCGGCGTCGGCAAGCACGCGCAGCATGGACTGCGGGGTGACGTCGCCGCTGTACTTGCGCACCAGGGCGGAGAAGGAGGCG
>JALSRI010000094.1 GCA_026984835.1 Thiohalobacter sp. | reverse complement strand
AAACAGAGCAAAGTCAAGGTAAGCGAAATGCTGGCCTATGCGGATGATCGGTTGCTGATACTTGAGCGTGTCAACAATACGACCAAACTGTATCGTGTGACGCTGCATTCAGCCAGCAATATCCTCGGCGGTCGCTGGGACAGTGAGTTTACCTCGCCTTCCCTGGAACAGATCGACGACCTTGGCATGATTGACATCACGCCGCTGAGCAAGGATCTGGCGCTCGATTCGGCCATCGATCTGCCGCCCGGTGCCCTGCCGGCCAAAGTGGAAGGCATTGCGAGGACAGGGCGCCGAGAGCTGGTGCTGGTCAATGACAATGACTTTGGTATCGAAGGTGCTGATACGAAAATCATCCGACTACGGGTTGGAAGAAGCTTCTTTAAATAACATGGGTTTAAAATAGCAAAAAATCAACGATCTGATATGATCAGCTTCTCAAAAAGGCTCGGCGAACCGCCATCAAAGGCGGTCGCCCGGGTAATGTTATTTAACCTGTCCTCCTGTAGTTCGCTGAGGCATTTTCTGCTGGAAGTCGAAGTACGGCGGCCTCGAGGTCTCCGAGGCCAAACGGCTGCGTGCACTTGAGCAGGAGAATGCAAAGCTGAAGCGTCTCCTCGCCGAGGCGGAGCTGGACAAGGCCGCGCTCAAGGAGCTGGTCGAGGGAAAATGGTGACGGCCGCGCAGCGGCGCCAGGCCGTCGAACACCTCAAACGGCATTTCATCCAGCCCGGAAAGCCGACCCAAACAACCCTGTCCGGCCGCATCGATCTCTTGGCAAGATACCACCGGACTTGTTTGCGAAAGCGGCGGCCTGATATGATCGTTTTCCCACATTCAGGGTGGCTCTGATTACGGGGTACGGTCAGAGGAACTGCGGCAGGCGCTGCTCGAGTTCAAGGCGCGGTTTAACCGGCATTGGCTGATCCAGCGGCATGGCTATGCCACCCCTGCCCAGGTGCGAGCTGCCCATGCGCCCGTGGCAGAGGCAGCGTGAATTTTTGTGCAAACATCTGTCCAGGAATTCAGAGGCTTTACAGAGCGGTGCCGGCGGGGCGAGAGAACGACTGACGGGAGCCATGCCATGAACCGGTTCGAAAAAGACCCTGAAGCCATCGCCAGGTTGAATCCCGAACAGTATCGCGTCACCCAGGAAAACGGGACCGAGCAACCGGGCACCGGCGAATATCTGCATAATGATGAACCCGGCATCTATGTCGATATTGTCTCCAGAGAGCCTTTGTTCAGCTCTCGCGACAAGTTCGACTCCGGCTGCGGCTGGCCCAGCTTCAGCAAGCCCGTCAGCGAGCACTTCATCAATGAAATACGCGATACCAGCCACGGCATGATTCGTATCGAAGTGCGCTCCGTGCACGGTGATTCGCATCTGGGGCATGTTTTTCCGGACGGACCACGGGATCGAGGCGGATTGCGTTACTGCATCAATTCGGCGTCCCTGCGCTTTGTGCCGTTGGAAGAAATGGAGGCCGAAGGGTACGCAGAGTATATTCCACTGGTGACTGGAGAAAACCACGATGGCGATTGAAAGGGCGATACTGGCCGGTGGCTGTTTCTGGGGCATGCAGGACTTGTTTCGAAGGCAACCCGGCGTGCTCGGAACCCGGGTTGGCTATACAGGCGACGACGCGGTACCGAATGCGACCTACCGGCACCACGGTAACCATGCCGAGGCGATCGAGATCGAATTCGATAACGAGCAGACTACCTATCGCCAACTGCTGGCTTTCTTCTTCCAGATTCACGATCCGACCACAGTAGACCGTCAGGGTAATGACCGCGGGCCTTCGTATCGTTCGGAAATCTTCTACACCAGTGACGCGCAACGGTCAGAGGCGTTGAAGACCATCGAGGATGTCGACGCCTCGGGACTCTGGCCTGGCCCGGTGGTGACGAAAGTCAGCCAGGCCGGGGACTTCTGGGAAGCCGAGCCGGAGCATCAGGATTATCTGCAGCGCGTTCCCAATGGTTATACCTGCCATTTCCCGCGTCCGGACTGGCTATTGCCGGATTGATGCGCGTCGGCATCGGCGGTGACCGCCTCTGCCGCGCGGCGTTGTACGGGTGGAGCCGGGTTTGGTTCTTTCCAGCGCGCCGCACGATACCCGGACACAAACGGGGGGCGTGCATTTCCATCCGGTGGGGGTTGGTCTCGATACCCGGATCGGGGTGTATGTGCGCACCCACGCCACGACAAGGCAGCCGTGCCCGAACTGCCGCAGCGCCTGCTGCCGGTCCGGGAAGCAGATCAGGCCGACCCGTGAGATGACGGCGTCGAAGGGATCGGCGTCCAGTTCTTCCAGCCGTTCGCCGTCGACGGCGCAGGTGGTGACGTTATCGAGGCCGGTTCACCGCATTCAGCCGGCGGGAACCGGGGGACACGTTGCGCCTGATGGTGTCCAGCGCCGATGTCAGCCCGGCGCAACGCGAGGCGGACGTGGCCTGCCTTCACCCGTAACTTAATGTAAATTTTAAATAGATTAAGAAAGCGGTAATGGATCTCACGCCTTGCTACCTTATATAATATGCGACTTTCTGTGGTGCCGGGCCGGAAGCATCCCGGGACATGCCGGGTCCAATGCATTGGTAGTGGATCTTTCTGTTGGAATTTTTATTTGAGGATTATGTTATGGCACTTGATCAATCCAGCCGCTATGCCGATCTCGGCCTGAAGGAAGAAGACCTGATCGCAGGTGATCGGCACATGCTTGTGGCCTATCGCCTGAAACCCGCCGAGGGACACGGCTTCCTGACCGTGGCCGCACACGTGGCGGCGGAATCTTCCACCGGCACCAACGTCGAAGTCTCCACCACCGACGACTTCACCCGCGGTGTGGATGCCCTGGTCTATGACATCGACGAGAACGCCTTCGGCGACGCTGGCGGCCTGGTCAAGATCGCCTACCCGGTCGAATTGTTCGACCACAACCTGATCGACGACAAGCATGGCGTTGCTCACATGTGGTCACTGATCCTGGGTAACAACCAGGGCATGGGAGATCATGTGGGCCTGCGCATGCTCGATTTCTACGTGCCCGAATGCATGATCCGCAAGTTCGACGGCCCCGCCACCAATATCAGCCATATGTGGAAGATCATGGGCCGTCCGGAAAGTGACGGTGGCTACGTCGCCGGCACCATCATCAAGCCCAAGCTGGGTCTGCGTCCGGAGCCCTTCGCCAAGGCCTGTTACGACTTCTGGCTGGGCGGCACCTTCATCAAGAATGACGAGCCCCAGGCCAACCAGAGCTTCTGCCCCATGAAGGAAGTCATCCCGCTGGTCGCCGAGGCCATGGACCGCGCCCAGCAGGAGACCGGCGAGGCCAAGTTCTTCTCGGCCAACATCACCGCCGATTTCTTCGCCGAGCTGATCGCACGCGGTGAATACGTTCTGAACGAATTCGCGCGATATGGAAACGACGAGCATGTCGCCTTCCTCGTGGACGGTTTCGTCGCGGGTCCAGCCGGCGTCACCACCGCGCGTCGTTATTTCCCTCATACCTTCCTGCATTTCCACCGTGCCGGCCATGGGTCCGTAACCTCGTACAAATCACCGATGGGCATGGATCCCCTGTGCTACATGAAGCTGAGCCGCCTCATGGGTGCGTCCGGCATTCACACCGGCACCATGGGTTACGGCAAGATGGAAGGCCATGCGGACGAACGCATCCTGGCCTATATGCTGGAGCGTGACGAATGCCAGGGCCCGTATTTCAACCAGAAGTGGCACGGCATGAAGGCGACCACGCCCATCATCTCCGGCGGCATGAACGCCCTGCGCCTGCCGGGCTTCTTCCAGAACCTGGGCCACGCCAACGTGATCAACACCTGTGGCGGCGGCTCCTTCGGCCATATCGACGGCCCGGCGGCCGGCGGCAAGTCGCTGATCCAGGCATGGGAGTGCTGGAAAGCCGGCGCCGACCCGATCGAATGGGCCAAGGAACACCGCGAATTCGCGCGCGCGTTCGAATCCTTCCCGCACGATGCCGATCAGTTGTTCCCGGGCTGGCGCGAGAAACTGGGTGTGAAAGCGGCCTGAGGGCTTCCCCCCATCCCACGAGAAACCCCGCTTCGGCGGGGTTTCTCGTCAGGGGGGCGGACCACGTTTCCACGGCAGGGAAAACGGGGACGGGTAGTCGAGGAAACCTGGTCCGTCCCCGTTTCGCCCCGGGCGCTACTGTCGCCGTCCGGCGGATTCGACATGCCGACGGGTTGCCAACCTGTAGATTTCCAGCAAATCCTCTTCGCTGATATCGACAAAGGTGTCGATGTGGCTCAGCGCGTAGACGAAGTCTTCATGACTGATCGGTTCGTATCCCCGCTCTGCCAATTCGGCAGCAGACTGTTTCAGATGCAGATATGCCGGATAGCGACGCCATTTGAACAAGGCATTGAAGACGATCGCCACGAACAGTATCGTGGCCGCATTGAGCAGAATCGGGGCATATTCATATGCATAGCCCAGATGGTGCAGTTTCTCCGAGCCGATCACGGCAGCCAATGCCGTCGCACCACCGGGAGGATGGATGCAGCGTGCGAAATACATGGCGCCGATCGCCAGACCCACGCCAGCAGATGCTGCAACGGTATATTCAGGTATCCATTGCCAGCACGCCACCCCGATAACCGCAGAGATTGCATGTCCGCCCATGACGTTCCAGGGCTGCGAAAACGGTGCATGCGGTGCGGCGAAGAGCAGTACCGCGCTCGCGCCCATGGAGGGGACGATCAGCACGGACACCTCGGGATCCAGAAACCATTGACTGGTCACGAAGATGCCGAAAATTCCAAAAAAGCCACCCAGCGTGGAAAGCGGTATTTCCCGAACGTGCATCTTGTGGCGACTGAAGCCAATCAGATCCAGAAATTCAGCGAGATTCATATTTTCCCCTTACGAAAAAACGTGGTCTGTCCCCGTTTTTCTTTCCGTTTTCTTTTCATTTCCACCCGATCCCGTCGTTGGCTGACCCGCCAGGGCCAGACACGGCCGCTGACCGCAGCCAGTACGGATGCGACAAGACCCCCGTCTTCGCCAGCGGCGAATTTTCGGGTTGGCCGCCAGACCCGGTTCATCCACGAATATCGACATAGTAAAGCCTATACCCGCCAACGGCGCCACACCGACGATCCGACTGAAGCGGGCCTGTGCCCGGAAGAGGCCGGCCCTTTCCAGTACCCGCCGGGTGACCGAAAGGCCGGTAGAACCCGCCCGCGCTGTTGCCAGCATGACAAAACGCGGCAGGATAGGGCACCATACCCTTCATCATCCCGGCGCCCCTGGCGGCGAAAAGACGGTCGAACCCCACATGCACGATCAGACCCACACCCACTGGATGGAACACGCCCTGGCGCTGGCGGAACGGGCAGCGGCCGAGGGCGAGGTGCCGGTCGGCGCCGTGCTGCTGCGCGACGGCGAAGTCCTGGGCGAGGGCTGGAACCGGCCCGTCTCGACCAACGACCCCACCGCCCACGCCGAGATCATGGCCCTGCGTGAAGCGGCGCAGCGCATCGGCAACTACCGCCTCACCGGCGCCACCCTCTATGTCACCCTGGAACCCTGCCTGATGTGCGCCGGCGCCATGGTCCACGCCCGCATCGAACGCCTGGTGTACGGTGCCAGCGACCCCAAGCGCGGAGCCGTCTCCAGCACCTTCCATGCGTTCGAGGCGCAGGGCCTGAACCACCGGGTGGCGTTACAGGGCGGGGTGCTGGCGGAACGCTGCGGCGAACGGTTGCAGGCCTTCTTCCGCGCGCGGCGCCCGCCCCGGTTTTAGGGGGCAGGCTCCCCTTTTCCCGTTTTCCTGTCCCCCGGTGTTCATCGACCGCTCGCCGTTCATCCCTCCGGCTTGAAATATACAAACCAGTTGGTATGATTGTATCCAGGCACACAACAACGAATAACCGAGGAGCACCGCCATGCCGTTTGCAGACCTGCCGGTCTTTGCTCCGCTGACAGGGGGGCGTCAGCCGAGAACCCTGTTGTCGCTGGCGCTGCTGGTGCTGGCGGCACTGTGCGTCGGCCGGGCCGGCGCCATGCCGGCTGCGGAACAGTTGATTCACCGGCAGGCCGAGCTGCTCAAGCAGGGCCTGGCGGAAGCGGGGGCTCATGCCTCCGATCCCGCCGAACTGGAACGGCTGGTGAACCGGGTCATCGCCCCCCATGTCGATTTCAACCGCTTCGCCAGGCTGGTGCTGGGCAGGTATTGGCGGACCCTCTCCCGGGAAGACAGAAGACGTTTCGAACAGGGGCTGGAGCGGCTGGTGATCAGAACCTACTCGACGGCCCTGGCCGGCGCGTCCGACCTCGATATCCGGTACCCGGACGTGCCAGCGCGCAGCCGGCCCGGCCGGGTGGTGGTGCCCACGGTGATCAGTTCGGTCGGCAACCCGCCGGTCAAGGTGAACTACAAGCTCTATGAAAGAGAAGGCGTCTGGCGCGTCTACGATGTCGTCATCGAGGGTATCAGCATGGCGGTGAACTACCGTTCCCTGATGGCGGAGCGGATACGGCGCCAGGGCATCGATGCGGTCATCGACGGGCTTGCCGGTTCCTCGGCCGCCCTGGCCACAGGCCGCTAGCCAGGCCGCCGCCTGTGCCTATTTGATGGGCAGGGGCTCGCCGATGGCCTGCACCAGCTTGCCGTTCATGAGCACCGCCTTGTAGTGGCTGTGACCGTCGGCGGACTGCAGCTTCACCAGGTAGTACCAGCGGTGTTGCTTTTCATGGTGGCTGACCGGCTGCAGCTTGATTTCGCGGATGCGCGCGTCGGCCAGGCGCGGGTCGGCGGCGCTGGAAGCGCGGATGATCTCGATCAGGCGGGCCAGGGTCAGGGGCGGCGGTCCCTGTTCCGGCCGCCACTCCGGGGTGGCGGCGATGTCGTCTTCGGTGACGTAGACCGCGATCTTTTGACCGTCCAGGTATTCGATGGTCTCCCGCTGCCAGCTGGCGGCGCCGGCGGCGGTGGCGACGAGCAGGAGGACGGTCGGTGCTGCGACGCGCATGGGGATTCTCCGCGGCTAGAAAACGGCCATTCTACCCCGGGTCGGTCCTCGCTGCACGGCGGTATGACGGGCCCTCAGCCGTCTTCCACCGGCGCACCCCGCCAGCCCGCGGCCGCCACCAGGCCCATCAGCAGCAGCGCCGCCAGCAGCAGGACGGGCCCGACGCCCAGCCCCAGGAGTTGCTGCGCCCAGCCCAGTTCGAACACGATGGCCAGGTACAGCACGCCCGAGTGCAGCAGCGCGCCGAGGATGAACAGCCAGCTTATGAGCTGCTTGAGCCAGCCCGCCGCGGCGATGAACACCAGGGCGACGCCTGCGGCGATGTTGAGCAGCGCTTCCAGGTTGCCGTGGGCGTGCGGGCCGCCCTTGATGTCGCCGAGCCGGGACTCGGCCTGCAGGTGACGGTTCAGGCCGAGCAGGGCGCGGGCATCGTCGCGGGCGAGGTCGGCGGCGGGTACTGCTTCCAGGTCACGCTCGAAGTCGTTGCTGGCCAGCAGCTGCAGCTCCGCCATGGCCTGCTGACGTTCGGCGGCCGCCTGCTGAATGCCCGGGAACACGGTCTTGACCATGTAGGGACCGAGCGCCGCCGTCAGGACGAGATACAGGAAACCGAATACGATATTCTTCTTGCCGACCATGGTGGGCGTCCTCCCCGTGTGTTGGTGGAAGTGAGTCAAGCATAGCAGCTGCACGGAGACGGAATATTGACGTTCTACAGGCGTCCCTGGCAGGCGGGGAGGCGTTCGCGGCGGTGCCGGTGTGATGGTGTTCGACGCCCCGGGCACGCCGTCCCTGGGCGGCCAACCGCCGCAACGCCTGCCAGGTCTGCCTGTCGATGGGGGCCGGGTCGCTGCGCTGGTTCAGCTGCGGCGCCGGCGGCGGGTGAAGCCGGTCAGGCCGAGCAGGCCGGAACCGAACAACCAGGCGGCGGCCGGTACCGGCACCGGCGAGGGTTCCGGCGCGGGCGGGCAGTAGCCGTGGCCGTTGCCTTCTCCGTCGTCGAAGGGGTCGTCGTCGAAGCCCGGGTCGTCGTTGCCGGCGTAGTCGTCGTCCCAGTCGTGGCCGGGCCGGTCATCGTCATCGTCGTCGTCTTTCCAGGGGTCGTCTTTCCAGGGGGCATCCTTCCAGGCGTGTTCGCCGTCTTCCCAGCGGCCCTTCCACCTGTCCTGCCATGCCTTGTCCCGGCCGCCATCACGGTGGTGGCGGTCGCCCTTGTCCGCGAACCGGTCATCGTGTTCGAACGGCTCGCCCCGGCCGGGCGCCCGGTCCGATTCCCAGGGGCGGTGGCCGGGCCGCCCGGTGCGCTGTTCCCTCGCTTCGTCACGCCACGCCGGCAGCTCGGTCTGCCATTGCATGCCGTGTTCGTCTGCGGTGTAGCGTACGAAGTGGGCGAGTGCCGGCTGTGTGGCCAGCAGGGTGGCTGCGGCGAGGCAGCCGCCGATCAGTGACTTGCGGTCCATGTGACTCCTCCGTTTGTTCTCAACGTGGCCGGCCGGTACCGGCGTCGGCCAGGGGCTCGGGCGTGCGCGGGTCTGGCGCCTGTGTGCCATCGGGTGATGCCGGGGCGGCGGAAGGGGGCTGGCAGGCGAGCATGCCGCACAGCCCACGCAGGCTGTGGAACACCCGCTGCTGGCGGGTTTCGACGTTCTCCAGGACGCCGACGACGGCCTCCGGATCCCCTTCCTCGCGCCGGTAGACGCGGACGATATAGTTTTCCATCTGTGCCTCCAGCGATGGATTCTTGGTCTTGTCGCGGGGCCGAGTGTGGGGCCGCCGGACTTACAGCGGGCTTACAGGAGGGCATGAAACCGTCGTGAATCCGGAGGGCGGCGCACGGGTGGGCCGGCCCGGTGCAGGCTGTGCGGTCGCGGCTCAGATACGGCGGCGGGTCAGGGCAGGAGGGAGGCGCGGACGGCCTCGGTTTCCTTCGAGGGGACGATCTGCAGCAGGGTGGCCAGGTTGTGGCGGCAGCGCTGGTAGGTGGCCAGTCCTTCGGCGTACTGGCCCAGGTGGCGGTAGCTGATCATGAGGTGCCGGTAGAGCTCCTCGGCCAGCGGTTCGATCTCCAGGCCCTTGCGGTAGAAGCGGATGGCGGAACGCCAGTGGCCGTTGTCCTCGGCGACCTGGCCGATGTCCACGATATGGCGCAGCAGCTTGCTGCGCAGGCGCTCGCGCAGCGACAGGTTCCACGGACGCACCGGCTCGCGGGCCAGGAAGCCGTCCTGGTAGAAGGTCAGCGCCTGGTCGAACAGGTGTTCCACACGCTTGGAGACGGCGCGGCCGCGCGACAGCAGCAGCAGGCGGTCGGTCTCGTTGAGCAGCCGTTCGAAAGCCCAGACGTCGACCCAGGCCAGCGTGTTGTCGAGGCTGACTCGGCCGCCGTCGGTGGTGATGAGGCCCGCGACACCGATCAGGCGCCGCAGCCGGTGCAGGTTGACGTCGAAGTTGTTGACGGCGGCATCCCCCTCGGCGTCCGGCCACAGCGCGTGTGCCAGCAGCTCGACGGCGACGCCGCGGCTGCCGAAGGCGATCAGCGCCTGCAGCAGTTCCAGCGGCTTGTGCTGACGGCCACGGGCGGCGTCCAGGGCCCGGCCGTTGACGCGGATACCGAAACGCCCCAGCGTGTGGATCCTCACCGGCTGGTCGGGTTTGTAGCCGTAGCGGCCCGCATAGGTTTCCAGCAGGCGCAGGTGACGACCGTCTTGTATCAGGTTCAGGCCCATACCACGTGTCGCTGTCGTCGGGTGAAGACGCACGCTGCCATCCAGGCAGGGTCCTCACGTGCAGTGCAGTATTGGCGACGTCCTTGCCGTATCCGATGTGGCAGACCCCGGAGGGTGTCCTCCTGCCGGACGGGTTGCTACCCGTTCATGTTGTGGGGCCAATTTTACCCGACCCGGGCGGGGCGGCAAAGCGGCGGCTGCCGCCTTGAAGCGGCATCAGCCGGTGTTGCGCATGCCGCTGGCGATGGCGTTGATGGAGCGCAGCAGCGGGTCGAGCCAGCGGTCGCGTTCCTCGTCTGGCGCGGCTTCGTCGCGGGTTCGTTCCAACAGCTTGATTTGTATGTGGTTGAGTGGGTCGAGGTAGGGGTCGCGGCGGGCCAGGGACAGGGCCAGCACCGGGTTCTCGGCCAGCAGGCTGCCGATGCCGGCCACCGCCTTGACCAGCGCCAGGGTACGGTCGTGCTCGGCGCGGATGGTGTCGTAGATGCGCTGGGCGGTGGCCGGGTCCTCGCACAGGTTCTTGTACTGGGCGGCGATGGCCATGGAGGCCTTGGCCAGCGACATCTGGGTATTGCCGAGCAGGGCCCGGAAGAAGGGCCATTCCCGGTACAGGGTCTGCAGCCGCGCCAGCCGCCCGGGGTCGTCGCCGCACCAGCCGGCCAGCGCCGAGCCGATGCCGTACCAGGCCGGCAGGGTGTGGCGCGACTGGGCCCAGCCGAATACCCAGGGAATGGCGCGGATGGAACTCTTGGAGCGGTCCTGCTTCTTGCGGTGGCTGGGGCGCGAGCCGATGTTGAGCAGGCCGATCTCGGTCACCGGGGTGGCCTCGTAGAAGTAGTCCAGCAGGCCCTCGGTGCGGTCGATGAGGTCGCGGTAGGCGTCCTCGGCGATGGCCGCCAGTTCGCGCATGGTCCCGGCGCAGGTGGGGCAGCGCGCGTCCTCGCTCTGCACCACGCCGCGGCTGGCCTTGAGCAGGCCGGTGATGCCGACCGACAGTTCGTAGACGGCGGTCTCGGCGTTGCTGTACTTGTACGACAGCACTTCGCCCTGCTCGGTGAACTTGATCTGACCGTGCACGGTGCCGGCCGGCTGCGCCAGGATGGCGTCGTGGGTGGGGCCGCCGCCACGGCCCAGGGTGCCGCCGCGGCCGTGGAACAGGCGGCACTCGACGCCGCGCGCGTCGGTGATCCGGATGATCTTCTGCTGCGCCTCGTAGAGATTCCAGGCCGAGGCGAGGATGCCACCGTCCTTGCAGGAGTCGGAGTAACCCAGCATGATCTCCTGCAGGTTGCCGGAGGCGGCCAGCAGCTCGCGGTACACCGGCTCGTCCAGCAGCCGGGGCAGCACCTGCTCGACGTGTGCCAGGTCATCGATGGTCTCGAACAGGGGGCTGATGCGGATGTGGCAGAACCATTCGCCGTCGCGCCGGCCCGCCAGGCCGGCCAGCGACGCCAGCCACATCAGTTCCAGCACGTGGCTGGCGCTGTGGGTCATGGAGATGACGTAGGTGCCGAAGGCCTCGGCGCTGACTTCGTCGCGCATGTCGTGCATGACGTCCAGCACGGCCAGGGTCTCGGCCGTCTCTTCGCCGAGGATGGCGCGGTCGATGGCTGGTGGCGCGTCGGCGGCCAGCAGCTCCGCCAGCAGGTGGACGCGGTCTTCCTCGTCCAGGGCGGCATAGTCGGGCGCGCCCGGCAACTGCCGGCACAGTTCCACCACCGCTTCAGTATGGCGGGTGGACTCCTGGCGGATGTCGAGATGGAACAGGTAGAAGCCGAAGGTCTGTACCAGCCGGATCAGGTCCAGCAGGTCGGCATCGGCGATGGCGGCGTCGCCGTGCGAACGCAGCGAGTCGCGGATCAGCTCCAGGTCGGCCAGGAACTCGTGCTCGTCGCGGTAGCGGTGCGGGAACCTGTCCGGATCGGCAGCGGCCGGATGCTCGATGCGCTCGGTGGTCAGGCGCAGGTTCTGGCGCAGCCGGTTGCGCATGATGTAGAGTTTGAGCCGATAGGGCTCGTGGTCGAAGCGGTTGGGGTGCTCGCCCAGCAGCTCGGCAAAGCGTTCACGGTCCGCCTCCAGGCTGTCCCGGAAGGCGCCGTCGGGCTGGAACAGGCGGCTGGAGTGGGTCAGCTGGCTGCGCAGGTTCTCGACCTGACGCAGGTACTGGCAGAGGATCTCGCGCATGTGCAGGCGCAGCGCCAGGCGCGTGGTCGCGGGCTTCACGAACGGGTTGCCGTCGCGGTCGCCGCCGATCCAGGAGCCGAAGTGCAGGAAACCGGGTATATCGATGCGGGTGCCCTCGCCGTATACGCGGCGCAGCGATCTCTCCAGGTAGCGGAACACCTGGGGCACGGCTTCGAACAGGCTTTCACGGAAATAGAACAGGCCGTTGCGGATTTCGTCCTCGACGCGCGGCTTGCGCACCCGCACCTCGTCGGTCTTCCACAGGATCTGGATCTGGTTGCGCAGCCGCTCGACGATGTCGGCGCGCTCTTCCTTGCCCAGGCGCGGCCGGTCGAGCTGCTCGGCGGTGACGAAGATGCTGCGCAGGTTGTGCATGACGGCGCGCCGCTTGGACTCGGTCGGGTGGGCGGTGAACACCGGCAGGTAGAGGGTACGGTCGAGCAGCGTCTGCAACTGGTCCGGGGTGATGCCGGAGGCGTGGAACTCGCGCAGGGTGTGGTCGAAGGAGCCCACCCACAGCGGCCCGCCCTTGCGCGCCTGGCGGCGGCGCTGCTTGTGCTGGAAGGCCTCCTCGGCGATGTTGACCAGGCTGAAGTAGAGGTTGAAGGCGCGCACCACGTGGGTCAGGGTGTCCGGGTCGAGGCGCTCGATCTCGGCGGCCAGGCGGCGCCTGAGCGCCGGGTCGTCGACCTTGCGCAGGCGGATGTAGCCCTTGCGCAGCTTCTCCACCGAGGCCAGCACATGGGCGCCGGCCTGCGAGGCCAGCACCTCGCCGAGCAGGTTGCCGAACAGGCGCACGCGCGAGCGCAACTGCTTGTCTTGCGGGGCGGAGGGAGCGGTCTGTTGTACGGGCATATCCATAAAAAAGGCCACGCATTCCAGTGGCCTGCAGCAGCTGCCTGATGTCAGGGGCGGCTATTATACCCTGTTCGCCGGCCGCGCGCGGAGGGTGGGGGTGGCCATGAAATATCCTTCATAAACAGAAGGTAACCGCCCGTCCACCGGGTCTCCGCGGGGGGCGGCCGCTCAGTCGTCGGCCAGGGTTGCGACCGCCGCACCGGTGTGGCGGTCGATGCGAATCCAGGCTTCGCAGTACTCGGCGTGTGGTTCGAGCGGCGTGGGGTCGTCGGCGCAGCCGCAGCCGTCCACCACGCCCTGGTAGAAGAGGCCTGCCTTCACGCGGATGACGTCATCGTCGCCGGCGGTCGCCAGGACCATGACCTTCAGGTCGTCGTCCAGCGCCAGGCTGCCGGCCGTCAGGCCCTGCTGCAGGGGCAGGTGCCGGCCCCCGGCCAGTTCGAGTTCCGCCTTCAGCACCGCGTCGAACGCCGGTGTGCCCCAGGCCTGTACGGATCGCGGCAGCTGCATCAGCCGGCCCTGCGACGCAAACGTGCCAGCAGCCATTTGACCGGTACCAGCATCGAGACCGTCTGTTGGTAACGCCGGTAGCGGTCGCCGAACTCGCGTACCAGCTTGCGTTCCTCCAGCCGCACCCCGATCAGCAGGTAGCCGCTGAACAGGGCATTGACTACCAGCGTCGACAGGTCCAGCGGCCGTGCCCACAGCACCAGCAGCAGGCCGCTGTACCAGGGATGCCGCAGCACGCCGAGGATGCCCGAGCTGTCCAGTTCGCCGGAGGCCGTGATGCCGCCGGCCGTCGTGTCTTCCCGCAGCTGGGCCAGGCCCAGGAAGCGCCGCGCGTCGTATCTGCGGCTGCCGAGCAGGAACAGCAGCAGGCCGGTGCCGATCATCAGCGCCTGCAGGATGCGCCAGGGGCCCTGCCAGGCGAACAGCGGCGCGCCCTGCAGGTGCCGCGCATAGAGCAGCACCGGCGCCAGCGTCACCACTGCCACCAGGTTGTAGAACAGCCGGTAGTACCGGTAGCCCGCAGCATGGCGTCGTTTCAGATAGTCCGTCACGGTCAGCGAGATCAGCGCACTGTGCAGTGCGCACCAGGCAACGGTGAGCAGGGTCAGCAGAAGATAGGCATCGGCGTCGGCTGCCGGCATGGCGGGGTCCTTCGTTCGGGGCGGCGGGGGCGCCTTGTCTGCACCGGCGCCCGGTTCGGACCGGATGCGATCCCGGGTCGTATCCGTAGTCTAGGACAGCGGGTGAAAAGCTGGCAAGACGCCCGGATGGGGGAGGCTCATCCCGAGGATCACACCCTGGCGCCCTGCCTCAACAATAATGTGGTTTTTTCACCGGTTGTGTTCCACCAGTACTTTCGCATACAGGCCCAGGTAGGCTTCGGCGCTGCGGTTCCAGGAGAAGTCCTGGTGCATGCCGTGGTCGATGAGCTGTTTCCAGATGCGCCGCTGGGCATACAGGTTCAGGGCGCGGTCGATGGCGCGCAGCAGATCGGCGGGTTCGGCCTTGTCGAACACGAAGCCGGTGGCGGTGCCGTTCTTGATGTTGGGGCCGGTGGCGTCGACCACCGAGTCGGCCAGGCCACCGGTCCGGCGTACGACAGGGGGCGTGCCATAGCGCAGGCTGTAGAGCTGGTTGAGGCCGCAGGGCTCGAAGCGCGACGGCATGAGAAAGGCGTCGGAACCGGCTTCCAGCAGGTGCGACAGTTCCTCGCTGTAACCGATGCGGGCGCCGATCTTGGTGGGGTGGCGGCGGCTGGCCTCGCGCAGGGCGGCTTCCAGCGCCGGCTGGCCGGTGCCCAGCAGCACCAGCTGCATGGGGCGCTGCAGCAACTCGGGCACCAGCTCGAGCACCAGGTCGATGCCTTTTTGTTCCACCAGCCGGCCGACATGGCCGAACAGGGGTGTCTCCGGCCTGACCGGCAGGCCGAAGGTCCGCTGCAGCACCAGCTTGTCCTCCAGTTTCAGGCGCAAGGTGCGGGCGGTGTAGGTGTGGGGGATGAGGCGGTCGCGGCCCGGGTTCCAGATCTGGTAGTCGACGCCATTGAGGATGCCCGCCAGGTGGTCACGGCGCGCCTTGAGCAGGCCATCCAGACCGCAGCCGAACTCGGGGGTGCAGATCTCCTTCGCATACGTGGGGCTCACCGTGCTCAGCCAGTCGGCGAACACCAGGCCGCCCTTTATGAACGACAGCTGCCCGAAGAATTCGAGGCGGTGCATGGACCACCAGGCCGGCGGCAGCCCCAGCCGCTCGAAGTCGGCGCGCGGGAACAGCCCCTGGTAGGCCAGGTTGTGGATGGTGAAGAGGGTGGCGGGGCGCTTGTCTTCCAGCGACAACAGCGCCGGTACCAGGCCGGTCTGCCAGTCGTTGCAGTGCACCAGGTGCGGTTTCCAGCCCAGGCCGGCGCGGTCCATGGCCAGCGCGCAGACGGCGCGCGCGAACAGCCCGAAGCGCTCGGCGTTGTCGGGCCAGTCCTTGCCGTCGGGGCCGCTGTAGGGGCCGCCGTCCCGGTCGAAGTGGGCCGGCGAGTCGATGAGGTAGAGACGCACCCGGGTATGCGGCAGCCGGCCCTGCAGGACGCGGACGGGTGCCGGGTCGCCGGGCAGGTCCAGGCGGGCCACTTCGCGCAACGAACCCGCGTTGCGCCTGGCGGCGGGGTAGGCGGGCAGCACCAGCCGGATCTCCTGGCCGTTGTTCTTGATGGCGCGCGGCAGCGCCCCGGACACGTCGGCCAGTCCGCCGGTCTTGATCAGCGGGTGTGCTTCACTGGAGGCGAACAGGATGTCCATGAGGCTTGCGGGCGATGGCGGAACGGAGGACGCAAGGGTGCGTGATCACTGCCGGGGCGTCAAGGCATTCCCCCGCCGGTCGATGAGATACACTGGACACTGATGGGCAG
>JALSRI010000093.1 GCA_026984835.1 Thiohalobacter sp. | reverse complement strand
CCCGATCCCCCGTCGGGCCCCCGATCCCCCGTCGGGCTGCCCACCTCCCTTGTAGGAGCGGGCTTGCCCGCGAACCCGGCGCAGCCGGGGGACGTGCGGTTCGGTGGCCGCCGTGATCGCGGGCAAGCCCGCTCCTACAGGGGAATGGCTGCCACCGGCCGGTAAGGGGAAAGGTCGCCACCGGTCGACAAGGGGAATGACCGCCACCGGCCGGCAGGGGGAATGGTCGCCACCGGTCGGCAGGGGGAACGACCGCCGCCGGTCGGCAGGGGGAATGACCGCCACCGGTCGGCAGGGGGAATGGTCGCCACCGGCCGGTAAGGGGAATGGCCGCCGGCGGTCGGTACGGGGGAATGGCCGCTAGCAGTCGGCGGACACGCCCGGGTTGCCGGCCACGCCCTTGAGCAGCGGCTGGTTCAGGTCGCTGACGTGCACGGTATCCTGGGCGCGCAGGTATTCCGCCACCACGTCCCAGATCGGCCGGCCCTCCAGCGGCTGGGCCACGCTGGCCCAGCCCGCCACGGCGTATTCCTTGCCGGGCTGGATCGGCTCCCCGTCCAGGGTCATGTCGCTGATGCGCGAGCCGATGTCGGCATTGGGGTCGATGGCGTACTTGAGGCCGCCGGTGCGCACCATGTCGCCGCCCTGCTGGTAGTAGGGGTCCTTGTTGAACAGGTTGTCGGCGACATCTTCGAGGATCTCCTTGATGCGCTCGCCGCTGAGGTTGTTCAGGGTCACCGTGGGGTAGGTGATGGCGGTCTGGGTCATGACATGCTCGAAGGTGATGTCCTCGCCGGGCAGCACGCTCACCCCCCAGCGGAAGCCGGGCGAGAAGGCCATCTGGGCGCCCAGTACGTCCATCAGGGCGTCGCAGATGAGCTGGTCGAAGGTGCCGTTGAAATTGCCGCGCCGGTACAGCAGGTCGTCGGTCACGGCCAGCTTTTCGTTGAGCTTGTCCAGGTAGGGTTCGCGCACCTTGCGGATATGCGCCTCCATGGCAGGATCGGCCTCCAGCAGGTTGGCGAACACCGGCACCAGGTGATACCTGTAGCCCTGCACCTTGCCGTTGCGCACGTCGAGGTCGAGCAGGCCGAGGAACTTGCCGTTGGAGCCGGCGTTGGTGACCAGCGTCTTTCCGCCGGCGTTGGCGACCTCGACGGGGCGCGGCACGGCGTCGTGGGTGTGGCCGCCCATGATGGCGTCGATGCCGGTGACGCGCGAGGCCATCTTGAGGTCCACGTCCATGCCGTTGTGCGACAGCAGGATCACCACCTGGGCCCCCTTGCCGCGCACCTCGTCGACCATTTCCTGCAGGTGGTCGTCACGGATGCCGAAGCTCCAGTCCGGGATCAGGAAGCGCGGGTTGGCGATGGGCGTGTAGGGGAAGGCCTGGCCGATGATGGCGGTGGGTACGCCGTTGATCTCGCGGATGACGTAGGGCTTGAACACCTGCTCGCCCCACTCGTTGTCGACCACGTTCTGGGCCACGAAATCGATCTGGCCCTTGAAGTCCTTGTCGATGATTTCCATCACCCGGTCGGCGCCGTAGGTCATCTCCCAGTGCGGCGTCATGACGTCGACGCCCAGCAGCTTCTGGGCATCGACCATGTCCTGGGCGTTGGTCCAGTAGGAGGTGCCGGAACCCTGCCAGGTGTCGCCCCCGTCCAGCAGCACGGCGCCGGGACGCTGCTCGCGGATCTTCTTCACCAGCGTCGCCAGGTGCGCGAAGCCGCCCACCTTGCCGAACTTGCGGGCGGCCTCGGTGAAGTCGAGGCAGGTAAAGGCATAGGCCTCCGGGCTGCCGGGCCGGACGCCGTAGTAGTCGAGGAAATGCCTGCCGGTCAGATGCGGCGGCCGGCCCTTCATGCCGGCGATGCCGAGGTTGATGCCGGGTTCGCGGAACCAGATCGGCATGAGCTGGGCATGGCAGTCCGTGTAGTGCAGCAGGGAGACGTTGCCGAAGGGTGCGAACTCGTAGGGCGTGGTGGGCTTCTTCACCGCCTTGACCCCGGCCTTGCCGGCCTGGTCGGATTCACCGCAACTGGCCAGCGAAATGCCGGATGCGCTGGCGACCGCCAGCATCTGCAGAAACTCTCGTCGGGTAATGTTCATCGCTTGGCTGCTTCCTCGGTGCTCTGGGAGAAATGATCCTGTACGGAAGACGGTCCTGGCAGGCCTTTATTCCGGAAACCGGGATGGTACCAGTGTCGCGCCCGGAATAAAAAAAGCCCGGTCAGGGACCGGGCTTTTCCGCTGTCGGGGTGGGGCTACTTGCGCGCTCCGGGCCCGTTCAGCTTCAGGCCGTTGCTCATGTAGGTGTGGAAATACTCCAGATTGCGGTATTCCTCGCTCTGGGCCTTGAAGGGCTTGAAGCGCACCTGCTTGTTGCAGCCGCCATAGCGCCGGTGGATGGTGCCCAGGCCGCCCCACTTGGACCGGTAGACCGGGAAGTGGGTGGTGTGGCCCAGCGCCGGGCTGAGGATGTCGGCCCGCACCCGGTTGCCGGCATTGTACTGGTGGCAGTCGGCGCACGACATGTTCAGCTGGCCGCGTTTGGCGTAGAAGTGCTGCTTGCCGCTTTCATAGGCCGCCATGGCCGCCGGGTCGTCAGGAATGACCACGTTGGTCTTCTTGCCGCGCGAGGTATAGGCCATGTAGGCCGAGATGTCGGCGATGGCGCCCTTCTTCCACTTGAGGGGCTTCTCGCCGTTCTTCTTGCGGCACTCGTTGATCTCCAGCTCCAGGGTCTTGACCTGGCCGCTGGCGGTATCGAAGTAGGGGTAGTTCTGCTTGATGCCGATACCGCCGTTGGGGAAGCAGCTGGCGTAGGTCTTGCCGTTCTTGAACGGCGTGTTGAACAGTTTCTTGCCTTTCTCGATGTTCAGTTCATACGGCGGGAATTCCTCGATGGATTCCCACTGCTCCCGCGAGGCCTTGTCGACGGCATAGACGCCGTTGGCGAAGTCCTGCAGCGGCACATCGGGAAAGCGCTTGGTGAAGTAGGCGCGGAACGCCTTGAGGTCCTGTTGCGGGCTGGCCTGGACGGCGACCGGGGATACGGTCAGCAGTCCCAGCGTCGCGGCGATCGTCAGGAGTCTTTTCATTGGTCTTCCACCTCCAGAATGATGGGTATGTCCGGTTGACCGCTGGTGGGTCAGCGAACCTGGGTTTCCGTTGAGTCGCTCTTGCCCTTGTTGTCCACCCAGCTCAGCTTCAGGGTATCGCCCTTGGCCGCGCCCTTGAACTTGAAAGACAGGTACGGGTTCTTCGAAATCGCGGGACCCCACAGGGCGGTCATGACCACGTTGCCCTTGTGCTCGCAGGTAACCTCCTGGATGAAGTGCGCCGGGATCTTCTTGCCGGTCTTCTTGTTCTTGCGCTGACCGGTCTCCATGGGGTGGCTGATCAACGCCTTCACGGTCGTCGTGTCGCCGTCCAGTTTTGCTCGAATCTTGATGGATGCCATGTATCGTTCCTCTTCAAATACGGTTCGTCGTCGTTGGCCGGATGGATCAGCCGCCGCAGCCGCCGATGGTGACCTTGACCTCTTTGCCCGTGCTGTAGAGCTTGCCACCGGCCTTCACCACGGCGATGACACTGGAGGTCTTGCCCATCTTGATGCGGGTGGAGACGAAGCCCAGGGCACCCTTGCCCAGAACGAAGGAAGCGGTCAGGGGGTTGGCATTCTTCTCTGCCAGGATGGTGATCGATTCGATGTTCGGGATGTCGGTGGTGACCGAGACCGGAACCACGGCGCCGTTCTCGGCGATGTCCGGGGCGCGTATGGAAATCTTGTCGCTGCCTTCCAGCGCATGCGAGCCGGTCAGCGCATCCAGAGCGGCGTCCACCGTCCTGGCTGCGAAGGCGTTCTTCGGCCAGGCCGCCATCACCGTGCGCGGCGTCAGCAGGCCGGCGCCCAGCGCGGTGCCGATGACCCCGACAGCCACCGAGCCCTTGAGGAATGTTCTGCGTTTCATGCTAGTCACGAGTGTTTCTCCTATCGGATTGCGATGAACTTAAAGTGAGTAGATGAACTCGACGACTTTGTCGATCTCACTTTCGCTCAGGATCTTGTGGCGCCCGAAAGGCGGCATGATGGTGTTGGGGTTGGCCTTGGTCGCGTCCCAGATCTGGGCGCGCAGCTTGGCCTTGTCGGGGAAGCGTGCCTTCATGGCGACCAGCGGAGGCCCGATGTTGCCGGCCAGCTTGCCGCCCTCGATGGCGTGGCATGCCAGGCAGTTGCCCTTCTTGCGGTCGAAGGCGATGGCCTTGCCTTGTTCGATGACTGATCCGGCCGCCGGCCCAGCTGTCGACGTCGTCACGGGGAGCAGGGTGAGGCTCCCGCTCAGAACCAGTACAGAGCTTGCGGTGGTCAGGATGCCGGGAAGTTTCCGCATCGTTTCCTCCTTACGCGGTTTATATGGAGTGTGGTGTCGCCAGTCCGGCCGGCGTATCAACTGCGAGCTTCGTGCAGCCCCGCTTTCGCGAAGAGCCGCTTTGCCTGGCTGAAGATCCAGCCCGACTATAGCTCGCGGCTTGCGTTGAGTCAAAGCAGTCATGATCCCAACCTACCAGAAACCAAGGAACTTTTTATATTAGCAATCACTAAAGCTCTTTGGCCCTGGGCAACCGTTTTTCGGCTACCTGTCGTGGACGTGACGGGCGACCGGTTTATTCCAGAACAGCGACGGAAGTTCAGTGTGCTTCCTTGTCGCTGCCGGCCTCGCGGCTGAACTGGTTGAGCCGTGCCTCCAGGCGCGCCCGTTCGTAGTAGTCGAGCTGCTTGTAGCCCAGCGCCTGTTTGAGCTGGCTGATGGCCGCGTGGGTCTGCCCCCTCATGTAATAGATTTCCGCCGTCGCGGCGCGTGTCTCCCACGGCCGGTTGGTCGCCGAGGCGGCCTGGGCCAGCAGCCGGTAGAGCGCCGGGGTGTCGCGGGGCTGCCTCTTGAGCAGGTCGAGAACCAGGCTGCGGGCCTGCTCCGCCTGGCCGTTCCGCAGCAGCGCGCGGACGTAGTAGCGCGACACGGTGACATCGCCCGGATACAGCTTCAGGGTGTCGGCCAGCCGCTTCAGCCCCTGTTGCGGTCGGCCGTCGTCCATGTCCAGCTCGGCCAGCGAGGTGCGGTAGATGATGCGGTCGGGGTCGCTGCGCAGCAGCGCCTTCAGCAGGCGGCGTGCGCGAGCGGGGTCGCCCTCGCGGGCCAGCGCCAGGGCCAGGCCGTAGCGCGCCTGGGGCGGCGCATCCTTTTCGTCGGCCAGCGCCTCGAACTCCTTCAGTGTGCGGGCCGGGTCGGTGCTGCCCTGCACCTTGAGCCGCGCCCGCACCAGCCGGAAGGTGAGAGAGTCGCGTCGTCCCTTGTGGCCATACTGCTCGGCGCGCGACAACGACTCGGCGATGCGGCTGGTGGTGACGGGGTGGGTGCTGAGGAACTCCGGCATGCGGCTGCCGTACAGGCGCGTGGTGGCCTGCAGGCGCTCAAAGAAGCCGGGCATGCCGTAGGGATCGATGCCGGTTCGGGCCAGGATCTGGATGCCGATGCGGTCCGCCTCCTTTTCATTGGTGCGGGTGAAGTTCAACTGCCGCTGGATGCTGCCGGCCTGGATCGCCGTGGCGGCGGCGATGCCGGCGTCGCTGCTGGTGGCCGCGCCCAGCAGGATGGCGGCGATCATGGCCGCCGCGGTCGGCAGGCTCATGCGCTGGGTGGCCTCGTAGGCGCGCAGCAGGTGGCGCTGGGTGACATGGGCGATTTCGTGCGCCAGCACGCCGGCCAGCTCGCTCTCGTTGCGGGCGGCCAGCAACAGGCCGGTATGCACGCCGATGTAGCCGCCCGGACCCGCGAAGGCGTTGATGGTCGGGTCGTCGACCACGAAGAAGGTGAACGGGTAGCCGGGGTTGTCGCTGTTGCCGGCCAGGCGCTGGCCGAGCTGCACCACGTAGCCCTGGATGTCCGGGTCGTCCACCAGGCGGGCCTGCTGGCGCACGCTGCGCATGAAGGCGCGACCCAGCGCCTGCTCCTGGGCGGGCGTGATCAGGGCGCCGGTCGAGTCACCGATGTTGGGCAGTTCGTCGCCGGAAACGCCGGCATGGCCGGGGGTGTTCAGGACGAGGGACAGGACCAGCAGGGCGGTTGGCAGGGGCTTGGGTGCCTTGGGCTTCATTCGGTATCGAATTCGGTGTCGCTACCTGCCTCAGACAGGCGGCCGCGGACAGAGTTGCGTCCATCATACGCACCGGCCCCGTGAAACCAAAGCCCCTTGCGCCTTGACGGCCCCGACGGCCGTACCTATTATATTAGAATCTGCTAATATTGATGAGGATGGGAACCATGACAGCGATCCGGGAAATCGATTCCAGCCAGTTGAGCGGCCTGATGGAGGATGCCGACCAGCCGCTGCGGCTGATCGACATCCGCACCGCGGGAGAGGTGGCGCAGGGCGTCATTCCGGGCTCGGAGTTCGTGCCCATGCACCTGATCCCGCTGCGCAGCGCCGACTGGGCTGACGACGAACTCATTGTTTTCTATTGCCGTTCCGGCGCGCGTTCGGCCCAGGTCTGCCATTTCCTGCAGCAGCAGGGGCGCGACAACGTGGTCAACCTGCGCGGCGGCATCATCGACTGGTACCGCCGCGGCCTGCCCGTGGTGGCGCCGCAGGACGCTGGCGTGGCCGTCTGAAGCCGGCGGCGGGCTTGCGTTTGCCAGGCAGTTGGCATATAAGTACGCCCTCCTGATAATCCCTGGATTTCAACCGACTCAATTTCAAGACGTTAAGGAGCGCTGTACGATGGCAAACTATGACGAAGAACTGGATGCATCCGGCCTGAACTGCCCCCTGCCGATCCTGCGGGCGAAGAAGGCCCTGGGCGGGCTGGAGAGCGGTAAAGTACTGCGCATCATCGCGACCGATCCGGGTTCGGTGAAGGACTTCGAGGCCTTCGCCAAGCAGACCGGCAACGAGCTGCTGGAATCCAAGGAAGAGGGCGGAAAGTACGAGTTTCTCATCAAGAAGGCGTAACGCCCCGGCCGTCGGCCGAAAGAGCCGGACGCGCATTGCGCGTCCGGCTTTTTTGTGTCCGTCGCAGTGGCAGGGGCAGCGGCTCTACGGCCACGGAAAACACATCACGGCCCCCTTATACTCAGGCTGCGCGGCCTAGATGTTCCACACCAGCTGGGCGCTCAGGATGTCCACGCTGGCGTCGTAGTCGCCCTGGATGGTGCCGCCGCTCGACGAATGATTCGACTCCGGGTCGTTCACGAACAGGTGCGAATAGCCGACGTCGACGCCGAAGGCCTCGCTCATGCGATAGCCGAAGCCCACCGACACCCACAGACGGTCCTCGCCGGGGATGCGTGGCGTGCGGTGCGCATTGTCGGGAATCGGCGTCTTGTCCAGGGCCACGCCGCCGCGGAAGGTCCAGGCGCTGCTGGCCCGGTAGTCCAGGCCGATGGCGTAGCGCATGTTGTTGTTCCAGCTTTCGTCCGTCACCGAGTCGGGCTGGTTGGAATCGCTGTCGTCATATTGAATGCGCAGTTCGTCGAAGCTGCTCCAGCCGGTCCAGGTGATGTCCGCCATGACCGACCACTGGCTGCCGAGGTCCTGGTAGAGGCTCAGGGAGGCGGTGTTCGGCAGGTCGATCTTGGCCTCCACGCCGGCGTCCACGAACAGGCCGGTGCCCGAGAAAGCCGGGTGGGTGTTGCTGAAGTCGGCATCGCCCTCCAGGCGGTGTTTCACCTTGGAACGGTAGGACAGGCCGATGCGGGTGCTGTCGGTGGCCTGGAACAACAGGCCGAAGTTGAAGCCGGTGCTCCAGTCGTCGCCCTCGATGTCGGCGAAGGCATCGCTGGCGCCCGGCGTCAGTCCCAGGCCCGTACAGACTGCAGCGCCGTTCTGCGCCACGCACAGGCTGCCCTGGTCCACGGCCTGGGTCAGTTTGGCCTTGATGTATTGCAGGCTGACACCGACGCCGAGGGAGAAGTCCTTGTTGATCCGGAACGCCAGCGAAGGATTGATGTTGACGGTCGAGACCTCGGACTTGACCGCCTGGTAGCGGCCGCGCCAGTCCTTGTCATACTCTGTGGACAGGCCGAAGGGCACGTTGATGCCCAGGCCAAACACCATGTCGGTGCCCAGCGGCAGGGCGTAGTAGAGATTGGGCACCCCCGAGATGCCGCCGGCGTCGCCGCCTTCGCCGCCGGACACCGGGGTGCCGAGGATGGTATTGGCGCTGCCGTTGAAATCGGCCACGGTGCGGATGGCGTGGCCGGCGACGATCAACTGCTGCGGGACGCGGGTCAGGCCCGCCGGGTTGAACCACAGGGTCGAGGCGTCGCCGGCGAAGGCCGAGGCACCGGCGAAGGCATTGCCCTGCTGGCTGGCGCTCTGTTCGATGAGCGCGAAGCCGGCGGCCAGGCTGCTGGATGAACAGACGGCCAGAATTCCGGCGCCCAGCAGTCGAAGTGCCGAAAAACCGGCGTCAGATTGTTTGCGCATTGTTCTCCTCCCGCATGTTGTTTGGCTGCTACGGAAGACAGCATAGCCCCGCGGATACCGTGAATTCAACCGGAATACGGCGTTCAGGCCTCCCTGCCAGCCCTCTAAGTATTATGAAATGCTTATCTATCTGGAGCGGGCACACAATTTGCTTCTGACAGAATGGATTTGACAAGCTGTGGCGTACTGGTCAATTTAGTAGCCAATAACCCTCGCGGTTGTTGCGCTATTACAACAGAGTCTGGATGCCGCGAATATCCGGCCATATTTATCTAGAGGAATGGACACATGAAACGAACCCTGAAACGCACGCTGACGTCACTGGCCGTGGCCTCCGCGATCGTCGCCGCCCCGCTGGCACAGGCGACCAACGGTTACTTCAAGATCGGCTACGGTTCCAAGAACCGCGGCATGGCGGGCGCCGGCATGGCGTACGGCCAGGATTCCCTGGCGCCATCGATCAATCCGGCCGCGCTGTCCGGCATGGGCGACCGCTTCGATGTGGGTGTGGAACTGTTCAACCCCCAGCGCGAAGGGACGGTGGACGCGACCGGCATGTCGGTTCCCGACCTGGACGGCGCCGGACCGGCCACCGCGCTGTCGGGTTCGAAGGCGAGTGCCAACAGCGGCGCCACGATTTTCGCCATTCCCAACCTGGGCCTGTCGAAGGACCTGGGCAACGGCCTGACGTTCGGCTTCTCCATCACCGCCAACGGCGGCATGAACACCCGCTACAACCAGAACCTCTACACCAATGCCGTCCAGACGGTGATCGGCCAGAGTTCCAACAACACCTTCCCGTCGCCGCCGAACCCGACCGGTCCCAGCGGCTTCGCCGGTTTCCTGGAAGTCAACCTGGGCGTCAACCCCAACAACATCGATGCGGCCATGGGCCAGTTGCTCAGCAACCCGGCCCTCGGCCCCTCGCTGGGCGTCAACCTGGCGCAGCTGCTGATCACGCCGACCATCGCCTTCCAGATCGGGCAGCACAACGCCATCGGTTTCTCGCCGATCATCGGCTACCAGCGCTTCCGCGCCTACGGCCTGGGCCTGTTCGAGGGCTTCACCAGCAAGCCCGGAAAGGTGACCAACAACGGTGACGACGACGCCTGGGGCATCGGTGCGCGGGTGGGCTACCAGGGCACCTTCGGCATCTTCTCCATCGGTGCTTCCTATTCGTCCAAGGTGTACATGCAGGAGTTCAGCAAGTACGAGGGCCTGTTCGCCGAGCAGGGGGATTTCGACATTCCTTCCAGCTACGGCCTGGGCATCGCCATTACGCCGACCCCGAGCCTGACCATCGCCGCAGACGTGACGCGCATCAACTACAGTGATGTCGCCGCCATCAACAACGACGGGCCGACCGCCAACCAGTTCTTCAGCGCCTTCGCCTTTGCGCTGTCGGGCGGCACCGCGCCCGGTATGTCGGTCTCCAATCCGCTCGGCACCGACAACGGCTGGGGCTTCGGCTGGGACGACGTCACCGTCTACAAGATCGGTGTGAACTACGAGTACAACAGTCAGTGGGCGTTCCGGGGCGGCTTCAACTACGCCCAGTCGCCGTATGACGATGACCAGACCCTGTTCAACGTGCTGGCGCCCGGCCTGGTCGAGAAGCATGCGACAGCCGGTTTCACCTATTCGCCGACGCCGGACAGCGGCATCACCGTGACCTACATGCACGCTTTCCGCAACGACCAGTCCTACACTTATGCCGGCAGCGGTGGGTTCACGGGTTTCAGTTTCGAAACCGAAAACGCCATGCAGCAGAATGCCATCGAAATCAGCTACGGCGCCAAGTTCTGAGGCTGGCAGGGCGATATTGCCCCATGTCACAACGGGTCGAAGGGGGGCATGCAGGTATGCCCCCCCTTCGCTGCCTGGTGGACATAGGCGGTCGCAATTGAACGAATACTGACTAAAATATATGCTGTCGCGCACAACAGTGCATCGAGGAGATTGGAGCAATGAAGATGATGAAAAGAATGCTGGTCATCCTGTTGGCCTGCGGCCTGCTGACGTCCCTGGCCGGCGTGCAGGCGGCCGAGCGTTTCAAGCCGTTCGTGCTGGCCTCGAAGGGGCCGGGGGATTTCGGGGCCAGGGTGGCGGATACCAAAAAGGCACTGGAGGCCGCGGGCTTCGAGCTGCTCGGTGAATACACGCCCTACAAGGACACCTTCGTCGACAATGCCCACTGCATCGTGGTCACCAACGGCGAACTCAGGAAGGTGGCGCAACAGTCGAAGTATGGCGGTTTTGCCGCGCCCTGGCGTGTGGCGGTGACGCAGGTGAACGGCGAGATACAGGTGTCCTACGTCAATCCGGCCTATATCGCCAACGCCTATCGCCTGAAGAGCGAGCTGGGCGGTGTGAGCAGTGCCCTCAAGGAGGCGCTGGGCGCACAGGAGACTTTCGGTTCCAAGAAGGGCCTGACCAAGCGCAAGCTGCGCAAGTACCACTATACCTTCGGCATGGAATACTTCGATGACGTCTACGAGCTGGCCAGTCACAAGAGCCACAAGGCGGCGGTCGACGCCCTGGAGAAGAACCTGGCCGCCGGCGTCGCCGGCGTGACCAAGGTCTACCGCCTCGACCTGTCACCCGACGTGACGGTATTCGGCGTGGCCCGCAAGGCACCCGGCGAGGACCAGAAGTACATGGACGACGAGTTCATCATGAGCAACGTCGACTTCAAGGATCTCAAGGGGACGGCCTACCTGCCCTACGAGATCATGGTCGACGGAAAGGATACCATCGCCCTGCACATGCGTTTTCGCATGGCAGTCCATTACCCGGACCTGAAGATGATGGGCAAGAACAGCTTCATGAACATCATGTCCAGCCCGAACGCCATCAAGAAAGCCTTCAAGGCGGTGGCCGGGGGCAAGTAGCCGTAGCCGGGCCGGCCTGCCGGCAGCAAGAAGGAAACCCCGCTTCGGCGGGGTTTTTTGTTCCGCCCCCTCAAGTCGTCACGCTTCGGGCCGATGCAAGAGTGACTGATCCTGACGGCCATTTGTCAGCCGCAGGGGCTCCTTGAGGGGGGAGAACACTGTATGAAACCCAGCATTCTGCGCAATCTGTTGCTGGCCAGCCTGTCGTTCGGCTTGCTGGTCGGCGTCCTGTTTCCCGTCTTTGCCGGCCTGTTCGTGGAATGGCGGCCAGGCATGCGCTGGTGGTTCACCGGCACTTGCCTGGTGGCCGGCGCCGGCATCGGCGTCATCAACTACTGGCTGGTCAAGCTCATTCTGCTGCGGCGTCTGGAGAAGATCGCGGAAGTGGCGGTGGCCATCGGGCAGAACGACATGACCCGCACCTGTGTCATGGAGAGCGATGACGTGGTCGGCGAGATCATCGGCGCCTTCAACACCATGGCCAGCAACCTGCGCCGGGTCATCGGCCAGATCGGCGGCTCCACCGCCCAGCTTGCGGCAGCCGCCGAGCAGACCTCCGCCATCACCGAGGAAATGAGCCGCGGGGTGCGCCAGCAGCAGGCCGAGATCGACGGCGTCGCCGATGCCATGAGCGAGATGGCGGCCACCGTGCAGGACGTCGCCCGGAACGCGGTGGAGGCCTCGGGTGCGGCCAGCGAGGCCGACCAGGAGGCGCGTAGCGGCGCCCTGGTGGCGACCGAGGCGCTGGGCGGCATCGATTCGCTGGTCCGGCAGATGGAATCCGCCGGCCAGGCCATACACGACCTCGAGCAGCACAGCGAGAATATCGGTTCGGTGCTGGACGTGATCCGCAGCATCGCCGAACAGACCAACCTGCTGGCGCTCAACGCGGCCATCGAAGCGGCGCGCGCCGGCGAGCAGGGCCGCGGCTTCGCCGTGGTGGCCGACGAGGTGCGTACCCTGGCCAGCCGCACCCAGCAGTCCACGCAGGAAATCCACGACATGATCCAGCGCCTCCAGGATGGCGCGGTCAACGCCGTCAAGGTGATGGAAGCGGCCCAGACCCGCGCCCACAGCAGTTCCGACCAGATCGAGCGGGCGGCCGAATCCCTGGCCGCCATTGCGGGATCCGTGGCTGCCATCAACGAAATGAACACGCGCATCGCCGCGGCCGCCGAGCAGCAGAACGCCGTGGCGGTCGATATGCGCACCAGGATGGACAGCATCCGCCAGGTGGCGGACCATTCGGCCGATGGCGCCACCCAGACGGCCCAGGCCAGCGAGGAGCTGGCCCGGCTGGCGGCCGAGCAGCAGGCGCTGATGGCGGGTTTCAAAATGTAGGACGGGGCCGTCCGACCGGCCCCGTTCCCCCTCCTGGCGGCCCTCTGCGGCCGCCAAAAAAATGCATGCAAAACTTTTTTGCGTCCTGTATCTTTGCGCTCCCGATCAATATTTTTTATCCAGGGCAAAACAATTTGGGGCGCCGGCCACGGCGGCCCCGCAGCAGCCAGAGAGTCCGAACACCATGGCAGACCGCCGATTACAGGTATTCCACACGGTCGCCCGCCTGCTGAGCTTCACCAAGGCGGCGGAGACCCTGCACATGACCCAGCCCGCCGTGACCTTCCAGGTCCGCCAGCTGGAGGAGCATTTCAACACCCGGCTGTTCGACCGCACCCACAACCGCATCAGCCTGACCGAGGCGGGCCAGTGCGTGTACGAGTACTCGGACCGCATCTTCGGCCTGTACGGAGAAATGGAGAATGCCGTGCGGGAAATGACCGGCGATGTCAGCGGCGTGCTGATGATGGGGGCCAGCACCACCATCGCCGAATACATGCTGCCGGCGCTGCTGGGTGACTTCAAGAAGCAGTACCCGGACGTCAACGTGCAGCTCAGGGTGTCGAACTCGGATGGCATCGTCCACATGGTCGAGACCAACGTCATCGACCTGGGCGTGGTCGAGTCGCCGGTCATGAACAAGAACCTGGTGGTGGAAGTGTGCCGCATGGACCAGCTGGTGGCCATTCTGCCGCCGCATCATCCGCTGGCCGAACGTTCGTCGGTGCGGATCCAGGAGTTGCTCGACTACCCCTACATCTGTCGCGAGGAAGGCTCGGGAACGCGCGAGGTCATCAGCGAGTACATGGGCCAGGAAGGCATCAACGATGCCCAGGTCAACCTGACCATGGAACTGGGGAGCCCGGAATCGATCAAGGGGGCGGTGGAAGCCGGCATGGGTATTTCCATCATCTCCCGCGCCACGGTGCTCAAGGAGCTGGAGCTTGGCACGCTGGTGGCGCTGCCGCTGGAGCCGGCGCTGGAACGTCCTTTCTCCTTCGTGCACCAGAAGCAGAAGTTCCGCCACCGCGCCATGGACGAGTTGCTCGAGTTCGCGCGCGCCTACTGCAAGAGCCACCCGGACGCGGTATAGGGGGCGGCGATGGGCGACGGCGGAGAAGCCAGACTCCTTTCCCTGTTCCGGACGCTGTCTGCCGGTGACCAGTCCACGTTGCTGGATTTCGCCGCCTTCCTGGCCTCCCGCGGCAGCGGCGCCGCAGCACAGCCGCCGGCCGCCCCGGCCCGGCCGGCCCCCGTGCCCGAACCCGAGGCCATCCCGCGCCCCGCGGAAGAAAAGGTGGTGGCGGCCATCAAGCGCCTGTCGCGCACCTACCCCATGCTGGACAAGAACGCCATGTTGGGCGCCACGTCGGACCTCATGATGCAGCACGTCCTGCAGGGCCGCGATGCGAAGGAAGTGATCGACGAACTGGAACAGGTGTTCCGCGACGAGTACGACAAGCTGGTGCAGGAGCGCGGTTGAATGGATATCGTGCGGCGCTGGTTCCGGCGTTACCTGTCCGATCCACAGGTGGTGATTCTGGCGCTGGTGCTGCTGGGTGGCTTCGCCATCGTCCTCACTATGGGCCAGATGCTGGCACCGGTGCTGGCGGCGCTGGTGTTGTCCTACCTGCTCGAGGGCGTGGTCTCCGCGTTGCAGCACCGCGGCGTGCCGCGCTCCATCGCCGTCATCGTGGTCTTCCTGCTGTTCCTGGTGTTCCTCGTGTTCCTGCTGGTGGGCGTGGTGCCGCGCCTGTCGCACCAGGTGACCCAGCTCGTGCACCAGCTCCCCAATATCGTCGGCAAGGGCCAGGAATCCATTCTGCAGCTGCCGCAGAAATACCCCGACCTGATCAGCGAAGCGCAGGTCCGCGAGCTGATGGCGGCCGTGCGCGCCGAACTGGCCGGCTTCGGCCAGCGCGTGGTGAGCGTGTCGGTGGCCTCGGTGGTGGGCATCATCACGCTGATGGTCTACCTGGTGCTGGTGCCGGTACTGGTGTTTTTCTTCCTCAAGGACAAGGAGCGCATCATCGCCTGGTTCGCCTCCTACATGCCGAAGGACCGCGCCCTGACGACGCGGGTCTGGAACGACGTCAACCGGCAGATCGCCAACTACGTGCGCGGCAAGATCTGGGAGATCCTGATCGTCGGCGGAGTGAGCTACCTCACCTTCGTCGTGATGGGTCTGCAGTACGCCGTGCTGCTGGCCACCCTGGTCGGCCTGTCCGTGATCATCCCCTACCTGGGCGCCGCCGCCGTGACCCTGCCCATCGCCGCCATCGCCTGGTTCCAGTGGGGCTGGAGCGCGGAGTTGTGGTATATCCTGCTCGCCTACGGCGTCATCCAGGCGCTGGACGGCAACGTGCTGGTGCCGCTGCTGTTCTCGGAAGTCGTCAACCTGCACCCCATTGCCATCATCATCGCCGTGCTGGTGTTCGGCGGCATCTGGGGCTTCTGGGGCGTCTTCTTCGCCATCCCGCTCGCTACCCTGGTGCAAGCCGTACTGAAAGCCTGGCCACGCTTCGACCGCCAGGAGGCGTCGCCGGCGGACGTGTAAAACCTGCCGCAAAGGTGCGGAGGAACGCAAAAAAACAAAAAATAACCGCCAAGACGCCAAGAGCGCCAAGAAAGACAAAAACTCTTGTTGGCGGCTCGCGCGTTCCGCGCGAAGCCGTTAACAAAAAAGTGTTTCTTGGCGCTCTTGGCGTCTTGGCGGTTATCATTTTGCGTTCCTCCGTGCCTTTGCGGTAGGTGTTCAACGCCACGGAAAGTTACAGCACGTCGGAGGCGTAGTCGGCCAGGCGGGAGCGTTCGCCGCGGGTCAGTATGACATGGCCGCTGTGGGCCCAGTCCTTGAAGCGATCCACCACGTAGGTGAGGCCGGAGCTGGTTTCGGTGATGTAGGGGGTGTCGATCTGGCCGACGTTGCCGAGGCAGATGACCTTGGTGCCGGGGCCGGCGCGGGTGACCAGGGTCTTCATCTGCTTGGGTGTCAGGTTCTGGGCCTCGTCCAGGATCAGGTACTTGTTGAGGAAGGTGCGGCCGCGCATGAAGTTCATGGAGCGGATCTTGATGCGGTTGGCGAGCAGGTCGTTGGTGGCGGCGCGGCCCCATTCACCACCCACGTCCGAGCGCGTCA
>JALSRI010000092.1 GCA_026984835.1 Thiohalobacter sp. | reverse complement strand
CCTCCATGTCGGAAGCGCGCAGGTCGACGACCTCGGCGACACTGTCCACCAGGATGCCGACGATGTGGCTGTCGCTCTCGATGATGACGATGCGTGTGGCGTCGGTCATTTCGCGGGTCGGCAGGCCGAGGCGGATACGGGTGTCGATCACGGTCACCACGTTGCCGCGCAGGTTGATGATGCCCAGCACGTAGTGTGGCGCCCCGGGCACCGGCGCGATCTCGGTGACACGCAGTACTTCCTGCACCTGCATGACGTTGATGCCATAGGTCTCATCCGCCAGCCGGAAGGTCACCCACTGGATGACGGAATCGTTGTCTGCCACTTTCTGCGTTGCAGCGCTCATCGGGGCTCCTCGTTGCCGGGCCGCCGCGGGTGGCGGCCTGTCAAAATTCGGTCGTGTTTCGCTTGCCTGCCCTTAACAAAGCATAAATCATGCCATTTCCGCCTCGACAGTGGCGATCAGGCCGGCGCTGTCCAGCAGCGCACAACGCCACGCCGCCACGGTGCCAGCCAGCCAGGGCCGCCGGCCGGCGGGTCCTCGCCAGGTGACGCCATCCGGGTCCAGCTCGACGACATCACCGACGCCGTCGCAGGCGATGGCCCGGCGGCCGCCATCGAACACCAGCCGCCACGGCGCCCGCTGGTCGATATCCGCCTCCAGCGCGGCGGCCCGCGCCGGTGGCAGCACCAGCCGCGCCACATCGATCACCTGGCAGCGGCCCTGCCGCCATGTCATCTCGCCGGCCACGGCCCCACCGGGCGCGGCGGCGCGGCGCCGGGTGCGGGCTCCGTCCAGCACCGCATCCAGCTCCGCCGTCGGCAACGCCAGCGTCAGGCCGGCGACATCGAACAGGCGTACGGGGATGGCCGCCGCCGTTGCGGTCGCGGCGCCATCGCCCTCGTCCAGCAGCGCACCCAGGTAGTCGTCGAGCGCCGAGCCCGCGTCAGCCAGTCGCGCATTGCGCACGGCCGCGCTCATGGCGGCGTCTCCCGGACCGGAGCCGCCTGGCGCGATTGCAGCCAGCGCAACAGCGAGGCATAGGCCTGGCAGCCGCGTGAAGCGGCGTCGAAGGCCGGTGGCGGCAGGCCGGCGCGGCTGGCGTCCCGGAACCGGGTGTCGACCGGGATCACCCGCGGCCACATGTGCGCATCCCAGCGATCCCGCAGCAGGCGCAGGGCGTCGGTCGAGGCGCGGGTGCGGCGGTCGAAGAAGGTCGGCACGATGACGTGCGGCGGCGCGCCGCCGCGGGAGCGGCCGATCATCTGCAGGGTGGACAGCATGCGCTCCAGCCCCTTGATGGCCAGGAACTCGGTCTGCACGGGAATCAGCAGCTCGTCGCAGGCGGCCAGGGCGTTGACCATCAGCACACCGAGCATGGGCGGACAATCCATGACCACGTGATCGAAGCGTCCGGCCAGCCCCTTCAGCGCCCGCGCCACGACCAGACCCATGCCGGCGCGCGTGCCCAGTTGCCGGTCCAGGGTGGCCATGGCGGTGGCGGCCGGCAGCAGGGCCAGGTCGTCGGTGCCGGTGTCATGCAACAGTGCCGCGACGTCGATCGCGCTGTCGCGGGCGAGGGCGTCGAACAGATCGTAGACGCTGCCGTCCATCCCGTCCGGGTCGAAGCCGAAGTAGGCGGTCAGCGAACCCTGCGGGTCGAGATCCACCAGCAGGGTGCTGCGGCCGGCCGCCGCCAGCAGCCCGGCCAGGGTGACCGCGGTAGTGGTCTTGCCCACCCCGCCCTTCTGGTTCGCCACCGCCCAGACTTTCATGCGCTCACCCTGCGCCATCGGCGGCGGCCGGGGCCGGCCTCGCCACGGCTGGTTCCCGCCCCGCCCCGTCGGGCGGCTGGAAGCGGCCCTCACGCAGGCTCTGCAGATGATCGCGGCCGGCGCGCACGCGGGCGTCGGCGCCGGACATGATGACCAGCACCACGCGGCGGTTGCGGGCGCGCCCCTGGGGCGTGCCGTTGTCCGCCACCGGCCGGTATTCGCCGTAACCGATGGCGGCCATGCGGCGCGGGTCCACGCCCATGCGCGTGAACAGGTGCACGACGCTGGCGGCGCGCGCCGCCGACAGTTCCCAGTTGGAAGGAAACGCGGAAGTGCGGATGGGCACGTTGTCGGTGAAGCCCTCGACGTGGATGATGTTGTCCAGCGGCCGCAGCTTCTCGGCCAGCCGGCTGAGCACGGGCTCGGCGCCCGGCGCCAGGCCGGCGCTGCCGGACGGAAACAGGATGCTGGTCTTGATCTCGACCTCGATCCAGCGCTTGTCGCGCCGCACCTGGATGAGACCGTCGTCGACCAGGTCCGCCATGGCCTGCTCGATGGAGTCGGCCAGGTCCTTCGACGCCTGGTCCAGCTCGCCGGCGTCCGGGGTATCCGGCTGGGTCTTGTGGACAGGCTTGAAGGGCAGGTCGATGGGCTGGATGATGAGTTTCTCCCGCTGCATGCTGTCTTGCACAGGCACCGGCGTGCGCATCAGTTCACCTACCTGGATGGGCTCCAGGCTGCGCGCCGGGTCGCGGAAGGCGGCGACGATGGAATCGGACAGCACCCGGTACTTGCCCTCGTTGACCGAGGACACGGAATACATCACCACGAAGAAGGCGAACAGCAGGGTGATGAAGTCGGCGTAGGACACCAGCCAGCGCTCGTGGTTCTCGTGTTCTTCCTGTCGCTTCCTTCTCGCCATGGCGTTCGCACCCGCTCGGGCTACTGATAGTAGCCCTGCAGCTTGGTCTCGATGTTGCGCGGATTCTCGCCCTCGGCGATGGATATCACGCCCTCCACGATCATTTCGCGGAACTGGGTCTGGCTGTGCACGTAGCTCTTGAGCTTGTTGGCCATGGGCAGGAACAGCAGGTTGGCGAAGCCGACGCCGTAGATGGTGGCCACGAAGGCGGTGGCGATGCCGCCGCCCAGCTTGCTGGGGTCGGCGAGGTTGTTCATGACGTGTATCAGGCCCATGACGGCGCCGATGATGCCGATGGTGGGGCTGTAGCCGCCCATGCCGTCGAACACCCTGGCGGCCTGGATGTCCTGGTGTTCCTTGTTGTCGATCTCGACCTCCAGGATGCCACGGATCACTTCCGGCTCGCTGCCGTCGACCAGCAGCTGCAGCCCCTTGCGGGCAAAGGGATCGGGTTCGCCCTCGGCGATGGCCTCCAGCCCCAGCAGACCCTCGCGGCGGGCGATGTTGCTCCATTCCACGATCTTGCCGGCCACTTCGTCCGGCCGCAGCTTGAGCGGCACGAACACCCAGGTGGCGATGCGGAACGCACGCAGAAAGGTATGCAGCGGCGTCTGCACCATGACCGCGCCCAGCGTACCGCCACCGACGATGACCAGGGCGGTGAGCTGCGCCAGCGACGACATGTGACCGCCTTCGAGCAGGTTGCCGCCGAGAATGGCCACCAGGGCCACCATGATGCCGATGAGGGTGAGCATGTCCACGGTCAGACGCCCGCTATCCTGGCCAGCGACGGACCGATGTCACGCAGCGCCACCACCCGGTCGGTGATGCCGGCGTCAATAACCGCCGCCGGCATGCCGAAGATGACGCAGCTGTCCTCGTCCTGGGCCCAGACGGTGGCGCCGTCTGCCTTCAGGCGCCGCGCACCCTCGCGCCCGTCGGCGCCCATGCCGGTCAGCACGGCGGCCAGCACCCGGCTGCCGAATACGCCGGCCAGCGATGCGAAGGTCAGGTCGGCGCAGGGCTTGTAGTTCAGGCCGGCCGGCCCCTCCTCGATGCGCACCCGGACCTCGCCCTGTTGCTGCTCGATGCGCATCTGGCGGCCGCCGGGCGCCAGATACGCCCGGCCGGGCGCGAGCCGGTCGCCGTCCGCGGCCTCGCGGACCTCGATGGCGCACTGCTGGTCGAGCCGTTGCGCAAAGGCCGGCGTGAAACTGGCGGGCATATGCTGTACCAGCAGCAGGGGCAGGGGAAAATCGGCCGGCAGGCGGGTGAGCACCTGCTGCAGGGCCACCGGTCCGCCGGTGGAACTGGCGATGGCGACGACCTCGTAGCGGCCCGGCGCGGACGCCGGTTCCGGTGCCGCCACGTCCGGCCGTGGCGGCGGCCGCAGCGGCGCCGGATCGCCGGCGACGGCACGCGCCGGCGCGCGCCGGCGGGCCACGGCCAGGATGCGCTGGCGCAGCAGCTCCGTGGCGTGTTCGCGGTTGCGGGCGATGTCATCGAACTTCTTGGGCAGAAAGTCGACCGCACCCGCCTCCAGCGCCTCCAGCGTGGCCTGGGCGCCGGCGTGGGTGAGCGACGAGAACATCAGTACCGGCGTGGGATGGCTGGCCATGATGTGGCGCACGGCGCTGATGCCGTCCATGACCGGCATTTCGATGTCCATGGTCACGACGTCCGGTTTCAGCGCCGCCACCTGGTCGACGGCCTCACGACCGTTGCAGGCCGTGCCCACCACCTGCAGGCGGCCGTCCGCCTGCAGTATCTCCACGATACGGCGGCGGAAAAACCCCGAGTCGTCCACTACCAGTACACGCGTTGCCATGCCGTTCTTCCCTCGACACGGGAACGGTCCGCCGTGGCGGCCGAGCCCCGAAAATCCCTGTTCGATCGAATACCTGTCGCGCTGCCGTCGTTGCTGGCCAAACCGCTTCATCCGTGCCGGACGTGCGCCTTCATCAGGCTGGGCACATCGAGTATCAGCGCAATGCGCCCGTCGCCGGTGATGGTGGCACCGGCGAAACCGGGCATGCCCTGCAAAAAGGCGCCCAACGGCTTGATGACCACTTCTTCCTGTCCGACCAGCTGCTCGACCACGAAGCCGACCCGCTGGTTGCCCACCTGCACCACCACCACGTGGCCCGCCGTCTCCGGGGCGGGTACTGCGCCGTTGCGCACCAGCCAGTCGCGCAGGTGGAACAGCGGCAGCGTCTTGTTGCGCACCGTCACCACCTGCTGGCCGTCGACCTCGCTGGTGCGACCTTCGTCGAGGTCGAAGATCTCGCTGACGCTGCCCAGCGGCAGCGCGAACGGCTGGTCGCCCAGCTTCACCATCAGGGTCGGCATGATCGCCAGCGTCAGCGGCACCCGGATGCTCAGCCGGCTGCCGCGTCCCGGCTCGGAGTCGATCTCGACCGTGCCATTGAGCTGGCCGATGCGGGTCTTGACCACGTCCATGCCGACGCCCCGGCCCGATACGTCCGAGATCTCGTCCTTGGTGGAAAATCCTGCGGCGAAGATCAGGTTGTAGCATTCCCTGTCATCGAGGCGCGCGGCGCTTTCCTCGTCCATCAGCCCCTTCTCGACCGCCTTGCGACGCAGCACCTCGGGATCCATGCCCTTGCCGTCGTCCCGGATGGACAACAGGATATGGTCGCCCTCCTGTTCGGCTGCCAGCACCACTGTGCCGGTGCGCGGCTTGCCCGCCGCCACGCGTTCCTCGGGCGGCTCGATACCGTGATCGATGGCGTTGCGCACCAGGTGCACCAGGGGATCGGCCAGCGCCTCGACCAGGTTCTTGTCCAGGTCGGTGTCCTCGCCCTGCATCTCCAGCTTCACTTCCTTGTCGAGGTTGCGGGCCAGGTCGCGCACGACGCGCGGGAAGCGCCCGAACACCTTCTTGATCGGCTGCATGCGGGTCTTCATCACCGCGTTCTGCAGGTCGGCTGTCACCACGTCCAGGTTGGCGACAGCCTGGCCCAGGGCCTCGCTGGCCATGCTGTCGCGCAGCGTCGACAGGCGGTTGCGGGCCAGCACCAGCTCGCCCACCATGTTCATGATCTCGTCCAGGCGCCGGGTGTCGACACGCACCGTGGCCTCAGCCTGGGGCGCCGGTGCGGGTGGTTTGGCGGCGGGTTTCGCCGTGACAGGCGTGGCGGCCGGTGCAGCCGCCGGTGCTGGTCCAGCCGCTGGCCGTGCCGGGGTGGGCGCCTTGCCGCTGCCGTGCAACCGGTCGAGCAACGCTTCGAATTCCTCTTCCGTGATGTCGTCATCGCCGGCGGGCGGGGACGCCTGCCCGGCGCCGCCGGCGGGTGCCTTGCCGCTGCCGTGCAGCTCGTCGAGCAGCGCCTCGAACTCTTCCTCGGTGATATCGTCATCGCCCGCGGCCGTAGCCTGCCCGGCTGCCCCGGTCTCCGCCAGCATGGCTTCGAATTCGGCATCTGCGGCATCTGCGGCATCTGCGGCATCTGCGGCATCTGCAGCATCTGCAGCATCTGCAGCATCTGCAGCATCTGCAGCATCTGCAGCATCTGCAGCATCTGCAGCATCTGCAGCATCTGCAACATCTGCGGGGTCTGCGGGGTCTGCGGCCACGGCCGGCCCGGCGCCTTCCGGGGCCGGCGCCCCGCCACTCCCGGACTTCGCCAGTTTCTCCAGCCGTTCGAGCAATTCCGGCTGTGCCGGGGTCGGCATGTCGCCGGCCTGCACTTCGGCGAACATGGCATTTACCACGTCCAGCACCTGCAGCACGGCATCCATCAGTTCGGTATCGACCCGGCGCTCGCCGTTGCGCAGCACGTTGAATATGTCCTCGGCGCGGTGACAGACGTCCACCAGGCCCTCCAGCCCCAGGAAACCGGCCCCCCCCTTGATGGTATGGAAGCTGCGGAACACGCTGTTCAGCATGTCGAGGTCGTCAGGGTGCTGTTCCAGCTCGACCAGTTCCTCGTTCAGCGTCTCGAGGATCTCACCGGCCTCGACCAGGAAGTCCTGCAGAATCTCGTCGTCGGCATCGATGCTCATCACGCTCTTCCCTCAGAATCCCAGGCTGGACAGCAGGTCGTCGACCTCGTCCTGGCCCGATACCGTACTACCCGCCCCTTCCACACCGGGGACGGCGGGGCCCTGGCCGCGCGCCAGCGCCGCGGCGTCCTCCTTCGACGGGGCGTCCTTGTTGTCGACCCCTCCCGACAGCCGCACCAGTTCGACCAGTCGTTCCTCCACTTCCTGCACCAGTGAAATGACGCGGCGTATGATCTGGCCGGTCAGATCCTGGAAGTCCTGCGCCAGCATCACCTCGGACAGGTTGCCGTGGATGCGGTCGGCGTGTTCGAGCGCCAGCGCCAGGAAGTCCTCGATCTCCTGGCTCATGGCGCGAAATTCCTCCAGCGTCATGTCCTTGTTGCGGAAGCGACGCCATTTTCCGCCGAGACTGCCGGCCTGGCTGCGCAGCTGCTCGGCGACTGGCAGCGTGCTCTCGACCGCGCTCAGGGTGCGGTGGGCGGACTCTTCCGTCATGGTGATGACATGGTTGAGGCGCATGCGCGCATCAGGGATGTCAGTCTCCGCCAGCGCCGCCACGCGTGAATCCAGGGTGAAGCCGTTGAGGGCCTCGTGCAGCTGGCGCGTCATCTTGCCCAGCTCCCGGAACAGGCTCTGCTCGCGCACCTTGCCCAGCGCGTCGATCAGCTTGTCTGCAGCCGCCCGGTTGCCCGCCTCGAGCTCATCCACCAGCGCGCGGGCGCTGGCGAGCAGCTCGCCATCCGTTTCGATCGCCGCGTCCATGAGCTATCCCGCCGTCGCTTCGATGCGTTCGAAAATCTTGTCGATCTTCTCCTTCAGCGTGACCGCCGTGAACGGCTTGACGATGTAGCCGTTGACCCCCGCCTGGGCCGCCTCGATGATCTGTTCGCGCTTGGATTCGGCCGTCACCATGAGCACCGGCAGGCCAGCCAGCTTCTCGTCGGCGCGCACCGCGCGCAGCAGGTCGATGCCGGTCATGCCCGGCATGTTCCAGTCGGTGATCAGAAAATCGAAACTGCCGTTCTGCAGCAGCGGCAGCGCCGTGTTACCGTCGTCTGCCTCCTCGGTGTTGTTGAACCCGAGGTCACGCAGCAGGTTCTTGATAATGCGTCTCATGGTGGAAAAATCATCCACGATGAGGATCTTCATGTCCGTATCCAAGGCGGTCTCCTGCTTCAGCCCTTGTTCATTGCCCGATATCGTGGACCGGCACGCGCTCAGTCCCCCACCCACTCGCCCATGCGCGCACGCAGGCGGATCAACGCCTGGCCGTGGATCTGGCACACCCGGGACTCGCTCACTCCCAGCACTTCACCGATCTCGCGCAGGTTCAATTCTTCGTCGTAGTACATGGCCATCACCAGCCGTTCCCGTTCCGGCAGACCAGCGATGGCTTGTGCCAGGGCGGCCTTGAAATCCCGGTTCTGCAGGCTGTCGAGTGGCTCGTTGGCCTGTTTCTCGCCCGCCGGCGGCGCCGGCTCGTCGCCGAAGCCGTTGCCGTCGTCGATGCTGAACACGCGACAGCCGGTGGCGTCCTGCAGAATGCGGTGGTACTCGTGCAGGGTGATGCCGAGCTTCTCGGCCACTTCCACGTCGCGCGCGTCGCGACCCTGTTCGTTCTCTATGAGCCGCACCGCCTCGGCCACCTGGCGGGCCTTGCGGTGCACCGAGCGCGGCGTCCAGTCGGTGCGGCGGATCTCGTCCAGCATGGCACCGCGGATGCGGATGCCGGCATAGGTCTCGAAGCTGGCGCCCTGGGTGGCGTCATAGTTGCGCGCCGCCTCCAGCAGGCCGATCATGCCGGCCTGGATGAGATCGTCGGCCTGCACGCTGGGCGGCAGCCGGCTCATGAGGTGGAAGGCGATGCGCTTGACCAGCACCGCGTGTTTCGACACCAGGTCGTCGCCGGCGGCGTCCTGGCTGGATGCATACATGGCGGCTCCATTCATGACGGCATCTCCATGGTTGTGGCGTGCGACTGGATCAGGCGTTCCACGAAGAACTCCAGGTGACCGGCTGCACCGCCGGGCGCCGGCCACTTGCCGGTCCTCTGGGCCAGGTTGCGGAACGCCATGGAGGCGCGGCTGCGCGGGTAGGCCTGAACCACTGGGCGCTGCTTGCGCACCGCCTTGCGCAGGTAGTCGTCGTGCGGCACGACGCCCATGAATTCCAGCGTCACGTCCAGATAGCGGTCGGTTACTCTTGATATTTTGCTGAACAACTCCCTTCCCTCCTGTGCACTGTGCGCCATGTTGGCCAGCACCCGGAAACGCTGCAGGCCATAGTCACGGCTCAACACCTTGATGAGCGCGTAGGCATCGGTGATCGATGCCGGCTCGTCGCATACCACCACCACCACCTCCTGGGCGGCGCGGCTGAAACTGACCACGCTCTCGTTGATGCCGGCGGCGGTATCGACGATGAGCGTGTCTATCGGATGACTGAGTTCGCTGAAGGCGCGGATCAGGCCGGCGTGCTCGACGGTGCTCAATTCCGCCAGCCGCTTGATGCCGGATGCCGCGGGAACCACCATGACACCGGACGGCCCGTGCAGGATGATCTCCTCCAGGCTGCGTTCGCCGTCCATCACGTGCGACAGGTTCTTGTCCGGGTGCAGGCCCAGCAGCACGTCGACATTGGCCAGGCCCAGATCGGCGTCCATGAGCATGACGCTGCGGCCGGCCTCGGCCAGTGACACCGCCAGGTTGACGGACACGTTGGTCTTGCCTACGCCGCCCTTGCCGCTGGTGACCGCGATCACCTGTACCGGTCGTGGTGCTGCCATGCGTCGTATCCCCGCGGCCTGATCCAGCTTCGCCTCAGACAAGAACATCCGCGCCGACTCCTCCGTAGTGCCGGGCCAGCAGGGCGTCCTGCGGCCGCGAGCGGTCACGCGCCAGTTCGGCGGCGGTCTGTACCAGGTTGAGGGCGCGTGCCGGGTGCAGGTCCTCGGGCACGCGCTGGCCGTCGGCGACGAACACCAGCGGCAGATGCTTGCTTGTCACCACCGACAGCAGGCCGCCCAGGCTGGCGGCCTCGTCGACCTTGGTCAGGATGGCGCCATCCAGCGGCACGCGGCCGAAGGCCTTGACGGTCTCCTCCAGCACCGGACGCTGCACGGTGGCCGACAGCACCAGCAGGGTGCGGATGTCCATGCCGCTGTCGGTGAGGGTGGAGAACTGTTCGCTGAGGCGCAGGTCGCGCTGGCTCATGCCGGCGGTATCGACCAGCACCAGGCGCTTGTCGGACAGGCTGCGCAGCGCCGAGCGCAGTTCGGCGGTGGTGGAGGCGGCCTGCACCGGGATGCCGAGGATGCGACCGTAGGTCATGAGCTGCTCGTGCGCGCCGATGCGGTAGCAGTCGGTGGTGATCAGCGCCACCTGGCGCTGGCCGTGGCGGAGAATGTAGCGTGCCGCCAGCTTGGCGATGCTGGTGGTCTTGCCGACGCCGGTGGAACCGATCAGCGCCACCACGCCGCCGGCATCCAGGCTGTCGCTCTCGTCGACCGGGAGGCGGCCGGCCAGCTCGGCCAGCGCCAGACGCCAGGCGTGCTCCTCGCTGTCGGCACCCGCCGCCACGGCTGCCACCGACGCCGCCAGGGCCGGATCGAGCTCCAGCGCCGTCAGCCGTTCCAGCAGGTCGGCGCGCAGCGGCTCGCTGCGTTTCAGTTCGCCCCAGGCCAGGTGCGCCAGCTGGTTTTCCAGCAGGCCGCGCAACTGGCGTATCTCGTCGCGCATGGAGCGGATGGCCGGGTCCTGTTCCCAGCTGATGCCGGCTCCGGCAGGGCGGCGCGGCGGCGGATCGTCTTCGGCTGCCTCCGCTGCGCCGCTGTCTTTCGCGTCGCCGTCGGGAACCGCGGGCGCCGCCCCCGACGGCGGCTGCGGCGCCTGCGCCATCAGCGACTCGTCGTAGTCGACCGCTGCGATGATCTCGACGCCGCCGTCCACCTTGCGGTTGGACAGTATGACGGCGTCCGGCCCCTGGGCCTCGCGCACCAGGCGGATGGCCTGGCGCATGTCGGGCGCGAAGAATCGTCTCACTTTCATGCCAGCACCTCGTCGGCCCGGGTGGCCGCCAGTGTCGTCGGTTCGGTCCGGGTGGTCGCGTCTGTCGTGTCAATCATGCCGTCTGTGTCCCGTCCGCTGCGGCCCCCAGGGCCGGTGCATCGGTGCCGATGTTGGCGACCACCTTGATCTGTTTGTTGTCCGGTATCTCGTTGTAGGCCAGCACGTGCAGGGTCGGAATGCTGTGCCGCACCAGCCGCGCCAGCCAGGCGCGTATCGGCGGCGACACCAGCAGGATCGCCGGCTGCCCCGCGGCTTCCTGCCGCTGCGCGCTCTCGGCCAGCGAGCGGTGCATGCGCTCCGCCAGCCCCGGCTCGAAGCCGGCGCCGCCTTCGGCTGCGGCCTGAATGGACTGTTGCAATAACTGTTCCAGTGAAGGATCGAGAGTAATGACCTGAACTTCCGGCTCCATCCCATTGATATGCTGAATGATTGAACGACCAAGCGCGGTACGCACGGCGGCCGTCAAAGCGCCGGGATCTTGACTCTTTGGGGCGTGCTCGGCGAGCGCTTCGGCGATGGTGCGGATGTCGCGGATGGGAATGCGCTCCTCCAGCAGGTTCTGCAGCACCTTCAGCACCACGCCGATGGACAGGGTGTCGGGCACCAGGTCCTCGACCAGCTTGGGCGCCGACTTGGCCAGCACGTCCAGCAGGTGCTGGACTTCCTCGTGACCGAGCAGTTCGTGGGCGTGATCCTGCAACAACTGGCTGAGGTGGGTGGCCACCACGGTACTGGCGTCGACCACGGTGTAGCCCAGCGTCTGCGCGTTCTCGCGCTCCGAGGGCGGGATCCACACCGCCTCCAGGCCGAACGCCGGGTCGCGGGTCTCGATGCCCTGCAGGGTGCCGAACACCCGGCCCGGGTTGATGGCCAGCTCACGGTCTGGGTGGATCTCGGCCTCGCCGACCGGCACGCCCATGAGCAGAATGCGGTAGGCATTGGGCGCCAATTCCAGGTTGTCGCGGATGTGCACCGGCTGCACCAGGAAGCCCAGTTCCTGCGACAGTTTCTTGCGCACCCCCTTGATGCGGTCCATCATCTGGCCGCCCTGGGCGCGGTCCACCAGCGGGATCAGGCGGTAGCCCACTTCCAGGCCGATGATGTCAACCGGCCCCACGTCTTCCCAGCTCAGGTCGCGGGCCTCGGCCGGGGGTTCCTCGCTCTCGACGGCCGGTTCCGGCTGCAACAGTTCCGCCTGCCGGCGCTGCCAGGTGGTCCAGGCCGCGGCGCCGGCCAGGCCCGCCAGGGTCAGGAAGGCCAGGTTGGGCATGCCCGGGATCATGCCCATGATGCCCATCACGCCGGCCGCCACCGCCAGCACCATGGGGTTGCCGAACAGCTGGTCCATGACCTGGTCGGACATCTTGTTCTCGTTGGAGACGCGGGTGACGATGATGGCGGTGGCCGAGGACAGCACCAGCGACGGGATCTGCGCCACCAGGCCGTCGCCGATGGTCAGCAGGGTGTAGTTGCGCATGGCTTCGCCGATGTCGAGGCCGAATTGCAGGGTGCCGATGGCCAGGCCGCCGACGATATTGATGAACAGGATCAGGATGCCGGCGATGGCGTCGCCGCGCACGAACTTGGAGGCACCGTCCATGGCGCCGTAGAAGTCCGCCTCGCGGCCGATGTCCTCGCGCCGGGCGCGCGCCTCTTCCTGGGTGATGAGGCCGGCGTTCAGATCGGCGTCGATGGCCATCTGCTTGCCGGGCATGGCGTCCAGGGTGAAACGGGCGCTCACTTCCGACACCCGGCCGGCGCCCTTGGTCACCACCACGAAGTTGATGATGACCAGTATGGCGAACACCACCAGGCCGACGGCGTAGTTGCCCCCCACCACGAACTCACCGAAGGACTCGATGACCTTGCCGGCCGCACCGGTGCCGGTGTGGCCGTTGAGCAGCACCACCCGGGTGGAGGCGACATTGAGTGCCAGCCGCAGCAGCGTCGACACCAGCAGCACGGTCGGGAATACGCCGAAGTCCAGAGGCCGCATGGCGTAGATGGTGACCATCAGGATCACCAGCGACAGTGTGATGTTGAAGGTGAAGAAGATATCCAGCGCGAACGGCGGCAGCGGCACGATGACCATGGCCAGCATGGCGACCAGCAGCAATGGGGCGCCGAGACCGCTGCGGGCGATGTTGCGGAAATCCAGGGTTGCTGTTTGTGTTGCCATCTCTTTTCGCCTGTGTGGTGGATCCGGGCCGGGTTTCGGTGGGGTTCGCTGCACTCACCCCACCCTACGGGCGGTCGGGGTCAGGGGGCGGCCTGTCCGTTTCCGGACCGGTGTAGAAGTCGGGGGGTACCTCGATGTCTTCGGGGCGCTGCGGCACCGGGCCGCCGCGGGCGGTGGCCTTGAGCTGCAGCACGTAGGCCAGTACCTGGGCCACGGCCAGGTAGAGCCCGGCCGGCACCTGCTGGTCGATGTCGGTGCTGTAGTAGAGCGCCCGCGCCAGCGGCGGCGCCTCGAACAGCGGCACGTCGTTGGCGACCGCAACGGTGCGGATCTGGCTGGCGACCAGCTCCACGCCCTTGGCGACCACCACCGGCGCCGCCATGCGCTCGGCGTCGTAGCGCAGCGCCACCGCGAAATGGGTCGGGTTGGTGATGATCACGTCGGCCTTGGGCACTTCGGCCATCATGCGGCGCTGGGCCATCTCGCGCTGCATGGAACGCACCTTGGCTTTCACTTCCGGCTTGCCTTCGGTGTTCTTGTGCTCGTCCCTGATCTCCTGGCGGGTCATCTTCAGGTTCTTGCTGTGGTCCCAGAGCTGGAAGGGCACGTCGACGGCGGCGACCAGGATGAGTGAAGCACTGAGCATGAGGAACGACCAGCTCAGGATGCGGCCGGTGTGTGCCAGGCCGGCGGCCAGCGACTCCTGACCCAGGCCCGCCAGTTGTGGCGCGTAGTGCCACAGCAGGCCAGCGCCGACGCTGCCGATCAGCAGGAACTTGAGCAGCGACTTGACCAGCTCCACCAGACCGCGCACCGCGAACAGGCGCTTGAGGCCGGTGACGGGGTTGAGCTTGTCCAGCTTGAAGCTGATGGCCTCGGTGCTGAAAGCCCAGCCGCCCAGTGCCAGGGGCGCGGCAAACGCCGTCACCAGCATGATGGCGAAGAACGGCACCAGCATCCACAGGCCGTCGGCGATGGCGTCGCGCAGGTGGAAGATGAGCTGGTGGCTGTCGAAGACGTGCGCCCGGTCGATGCTCAGGCCCTTCGCCATGATGCCGCCCAACTGCTCCACCATGTGACTGCCGGCGACGCTCAGGGTACTGGCGGCCACGAACAGCATCGACATCGTGGTCAGTTCCCGCGAACGCGGAATCTGGCCCTTGTCGCGCGCCTCTTCGCGGCGTTTGGGGGTTGCCTCTTCTGTGCGTTCCTGGCCGTCCTCGTTCTCTGCCACCTCAGCGCCCTCCCCGGCCGAACTGGCCGATGGCGCCGAAGGCGTCCTGCAGCAGCCGCTCCAGGTGTGGCAGCAGGCTCGGCACGATGAACATCAGCGCCACGAAGCCGAGCGTCATGATGACCGGGAAGCCGACGCCGAAGATATTGAGCTGCGGCGCCGCGCGGCTGACCACGCCGAAGGAGAGGTTGGCAAGCAGGATGGCGGCGACCGCCGGCAGCGCCACCATGACCGCGCCGGCGAACATGCGGCCGCCCCAGTAGGCCACCTCGCGCAGCTCCTGGCGGCTGAGGGCGTCGATGCCGACCGGCAGGGTGCGGAAGCTGTCCACCAGCACCTGGATGAGCGCCAGGTGACCGTTCATGGCCAGGAACAACAGGGTGGCCACCACCACGTAGTACTGGCCGACCACCGGCACCTGGACGCCGTTCTGGGGGTCCACCATGGACGCGAAGCCCAGCCCCATGCCCATGGCCGTGGTCTGGCCGGCCACCACCAGGGTGGCGAACACCAGCTGGATGCTGAAGCCGATGGCCAGGCCGATGATCAACTGCTGCGCCAGCACCAGCGCGCCCGCCGGCGACAGCGGATCCACCGGCGGCATGGCCGGCAGCGTCGGCACGATCACCGAAGTCAGCAGCAGCGCCAGCATCAGCCGGATCTTCACCGGCACCATGCGTGCGCCGAAGATGGGCGCGATGGCCAGCATGGCGGCGACGCGGGTCAGCGGCCAGAACAGGCCGTTGATCAGGCTGACGATGTCGGTGGTGGTGAAGAGCATGAGATCAGCCGATCATGTCCGGGATGCTTTCGAACAGGCGGGTGGTAAAGCCCAGCAGGGTGCGCAGCAGCGCCGGACCGCCGAGGGTCAGCACCAGCGCCACCACGATCAGCTTGGGCACGAAGGTCAGCGTCATTTCGTTGATCTGGGTGGCGGCCTGGAACATGCCGACCAGCAGGCCGACCACCAGCGCCGACATCAGCAGCGGCGCGGCCAGCAGCGCCGTCACCTGCATGGTCTGCTTGCCGATTTCGATGACGAGTTCAGGTGTCATGGTTCACCTCACACCACGAAGCTGGCGGCCAGCGTGCCCATGATCAGCGACCAGCCGTCGATGAGCACGAACAGCATGATCTTGAACGGCAGCGACACGATCATGGGCGACAGCATCATCATGCCCATGGACATGAGCAGGCTGGCCACCACCAGGTCGATGACCAGAAAGGGAATGAGAATCAGGAAGCCGATCTGGAACGCGGTCTTCAGTTCGCTGGTGACGAAGGCCGGCAGCAGCAGTGAGAACGGCACGTCGTCCGGCTGCGCGAACTCGCCCTCGCCCGACAGGCCGGCGAACAGCGCCAGGTCGTCGTCGCGGGTCTGGCCCAGCATGAAGCCGCGAAACGGGCCGGCCGCACGCTTGACTGCTTCCTGGGCAGGGATCTGCTCGGCCAGGTAGGGCTGCAGGGCCTCGTCGTACACCTTGTCGAACACCGGCATCATGATGAACAGGCTCAGGAACAGCGACAGGCCGATCAGCACCTGGTTGGAAGGTGACTGCATGGTGCCGAGCGCCTGGCGCAGGATGGCCAGCACGATGAGGATGCGGGTGAAGGAGGTCATCATCATCAGCGCCGCCGGCAGCAGGCTCAGCGCCGTCATGAACGCCAGCACCTGGATGG
>JALSRI010000091.1 GCA_026984835.1 Thiohalobacter sp. | reverse complement strand
GCCTAACTACTGATTATCAAGCACGCGCCGCATAACACGAAACACCAGGCACATGCGGGTTAGTAAACCGAATCGGGCGATAGTGCGGCGGCTGCGGGTTATCATGCCTGTTCCTCTTTGGTCATCCGTGTGGCAGGCGGCTGTTTCCTCAACCGTTTAGCGGTTTTTAGCCATCTTGTCAATATTGAACGGCGCCTGCGCGGATATTGGCGATTTTCCGGCTTGACTGGCAGGTGCGGGTTAGCACGCCGGTTCCGGTTGCAGAACGGGCGCGGCAATGTGCTGTTTTTGCCGGGTAAATTCGATATTGCGCGGATAAATTTCCACTTGTACAAGCCGGATTGGCGAAGCGGCCCGGAATGGCCTTTTCAATACTACTGTATATAACTCCAGTCATTGGTCTTGCCGGTCTTGATCGCCGGGCGGGGCCGGTCTATAAGACAGTCTGAAGCGACCCATGGAATGAAGCGGCCTCCGGCGCCGCTATGCAAAAGGAGTCCCGGACATGCACGCATCCCGCACACCGCTCCGGATTGCGCTCCTTGCCCTGCTGGCGCTGTCGGCATGCGATGGCAACAGGCCTGATGGGGCCGGGCCGGTGCGGGGCAGCGTGGCTTCGGCGGACGGCAGCCCCATCGTCTAGGGGTCCAGGGCCGGGGCGAGCCGACGCTGGTGTTCGTGCATTGCTGGACCTGTGACCACGGCTTCTGGGATGCTCAGGTCGATGCCCTGTCCCGGGGGCACCGGGTGGTGTGGCTGGATCTGGCCGGTCACGGCGAGTCGGGCAGCCGGCGGGCGCACTACAGCATGGAGGCCTTCGGCGAGGATGTGGCGGCCGTTGTGAACGTGGTCGGCGCGCGGCACGTGGTGCTGGTCGGGCATTCCATGGGCGGGCCCGTGGTGGTGGAGGCGGCCAGGCGGCTGGGGGACCGGGTGGTGGCTATCGTGGGTGTGGACACCTTCTACACGGCCTTCCGGTATCCCGACAGCGACGCGGCGATCGATGCCTTCGTGGCGCCCTTCGAGCGCGACTTCAGCGGCGCCACCCGGAAGATGCTGGCCACCATGTTCACCCCGCAGGCCGACCCGGCCGTGGTGGCGGACATCACCGGCCGGTTCTCCGGGGCGGATCCGGCGGTGGGCGTGAGTGCGATGCGCGAGCTGTTCGACTGGAACCGGAAACACGCCGCGGCCGATCTGCGGCGCTTCGCCGGCATCCTCTACAACATCAACGCGGCGCCCACCGGCAGGGAGACGCCGGCCAACGACCATGTCACGCTGATCTCCGGCGTCGGGCATTTCGTGGCTCAGGTCAGGCCGCGGGCCTTCAATGCGGCGCTGTTGAAGATAATCGGGCAACGATGGTGACCGGAATCTTTCGCACTTTCATCTGGCGAGGCTCTCGACTTCGATGGTTTCGCCACCGGTGCCCCGGCCCTGGAACGAACCACCGGGGATGGCAGTCTGTTGTCTCTCTTCGAGATCGACGCCTTCTTCAGTACCTGGACCTGAACCTCGGCAGGCCGATGTCGTAGCGGATCGCCAGCAGGCGCGCCAGCCAGATGGCCAGGCCGGCGGCGGTGGCGGCCACCGTCAGGTCGATGCCGAAATGCAGCAGCGCGATGAACAGCGCCGAGCCCAGCCACGACACGGTGGCATAGAGCGGGCTGGAGAACACCACCGGCGGCTCGTTGCAGAGCAGGTCGCGGAAGATGCCGCCCATGGTGCCGGTCACCACGCCCATGAAGCTGGCGATCAACGCGGGCGCGCCGGCCATCAGGGCGACCAGGGTGCCGGCGACGCCGAAGGTGGCCAGGCCCGCCGCGTCGGCGATGAGAAAATAGCGCGGCGGCAGCCTGAACCGCCGGGCCAGCACGAATATCACCACCGCGCTGGCGATGGAGGCCAGGAAGAAGCCCTGGTCCCGGATCCAGAACACCGGCCGGTCGAGCAGCAGGTCTCTCAGCGAGCCGCCGCCCAGCCCGGTGGCGATGGCGATCACCACCACGCCGAACAGGTCGAACTGTTTCTCGCCGGCCTTCAGGACGCCCGAGGCCGACGACACCACCACCGCCAGCAGGGTGATCCAGTACAGGTTGCCGAGCAGCTCCGCTGTGATCGCCAGTTCCATGCGCGGCCCGCTGCCGTCAGCGCCGGTCGCCGGCGGGCAGGCTGGCGCGCAGTACCAGGTAGCCGAGGATGCCGGAGGCCAGGGAGCCGATGAGTATGCCCAGGCGCTCGTCGAACAGGCGGTTGTCCCCCGCCCCCTCGAAGGCCAGCGAGCCGATGAACAGGCTCATGGTGAAGCCGATGCCGCACAGCACGGCGGTGCCGTACAGCGATTTCCACGACATGCCGCCCGGCAGCCTGACCAGGCCGAGCCGGACGGTGAGCCAGCAGATGCCGAATATGCCCGCCTGCTTGCCGACGAACAGCCCCAGCGCAATGCCCAGGGGCACGCTGTGCATCACCTGCTGGAGACCGATCCCCGACAGGGCGATGCCGGCGTTGGCGAACGCGAACACGGGCAGCACGAAGAAGGCGACCGCGCTGTGCAGGTCGTCCTCCATGCTCTTCAGGGGCGACGGGTGCCCCTCCGTTCCGGAACGGAGGGGCACGAACATGGCCAGCACGACACCCGCCAGCGTCGCGTGCACGCCGGATTTCAACATGGCCACCCACATCACCATGCCGATCAGCATGTACATGCTCTTCGATTCCACGCCCTGCCGGTTGAGCACCACCAGTATCAGGACGCAGATCAGCACCACCATCAGCGCCGACAGCGAGATACTGGCGGTGTAGAAGACGGCGATGATCACGATGGCGCCGATATCGTCGAAAATCGCCAGGGAGGTCAGAAAGATCTTGATGGACGCGGGAACCCGCGAGCCCAGCAGCGACAGCACGCCCAGGGCAAAGGCGATGTCGGTCGCCGCCGGTATGGCCCAGCCCGCCAGCGCGGTGGAATCATCCCGGTTGAAGTAGATATAGACCAGCGCCGGCAGCGCCATTCCGCCAATCGCACCAACGCCGGGCAGAACGACATTGTGCCAGCTCGACAACTCGCCCTCGATGAGCTCCCGCTTGAGTTCGAGGCCAATGAGCAGGAAGAATATCGCCATCAGCCCGTCGTTGATCCACAGCAACAGCGGTTTCGCTATCCCGAATCCGCCCACGCGCACCTCCACGGGCGTGTCCAGCAGCAACGCATAGTAGTTCTGCAGGGGGGAGTTCGCACAAACGAGGGCAAGCACCGCGGCAAACATCAGAATGATGCCGCTGGCCGACTCCAGCTTGAAGAACCTGGTTACAAAGGATGCCCGCGTGTCGTTCATGATTTCCTGTCTCCGACCGGTTGCAGATGCAACCCATGCTTTTGTTCGGTCAAATGGATTTCCGCCCGGACCCGACGAGGGGCTGCGACCCCGTTTTTTTCCCCTGTGCGGTGGACGCATGCCAGTATGCCAGCGGCGGCCGGTTGGCGACAGGGGCCAGGGAGCCTGGCGCAGCCGGCGCCGT
>JALSRI010000090.1 GCA_026984835.1 Thiohalobacter sp. | reverse complement strand
TATTCGGCCTCATTTAATCCGAATAAAGTCCCTCCATCCCTCATCTACACACAATGGAGATCGTCAATCGCCTCTGCACCACGCGCACCCTGCGAAAACGCATCGCCGACAGCCGCAACCGACTATACGGTGTTGCCCTGGCCTGGTGCGGTGATGCCATGCTGGCCGACGACCTGGTGCAGGAAACCCAGATCATCGCCCTGCGCCGCGCACACCAGTTGCGTGATCACCAGCGCTTGAATGCCTGGCTCTATACGATCCTGAGCAACTGCTGGAAGGCGCAGTTGCGCAGCATGCGGCCCAACGTGGAATACGAGGACAAGCACGCCTGCGGCGACGACGATGCCGAATCGGCAAGCAGCGAACTCGAAGTGGTCGACCGGGTCCGTCGCGCCATCCTGAATCTGCCGGAAGGGCAGCGCCAGACCATCACACTGGTCGATCTGGCGGGATTCTCCTACGCCGAGGTGGCGGAGATACTGGGCATCCCCATCGGTACGGTGATGAGCCGTCTGCACACCTCGCGCAATACCCTGCAACGGGTACTGGCCGGATTCCGCACCCGCCAGCCTGCTCCCCCAAGCTATCTCCGGAGGGTGAAATGAACGAACGACACACCAACGAGGACAACATCCTGCACGCCTATATCGATGGCGAGCTGGACTCCCGTGCCAAGCACGAACTGCTGCTGCGTATGGAAGACGACAGCCGCCTGCGCGAACGTATCTGTGAACTGCGCCATACCAAGGAGTGGGTCAAATTCTCTTTCGAGAACGCCGTCCCGCCTTCGGGGAGCGGCCCCCTGCGCCGCCGCCGGTACGGCTGGTCGGCAGCCCGGATCGCCGCATCGCTGCTGCTGACAGTGGCGGCCTTCGCCGCCGGCTGGGCCAGCCACGACTGGCGCACCCAGGCGATGGAACAGCTGGCGCTGGACGGCACCAGCTTCGAATCCCGGCATGTGATTCTCCACATCGCCGTCTCGGACCCGAACCGTTTCAGGCAGGTGCTGGATCGCGCCGAGCGCCTCATGAAACGCTACAGCGACTCGGGAATCCAGGTCGAAGTGATCGCCAACGGCGGCGGGCTGGACCTGATGCGCACATCGACCTCCCCCTTCCGCCAGCGCATCCTGGACATAATGGCACGCTACCGGAACGTGCGTTTCTTCGCCTGCAGCAATGGCCTCAAGCGGCTGCGCGAAACCGGCCTGGACCCGATTCTCATCGAGGGCGTACAGGCGCGAATGCCGGCCGCCGACCTGCTCATTCAGCGGCTCACGGAAGGCTGGACCTATATCAGGGTCTAGCGGGCTAAAAGTCCGCCGCCGCGCCACGTTCCATGATATCGCGGATGATATCCCGTACCTTGTCCGCCTCGGCGCGCAGCCCGGCCGGCAGGGGGCGACCGCCTGAAATCATCAGGTCCATGTTCAGCGTATAGAGGGCGAACCTGCCAGCCTTGTCCTCGACCATGGCGATACGGCATGGCAGATAGGCCGAAAAGGCATCGCTGTAATCGACCATGCGCATGGCCGTGAGCGGGTTGCAGAACTGGTAGATCTTCAGAAAGCGCTGCTTCTTCCCTGTCATCAACTCCACCTGCTCCGACAGGGGCAGCTCGCCCACGTTCTTTATGTTGTGCTCATTGGCGACGAAACGCATGGTCTGCTCGGCGTCTTCCCGGCTTACCCCTTCCTTAAGCGGCACCTTCCAGACCGTGGCGTCGGCGACGTTGCCGGTTTCCCTCAGCTTCTTCCACATGTCGGCATAGACTTGCCGCGCAGCGGGATCCAGGCGGGTAAAGGCGTCGATGTCGGCGGCTGCCCGGGTGAACAGATAACCACCCCCCACCAGGGCGAGCAGGCCGACGAGCGCCAGCAGATTGCGGATCACATTCATTCATCTCTCCTCGTGCAACGGAACAGGGAACACGTCGAAACGGGTCGACGGCGGCCGCCCCACCTCGCCCTGTGTTATATTCTAGACCACCAGTCGCCGCGACCCGGCCACGGGCCGCAGACCTGCACGGAGTCACACACCCATGGCCCTCTCCATCGGTCCCTTCCTGCGCCGGCGATGGCAGGCGGCCAGCCGCCTGCCAGGCGGGAAATGGCTGTTCAGCCGCCTGCTTGGCCTCTACGTTCCCTACACCGGCAGCATTGGTGCCGGGGTCGAGACGCTGGAACCGGGCCATTGCCTTGTCCGGCTGCGCAAGCGCCGACGGGTCAGCAACCACCTCGGCTCCGTCCACGCCATGGCCCTGTGCAACCTGGCGGAGATGGCGACCGGACTGGCGCTCCTCAACAGCCTGCCCGCGGGGACACGAGGCATACTGGGCGGATTCTCCATCGTCTATCTGAAAAAGGCCCGCGGCCTGCTGAACGCGGAATGTCGTTGCGAGGTACCGTCCGACAACCGGCAGCGGGAACTCGAACTCACGGGAGAAATACGCGACGAGGCCGGGGATGTCGTCGCCGTCGCCAGGGCCCGTTGGCTGATCGGCCCCGAAAAGGGAGCTGCCGTTGCCGCCACAGACTGATTTCAGCCGTGCCCTCGGCATCGATGTGCCTCTCGTCTGCGGCGCCATGTATCCCTGTTCCAACCCGGAACTGGTGGCAGCCGTATCGGAAGCGGGCGCCATCGGTGTAGTGCAGCCGCTCAGTCTCACCTATGTGCACGGCTGGGACTTCCGTGACGGACTGCGCTACATCCGCAGCCTGACCAGCAAGCCGATTGGCGTCAACCTGATCATAGAGCGCAGTTCACGCAAGTACCTGCGACGCGTCCAGGAATGGCTGGACATCGCGCTGGAGGAGAATGTGCCTTTCCTGGTCACCGCACTCGGCAATCCACGCTGGGTGGTGGAACGCGCCGCCGCCAGCGGCCGGCGGGTGATCGTCTACCACGACGTAACCAGCCGGCGCTGGGCGGAGAAGGCATTGCAGGGAGGGGTGGATGGCTTCATCTGTGTGAACGACCGGGCCGGCGGACACGCCGGCACGCTGTCGCCCGGGCAGTTGTTCGAAGACCTCAGCCCCCTGGGAAAACCCATGATTTGCGCCGGTGGCATCGGCGCGCCCGGGGACTATGCCGCCGTGCTGGATATGGGTTACGCAGGCGCGCAACTCGGCACCCGTTTCATCGCCAGCGAGGAATGCAGCGCCCACCCCGATTACAAACGCGCCATCATGGAGGCGCGGGCAGAGGACATCGTGCTCAGCGAGCGCATCTCCGGGGTGCCGGTTTCCGTCATACGTACGCCCTACGTCGAGCGTACCGGGACGCACGCCGGCCCGCTGGCGCGCCGCTTGCTGCGAGGCGGACGAACCAAGCACTGGATGCGAGCCATCTATGCCTTGCAGGCGGTCTGGAAACTCAAGCGCGCCTCCCTGCAGGGCAGTGCCTACCGGGACTATTTCCAGGCCGGAAAGAGTGTCGACGGCATCCAGGACATACGGCCGGCAGCCGACATCGTGGCGGACTTCGCCGCAGTGGAAGTTTCCGGATCAGTCGGCTAGAATCTTTTTCGATTGCACGTTGTACAGGTTATTTCAGAAGTTCCATTCGCAGTATCTCCTGTAAATTACCTCGCCGGCAATTGACACACTCAGACCAGTTCCTACAGGGGAAATTTCAATGGCTACAGGTACCGTCAAATGGTTTAACGAGTCCAAGGGCTATGGCTTCATCGCCCCTTCCGATGGCAGCGCGGACGTGTTCGTGCATTTCTCCGCCATCGTGGGCGACGGCTTCAAGACCCTGGCGGAAGGCCAGACCGTCAACTTCGAAGTGGAAAAAGGTCCCAAAGGCCTGCAGGCAACCAGCGTCTCGGTCGAGAACTGAAGCCCCACCCAAGCCGTAACCGCAACGGGCGCCCTGCGGCGAGACGCCGCGGGGCGCCTGGACGAGAGCCCCATTCCCCGGCCAGGCGCAACAGCGGCTGGTGCGCAGCCCCATCGAGTCCGCTGTCCATGCCGCCTGGCCGAGGCTGTCTCGAAGGAAGCCCTGATCGGTCCTGTATTCCCGTATTCACCTCATCGCGGGCGCGGCGCACCCTTCAGGGCCCTGTGTCCCTCGCAATGACGACTTGATCAGGGGCTCCCCGAAGCGACGTGCCAACGCAGACCGGGCTGGCTCCGCAGCGCCGGCCCGCTGCAGGCGGACCGGGCTGCGGACGGCGCTACCACCAGGGGCCCCAGCCATAGCCCGGATAGCCGCCCCAGTAGCCCGGGTAACCGCCCCAGTAGCCCGGGTAGCCACCCCAGTAGCCGGGATAACCATAGACCGGATAGCCGTAATAGGGCTCACCCCAGCCCGGGCCGCCCCAGTCCCACGGCCACCAGCCGCCCCAGAAAGCATTGGCGGACGACATCGGCAAGGCCGCAGCCGTCGCCAGAAGCGCCGCGATCAGGATTTTTCTGACATTCATCGCTACCTCCTCCGACTGTTACCGATAAAAAAGGGAAGCGGGATCGAAAGTCCCGCCTCCCTACGTTAACCGGATTGTCCGGCGCTTCAATAGCCGGCGCTGGATATCTGGGTGTTTTTTGACCGGTGTCAAAAATGTGCGGCGATCATTCCTCGATCTCCTCGACCGGTTTCGGCAGGCCCGCCAGCTTGCACAACGTGGGGATGGGGCCCTTGGGGAACAACTCGTACAGAAAGTCACGGTAGGCCTCGGCTTCCTGGAAGTCGACGCCCTTGCGCTTGCCCCGGCTGAGCACGACCTTGTGCATGGTGGGATGCACCATGTGATCCTCGTAGTACTCGCGGAAATAGTTGATCAATTCCCACACCGTTTCGGTCAACTCGATGCCCTCGCGCCTGGCGATCTCACGGGCCACGTCTTCATCCCAGTCTTCCGGGTTGAGGAGAAACCCCTCCTCGTCGAGTTCCAGAGTCCTGCCGTTCACGGTCATGTCCATTTCACTTCCTCCTGCTGGTTCAAGTATCCGGTGACAACGAATCTGGGACCGGCCCGCTCCGGTTTCAAGTGCGTCAGCATCGTTTGGCCACGGCATGGCGCGCATTGACCTGCGTCAAGTCGGGCTGCCGGGGCTGTTGCTACGCTGGTGACCGTGCAGTTCCGGACAGGAGGAGGACCATGAATCCATCTACGCCGGGCCGATCGGTCGCCTCGGTGATGAAGCGGGAAGTGCTGGCCGTCGACGCCGACTGGTCGCTGGAAGAACTGGCGCGCTTTCTGGTCGACAACCGCATATCGGGTGCGCCAGTGGTATCGGCCGACGGTGAACCCATCGGCGTGGTGTCGTTGACCGATGTCGCCCGTTTTCGGGGCGCACCGGAACAGCGGGCCGAACGGCGTGACATCCACGAGTACTACCTGCATGCGCTGGAAGGCCAGGTGGCGCTGGAAGCGGCGCCCGGCTTCCATCTCGACGAGACCTCGGGCGCCACGGCACGGGAGATCATGACGCCGATGGTGTTCGAAGTGGGGGAAGATGCGACATTGAACGAGGCGGCCGACATCATGGTGAAAGGCCGTATCCACCGCCTGTTCGTGACCCGCGAGAACCGCATCTGCGGCGTCGTCTCGGCGCTCGACCTGCTGGACGCCCTGCGCGGGGACTGACCGGGCGCGGGGAGAAACCCTGCTGAATCACCTATTTTCCGGCGGGCCAGTAACCGGTACCATAGGCAGTACCTGACAAATTTGGTCAACAATTAATACGGCCGCCGCGCCGGAACGGGAGATTCTACAATGCAGGTCAATGTCGACGGGAAAACCATCGAGCTGAGCGAGGCCGGCTGGCTGCTCAATCTGGACGAATGGAGCGAGGAGCTCGCCGCCGAAGTCGCCAGGAACGAGAACGTTCCCGAACTGACGCCGGAACACTGGGACATCATCCGGCTGGCGCGCGAGTACTTCCAGGACAACGGCACGGTGGCCGAACCGCGCGTGTTCTCCAAGCTGCTGAAAGACAAGTTCGGCAAGGACCGCAGCAGCCAGAAGTACATCTATTCGCTGTTTCCGACCGGCCTGATCAAGTGCGCCAACAAGATCGCCGGGCTGCCGCGTCCCAAGGGCTGCAGCTGAAACCGGCCGGCGGACCGTCCGGGGCTGACGGGCGGTCCGCCGGCGCTGTCGCCAGCCGGCCACAGCCTGCTTCCTTGCCATTCAGCCACCTGGGCGAGAACCCGCCCGGGCCGTCGCCGCGCGGCAACACCGGCGACCGCCAGCCACTATCTCGTAACCACCTTACAAATATTCTTCATCCAACTGTTTCATATATATTTAATCCGGCGTTTCCTTCCGCGCGCGAATGCTGGCACGGGCATTGCTCCATGCTGTCTGCTCATAGTGAAAAGGAGAAAGCAGGTATGAAGAACGCCCTCTTGACCGCTGCCCTGGCCTGCGTCGCGATGACGGCCCATGCAGCAACCGACCGGCAGCCGGCCGGCAGCAACGATCCGACCTCCTTCCAGCAGGTCGACAGCGACCGCGACGGCCGCATCTCCCGCCAGGAGGCCGCCGCCTTCTCGGCACTGGAGGCCCGCTTCGAAGCGGCAGACGCCAACGGCGACGGCGTCCTGTCCGCGGACGAGTTCGCCCGCAGCAAGGCATCCCGGCCGCGCCGCTGACACCGGGGAATCCGGGCCCTGCTCCCCTCGGGGCCCGGACCGCCCCTCGCCCGACCCACCACCGGCAACACCAGGATGGGCAGCCGGATACGGTGGCGAAATTCCATGCCGGCAGTCTATGGTCGGGGCAGCCGGCGCAAGACCTGTCGCGCCGTGGCGGCACCCGGGTGACCTGGTCACCGACAGCACTGCGTCGATCCGGTAGAATCCGCCATATCGTCCAGGCTTGTCGGGAGCGCCTTATCCATGTGCATGGCCATCGGTCCCTTGTCCATACCGCAGCGCGGCCCCGCGGGGCGCCTCTGGTGGCGCCTGGCGCGTACGCCGCTGCGCCTGTCCGTGCTGGTCGCCACACTGCATACCCCCGCCCTCATCACCCTCGCCTGGCACATCGGGGCGATGCCGGAACTGGCTGCCGCCCTGATCGCGGGGCCCGTCGGCCTGCCGCTGCTGGGCCTGGCCATGCAGCGCCTGCCGGACTGGGCAGGGCGCTCACCGGTCCACTACGCACGCTACGCCGCCAGTTTCCTGACCGCGTTGCTGGCCCTGTCGCTGCTGGAGGCCGCTCTGTATACGGCTACATTGCCGGCCCGCTACGGGCTGGCATTGCTGCTGCTGGCCTGGCTGATCGGGCTGCGCAGCCTGTGGACGCTGCGCGGCTGGGTGGCGGCGCCCCGGCGGCGGGCCGCCGATGCCTTCACCCTGGGCCTGTCGGCGCTGGCCGCCGGCCTGACGTTGTTCGTTCTGCTGCCCGCCGGCTGAGGCCGCGCGGCCGGCCGGGCCGCGGCGTACCGGTCTTCACACCGCCTCTCCATTCCCGGTCGTCCCGCCCGGGCTGTCGGTGGCCCCCTGAGCCGTAATTAAACCCTGTTGCGAATCAGGCCGATAGCGCTGCAGGCGGCGGCCCGCGGGGCGCCCGACAGCCAAAGGAACCGCGCACATGGAAAAACAGGTGAAGGACACCCACCAGAAGGCCCTGGACATCAACCTGGACAAGGGGCGCTACGGCACCCTGGCCGAGATCGGCGCCGGCCAGGAGACGGCACGCTGGCTGTTCCGGGTCGGCGGTGCCGCCGGCACCGTCGCCAAGGCCATGTCGGCCTACGACATGCAGTTCAGCGACTCCATCTACGGCCCCTGCCAGCGCTACGTCAGCCGCGACCGACTGCAGGCCATGCTGCTGCACGAGTACCGGCTGCTCAACGAACGCCTGGGCCGGAGCCGGGGCGACGACACCCTGTTCTTCGCCTTCGCCAACACCGTCGCCACCCACAGCTTCACCCGCAAGCAGAACGGTCACGGCTGGCTCGGCATCCGCTTCCAGACCGAACCGCACGGCGAACCGTCCCAGATCGACCTGCACGTGCACCTCAAGGGGCAGGACAGCGTCCAGGACCAGGAGACGCTGGGCATCCTGGGCGTCAATCTCATCCACGGCGCGCTGTACCTCGACCGGCAACCGGAACAACTGCTGGCGTCCCTGCTCGACCAGCTCAGCACCGAGCTGCTGGAGATCGACATGGTCGATTTCGCCGGCCCCGCCTTCGCGGCCGTCGACAACCGGCTGATGGCGCTGCGCCTGGTTCAGCTCGGCCTGTCCAGCGCCGCCATGTTCGGCCCCGACGGCCACGTGCTGCACCCGGCCGACGCCCTGTACAAGAAGGCCGTGCTGGTGGAGCGCAGCCGCTTCCGTCCGCCCACCCGCCTCAACATGGACATGCTCGACTGCGCCAGCAAGGCCTTCTGTGAAGAACCGGAAGTGGACCCGGACGATGTGCTGGTGCTGAGCGAGATGACACTGAACAACCTCATGGACGGCGACGATATCGACGTCCAGGACTTCCTGCACCGCGCCGAGATCCTGTGCGCCATGGGCAAGAACGTGCTGATCTCGGACTACGGCGAGTTCTACCGGCTGGCCGCCTACCTGTTCCGCTTCACGCGGCGCCCCATCGGCATCGCCCTCGGCGTGCCGACCCTGGCACAGATCTTCGAAGAGAAGTACTACCAGGACCTCGACGGCGGCATTCTGGAGGCCTTCGGCCGGCTGTTCCGCAACGATCTGCGCCTGTACGTGTGCCCGGCGCGCGACCGCGACAGCGGCGAGCAGGTCGCGGCATCCAGCCTCGAGGTGCAGCCGCACCTGCGCCATCTCTATGCCTATCTCTACCAGAACGGCTTCATTCGCGAACTGGCCGGCATTCCCGAGGAACACCTGGCGATCTTCTCCCACGACGTGCTGGAGCGGATACGCCGCGGCGATCCCGGCTGGGAACAGATGGTGCCGGAAGTGGTGGCCGCCATCATCCGCCGCCAGCGACTGTTCAGCTGTCCGGGTTGAAGGCGGTGGCCGCGCCGGGTGCGGCGCCGGAGGACACCCCGGGTCCGACTCGCCGACTGACAACAGATTACTTATATATTCATTATGTTATGAACTCTATTGAAGGTTTCATATCAGGTTTTCTTGATTTCGGCCGCGAATAGGATAGCCTGTCGAGAAGGAGGTCCGGGCACCCGTTCGATCTGCCATGTTCACATTCGCCCTCTATCTGCTCGCCGGTGCGGCGCTGTATGCCGGCGTGCTGCACGTCTATACCGCCGCCAGCCGCCACGACCGGCCGGCCATGCCGCTGCTGCTGGGGGCATTGTGGCTGCTGCTGGCGCTGTTCGCCGTCTCCAGCGCGCTGGCGGCCCAGGCGGCGTTTTCGGCGGCCGCCCGCATCGACCTCGGCCGCTTCATCATCGCCACCGGCCTGCTGTTGTGGGCCGGCAGCCTGTGGCTGCCGGTGACCGCCCTCGACCGCCCGGCGCGGCTGGTGCCGATCATCCTGTCGGGTCTGTGGGGCATCTTCCTGGTGGCCAACCTGGCGGCGCCGCTCAGCCTGCTGTACCGCGCCGTCGGCGAAGCCGGCGCCCGGAGCCTGGCCGTGAATCCCTGGTGGTATGCCGTGCTGGCCACCAATGCGCTGGCGCTCGCCTATGCACTCCACCTGGCGCGGACGCTCTACCGCCAGGGCCGGCGGCGACTGGGACGGGTGCTGGGCGGCGGCCTGGTCGTACTGGCGCAGGTGTTCGTCTATGACGCCCTGGTCACGGCCGGCATTCTGCAGCCGCCCTATTTCGCGCCTTTCGGTTTCCTGGGCCTGCTGCTGCCCCTGAGCCTGTACCTGGTCACCCGCAGTGAAGACGCGGCCAGCCGCAAGGCCTTCCACTACCGGCTGGAAGACGACACGGGCCGGGACAGCGGGCCGCTGGCCACGCCCGTGCCCCTGCCCGCGACCGCGCGTGAGCCGATCGAATCCACCCTGCAGTCGCCGGTCGACGCCCCGGCGGGGGACTGGCAGACGGAAGAGGGCTCGCAGGCGGAAGCGGTGCCGCCCGAGTGGCAGGCGACGCACGAAGCAGTGCGCCTCGACCAGCTCGGTGACGCCCTGCGGGAAATCCAGTTGTATACGGAAATGGCGCTGCGGCGGCTGGAACGCGGCGCCACCGACCCGATCAAGCTGCAGGTATTGCTGAGGAAGGTTCGTCAGGAAGCGGAGGACGGCCGGCAGCTGGCGACAGGCGAGCCGGACGACAGCAACTGACGGGCCGTTCAGCCCGTCATGATATCGGCATGCAGTCCCTGGCGGCCGATCTCGCGCAGGATGGCCATCGGTGTCACGTGGTCTTCCTCGAACTCCACCAGCAAGTCGTGCGGCGTCTTGTCGCTCACCTCGACATCCGTGATGTGCGCTTGTTTGAGCAGATCGTCTTTCAGCTTGCGCAACCCTTCCTGGTCCAGATCCTCGTCGATATGAATGTAGATGGTGTGCATTGCCAAGACCTCCGACCTTGTCGCGGGAATATCGATCCTCTCTCTTGTTTTCTATAGCTCACCCATCCAGAAGATCAAGCCGGCATCCCGCCACGCGGCGCCGGGTTGTCAACGGGATTTACAACAGCCAGGAGCCCGGCCGGCCCGTCGGGCCCTCGCCCCCGAGCCCGCCTGCCGGGCTTCACCTGCCGCCGGGCCGGACGCGGCGCAGCCCGGGGTGTGTCGATTTTCTTTACACATCCGGAGCGCTGCACTGGACCTGGCGGATATTCTGGCTTATAAGGGAAAGACAGGGTCGCACGAGGGCAGGCTGGCGGCAGGAGGACGCTGACGACACGTCGCCCGGCGGTCCCGGCACAGGGAATAGGGAGGATTGTCCGCACCCGGAACCGCTGCCCGGGAGGGCGATTCAAGGGGACACGATTCCGTCCGCTGTTCGCTATAACAATAACCATTCGGGTCCAGCGGGAGGCCACGATGGCACAGCAAGCCCTCGATCACGAGGAACGCCGGCGCATACTCCACGAATGGAATGCCACCGAAGCAGCGTTCCCGCATGACAAATGCCTGCACCAGCTGTTCGAACGGCAGGCGCAGGACAGACCGGACGCCCCGGCGCTGCTGTACCGGGAAGAGATTCTGACCTACGCCGAACTGGACGCCCGCGCCAACCGGCTGGCGCAGCACCTGCTCGCGCGTGGCGTCGGCGGGCCGGAGGCACTGGCCGGCATCTGCACGGAACGCTCGGTGGAGATGGTGGTCGGCATTCTCGGCATTCTCAAGTCCGGGGCCGCCTATGTGCCGGTCGACCCCGCCTATCCCCGTGATCGCATCCGCTTCATGCTGGAGGACACCCGGGTCGGCACCCTGTTGACCCAGTCGCACCTGGTCGATGAACTGCCGTCGCTCGATGCCGATATCCTCTGCCTCGACCGGGATGAACAGGCCTGGTCCGGATTGCCGGCCGAAGCACCCGACAGCGGCGTCGAACCCGCCAATCTCTGTTACGTCATCTATACCTCCGGTTCCACGGGCACACCCAAGGGCATTGCGCTGCAGCACCGCGGCGTGGTCAACAACATCCACGACCTCAACAGCAGCTTCGACGTCGACACGGATGCCCGCACGCTGGCCATTTCCGCGCTGGGCTTCGACATGTGCGTATACGAAGTGCTGGGCACGCTGGCGGCCGGCGGCGCCATCGTCATGCCCGAACAATGGGGTCTCAAGGACCCCGCCCATTGGGCGGAACTGGTGCACCGGCACGGCGTCACGGTATGGAATTCGGCACCGGCGTTGCTGGAGATGCTGGTGGACTACATCGAGGCCCGTCCGAACCTCCAGCCGCTGCCAATCCGCCTGGTCATCCAGGGCGGCGACTGGGAGCCCCCCACCCTGCCCGACCGCCTGCGTGCGCTGGCGCCGGCCGCACGTGTCGTGGTGCTGGGCGGCGCCACCGAAGCCTCTATCCATTCCATCGTTTACCCGGTGGACGAAGTCGATCCGGACTGGAAGAGCATTCCCTACGGCAAGCCGATGAAGAACCAGAAAGCCTACATCCTGGACGAAGACCTGCAGCCGGTTGCCGTCGGGGAAGCGGGCGAACTGCACCTGGGCGGCATCGGCCTGGCCCGCGGCTACTACGGCCGCCCCGAGCTGACGGCGGAGAAGTTCATTCCCAATCCGTTCAGCGATATCCCCGGCGATCGCCTCTACAAGACCGGGGACCTGGCCCGCTGGATGCCGGACGGCAACATCGAGCTGCTCGGGCGCATCGACTTCCAGGTCAAGATCCGCGGCCACCGCATAGAGCTGGGCGAAATCGTGACCCGGCTGCGCGAACACCCCGGGGTACAGGAGGCCGTCGTCGTCATGCGCGAGGACGAACCGGGCGAGAAGCGCCTGGCTGCCTACGTGGTTCCCGCCGCCGATGCCGAAGACCGGACACGGCGGCAAGCCGGCGGCCAGATTGAGCAATGGGCGGAGATCTACGACCACACCTACAGCGGCACCTCGCACGCCGGCGCGGAGCTCAACTTCATCGGCTGGAACAGCAGCTACACCGGCGAGCCGTTCAGCGACGAGGAGCTGCACGAGATGCTGGAACAGTCGGTGGCGCGGATACTGCGGCTGCAGCCGCGCCAGGTCCTGGAGATCGGCTGCGGCACCGGCCTCATCCTGCTCAAGGTGGCGCCGCACACGGAAGCCTACCACGCCGCCGACCTGTCGGCGGTCGCGGTCCGCGACCTGCAGGCCAAGATCGATGCCGCCGGCCTGTCGCAGGTCCGGCTGGCACAGGCCACCGCCGACGACTTCTCCGCCACGCCGGCGCGCCACTACGACACCGTCATTCTCAACTCGGTGCTGCAGCACTTTCCGGACGTCGACTACCTGGGACGGGTCGTCGACGGTGCCATCGAGGCGCTCGCCGACGGTGGCAGTTTCTTCATCGGTGACGTGCGCAGCCTGCCGCTGCTGGAGACTTTCCACACCTCCATCGAGTACTTCCTGGCCGACGAGCGGCTGCCGATCGGAAAACTGCGCCAGCGCATCCAGCGCCGCACCCGCAGCGAGAAGGAACTGGTCGTCGACCCGGAATACTTTCTGACGCTGGCGGAGCGCAACCCCCGCGTGGACCGTGCGACGGTGGTCCTCAAGCGTGGCTCTCATCACAACGAGTTCAACAAGTACCACTACGACGTCTGCCTGGGCAAGTCCCGGACCCACGCCGACGCGCCCGCGACCACGCGGCTGGTCTGGCCCCGCGACGTCGGCGATGCCACCGCCGTCCGGAATCGCCTCCAACAGGCCGACACGCCGGTCGTGCGCATCCAGCGAATCGGCAACGCCCGCCTGCAGGACGACCTGCGGCTGCAACGCCTGCTCGCCGGGATGGACAATGCCGCCACGGTAGCGGATCTGCGCCGCGCCCTTGCGCAACGACCCGTGGAACCGGCGCTCGACCCCCAGGTGTTGTGGGAACTGGGTGACGAGCTGGGCTGGGAGGTCGAACTGTGCCTCGGCGAATCCGACGGCGAGGGGCGTTTCGACGCCGTCTTCGTCCGCCGCGACCATCCGGCGGCCGCCTCGCTCGCCGATGTGGTGGTCGCCACGGCACCGCGCCGCCTGCAGCGCCGCAGCGAGTCACAGTACGCCAACCAGCCCTGCCGTGAGCGTGTCGACAGCGGCCTGATCCCGGAGCTGCGCCGGCGGCTGGCCGAAAGCCTGCCGGATTACATGATGCCCCACGACTTCATGCTGCTGGACCGGCTGCCGCTGACACCCAACGGCAAGATCGACCGCCGCGCGCTGCCGATGCCTGACCGGGCGCGGCCGGAGCTGGAAGAGAACTATGTCGGCCCCACGACCGGGCTGGAGCAGGCGCTGGCCCTGATCTGGTCCGAGGTGCTCGGCATCGAACGCATCGGCATCCGCGACAGTTTCTTCCTGCTGGGCGGGCATTCGCTCAAGGCCACCCAGATCGTCTCCCGCATCAACGAGACCTTCGAAGTGCGGATCGGCCTGCAGGACGTCTTCGACGGCAAGACCATCGAGGCCCTGGCCGAACGGGTCGACTCCGCCGGCGCGGAAGCCGGCATCGAGGTCGAACGCGTGGCCGCGACCTACGTGGAACTGAGCCGCCTCGGCGACGACGAGATCGAAGCCATGCTGTCGGCCGATGCATGAGGAAGAACGTGTTGTCATGACCACCCCATCTCAGACGCCGACCGGGGGCGATGCGGCCACGGGGTCGCTGGCGGGCTTGGCGCGCCGGGGTTTCGAACTGCTGCAGGAGCAGGATCCGCAGCTCTATGAGCTCCTGGAGTCCGAGAACAGGCGCCAGGGCGAGGTACTGGCCATGGTGGCGGCGTCCAGCGTGGCCGATCCCTCGGTGCTGGTGTGCGAAGGCACGGCCACCGTCAATGTCACCACCGAAGGGTATCCCGGCGCCCGCTTCCACGCCGGTTGCGAGGTGGTCGATGCCATCGAACGGCTGGCCGTGGACCGGGCGAAGGCGGCGTTCGAGGCATCCTATGCCAACGTCCAGCCTCATTCCGGCTCGTCGGCCAACGCCGTGCTGCTGTTCTCGCTGCTGCAGCCCGGCGATACCCTGCTGGGCCTGGACCTCGACTGCGGCGGGCACCTGACGCACGGTTCGCCGGCTTCCGTGAGCGGCCGCTACTTCGATGCCGTGGCCTACGGCCTGACCCCCGAAGGACTCATCGACTACGACCAGGTCGAGGAACTCGCGCTCCGGCACAGGCCCGGGCTGATCATATGCGGCGCCAGCGCCTATCCGCGCCGTATCGATTTCGCCCGCTTCCGCGACATCGCCGACCGCAGCGGCGCCTGGCTGCTGGCCGATATCTCGCACATCGCCGGCCTGGTGGCCGCCGGTGTCCACCCCAGCCCGATCGACCATGCCCACTTCACGACCACCAGCACCTACAAGCAGCTGTACGGGCCGCGCGGCGGCCTGATCCTGATGGGCCGCGACCACGACACACCGGGGCCGGACGGCAAGACCCCCTTGTCGCGGCTGGTGCAGCGCGGCGTGTTTCCCTACTTCCAGGGCACGCCCAACCTGGCCGCCATCGCCGCCAAGGCGCGGGCCCTGGACAAGGTCGGAAGCGAAGCCTTCCGCCGGCTGGCCCGGCGCATCGTCACCGATGCCGCGACGCTCGCCGATGTGCTTGGCGACAAGGGCTACCGGGTGCTGACCGGCGGCACCGACAACCATATCGTGCTGATGGACATCCTCGCCTCGCGCGGCATCACCGGCCTGGTGGCGGAAAAGGCACTCGAATCCTGCAACATCATCATCAACAAGAACCGCATCGCCGGCGACCGCAAGTCCGCCCTGGTCACCAGCGGCATTCGTCTCGGCACCAACAGCCTGGCTCTGCGAGGCATGGGCGAGGTGGAGATGCGTCGCTGCGCCGGGCTCATGGACCGCGTGTTGTCCGCGGTGCAGGCCCGTGGCGAGCGCGACTACCGTCTCGACGAGGGTATCCGCGAATCCGTCGCCGCCGACGTGCGGGCGCTGTGCGTTCAATACCCCCTGCCCGATTACAGTCCGGGCGCCGACCTCGACCGCGGCCCATGAACGGCGCGCCGATCGTCAGTGTCGTCGTTCCCACCCACAGCCGGCGCGCGTGGCTGCAAGAGACGCTCGACTCGGTGGGCCGCCAGTCCTTCCACGACTGGGAGTGCCTGGTGGTCGACGACGCCTCCGATGACGATACCTGGCCCTGGCTGCAAACGCTGGAGGACGGCCGTTTCCGCAGCTTCCGGTTCGACACCAGCCAGGAACGCAGCCGGGCGCGCAACCACGGCCTGCGCGAAGCCCGTGGCCGCTACGTCCTGTTCCTGGATGATGACGACCTGCTGCCGCCGGACGCCTTGCAGCGCCACCTGGAAGCACTGCAGGCCACCCCCCGGGCCTTTGGTTCCGCCGGCGGCGCCGAGCTGTTCTGGCCGGACGGATCACGGCGGCGCTGGAAGGTCATGTCCCGGCGCCTGCTGCGGGACGTCACCCTGGACATCGTCTTCGGCTGGGTGCCGGTGTCCGGGCAGTGGCTGCTGTCGCGCAGCCGGCTGCTGCAGGCCGGCGGC
>JALSRI010000089.1 GCA_026984835.1 Thiohalobacter sp. | reverse complement strand
TGCTGCTGTTCTCCATCCTGTCCGTCATCAGCATCCTGGTGTGGCGCCGGTTCTTCCGGCTGCGCGCCGAAGACACCGATCAGCCGACCCTGAATCGCCGGGGCGAACAATACATCGGCCGTGTCTTTACCCTGGATACGCCGCTGGTCAACGGCATGGGCAAGATCCGGATCGACGACACTACCTGGAAGATCGAGGGGCCGGATGCCGAACCGGGTACCCGCATACGCGTGACCGGGGTGGACGGCACCATCCTCAAGGTCGAGCCGGCCTAGGAATCCGGGGCCGGCAACGCCGTGAGGTCCGAGCGTCGCAGGGTGCGGTAGCCGCTGAACAGCGAATCCTGCAAGGGCTTGCGGCCAACGGCCTGGAGCCGGTAGTGCCGCCCTTCGCGCAGATCATCGACAGCCACGGGTATGCCCTCCAGACCGCCGGCCGCCATGATTCCGGGCGCGGCCGTGACGGGCGCCATCCGTCCCATGCGCGCATACAGGTCGCCCAGAAAATCCATCATGGCCTTGAGCGTGTGATAATCGGCTGCGGAGACGCCGGCATCGGCCGCCTTTGCCAGGCACAGCCGGGAAACCGGTTCCCTGCCCTGGTAGACCTCGTAACGCTGGCAGGGGATGCCGGCGACCTCGTCGTGAGCCTGGATACGGGTGCTCAGTGGCGGGGGGCGGACGGCGTCACCGGACTCCCCGGGCGCCAGCATGTCGCCCATCTGCTGCTCGACGATGCGTTTTTGCGCCGGCGGCAGGCTGTCGAGCTGGCGGCGCATCTCCTGCAGCCGTGCCTCCATCGTGCTGCGCACGTCGGCCAGCAGCCGTGCCTGGCGCTCCAGGAGCTGCCGGTCGATCTCCAGGTATATGCCTTCGTCCGGGTCGACCTGTATCAACCGCGGGCGCCTGCTGAAGAACACCAGATAGTCGGAAGCGGCGGTGTCCGACAGGCGTGCCATACCCGCGTGGACCTGGATGACGGTCGTCCCGCCCTGCCCGGCCTGCCCGAGGCTCAGGGTGACATCGGCATGGGCGGCCGCGGCCACCATCGCCAGTACACCGGCCAGGCCGGCAAGCTTGCCCTGTTTCATGTCCGGTAGCCCTCCCGCGGCGCCTGCCCCTGGCCGCGGATGATAACCCCTTGAATACGCACCTGTGAAGCCACCCGCGGGGAGCCCGTGAATCTGTTAAAATCGGCTTCCGGAACCTGCTACAGCCGACTGATAGATCATGAAAAAACTCGAACAGCTCCTGCAGGAGCGCATCCTGATCCTGGACGGCGCCATGGGCACCATGATCCAGGCGCACAAGCTCGAGGAAGCCGACTACCGCGGTGAACGCTTCGCCGACTGGCCGACAGACCTCAAGGGCAACAACGATCTGCTGTCGCTGACGCAGCCGGACATCATCCGCGGCATCCACAGCGCCTACCTCGAGGCCGGTGCCGACATCGTCGAGACCAACACCTTCAACTCCACCGCCGTGTCGCTGGCCGACTACGGTCAACAGGACCTGGTCTACGAACTGAACCACGCTTCCGCCCGGCTGGCGCGCGAGGCAGCCGATGCCTTCGCCACCGAAGACCGGCCGCGCTTCGTGGCCGGGGTGCTCGGCCCCACCAGCCGCACCGCCAGCATCAGCCCGGATGTCAACGACCCGGGGTTCCGCAACGTCACCTTCGATGAACTGCGCGACACCTACTACGAGGCAACCCGCGCGCTCGCCGAGGGGGGCGCCGACCTGATCCTGATCGAGACCATCTTCGACACCCTCAACGCCAAGGCTGCGGCCTTCGCCGTACAGCAGTACTTCGAGGACTCGGGCAACCGGTTGCCGATCGTGATCTCCGGCACCATCACCGACGCCTCCGGCCGCACCCTGTCGGGCCAGACGGTGGAAGCCTTCTTCAACTCCCTGCGCCACGTCGCCCCCCTGTCACTGGGATTCAACTGTGCGCTGGGCGCCAGGGAACTGCGCCAGCACATCGAGGAACTGGCCGGGCTGGCCGACTGCGGCGTCAATGCCCACCCCAACGCCGGCCTGCCCAACGAGTTCGGCGAGTACGACGAATCGCCGGAGGCCATGGCGGGCGAGATCGCCGAATGGGCCGAGTCGGGTTTCCTGAACATCGTCGGCGGCTGTTGCGGCACCACGCCGGCGCACATCAGCGCCATCGCCGAGGCGGTGTCGCAATTCCCGCCGCGACCCATACCGGCGCACGACTACAGGCTGCGCCTGTCCGGTCTGGAGCCCTGCAACATCGACGACGATTCGCTGTTCGTCAATGTCGGCGAACGCACCAACGTCACCGGCAGCGCGCGCTTCAAGCGCCTGGTGCTGGAAGGCGATTACGACACGGCGCTGGAAGTGGCGCGCGAGCAGGTCGAGAACGGCGCCCAGATCATCGACGTCAACATGGACGAGGGCATGCTGGACGGCGAGCAGGCCATCATCACCTTCCTCAACCTGGCCGCCGCCGAACCCGACATTTCGCGCGTGCCGGTGATGGTGGATTCCTCCAAGTGGCCCATCCTGGAGGCCGGCCTGAAGCGTATCCAGGGCAAGGGCATCGTCAACTCCATCAGCCTCAAGGAAGGCGAGGAGAAGTTCATCGAGCAGGCCCGCCTGTGCCGCAAGTATGGCGCCGCGGCGATCGTCATGGCCTTCGACGAGGAGGGTCAGGCCGACACGAAACAGCGCAAGATCGACATTTGTGCGCGTGCCTACCAGGTGCTGACGAAGAAAGCCGGTTTCCCGCCCGAGGATATCATCTTCGATCCCAACATCTTCGCCGTCGCCACCGGTATCGAGGAACACAACAACTACGCGGTCGACTTCATCGAGGCCACGCGCTGGATCAAGCAAAACCTGCCGCACGCCCGCGTCAGCGGCGGTGTGTCCAACGTGTCCTTTTCGTTCCGCGGCAACAACCCGGTGCGCGAGGCCATCCATGCCGTGTTCCTGTACCACGCCATCCAGGCCGGCATGGACATGGGCATCGTCAATGCCGGCCAGCTGGCCGTGTACGAGGACATCGACCCGGAACTGCGCGAGCGCGTCGAGGACGTGGTGCTGAACCGGCGCCCGGACGCCACCGAGCGGTTGCTGGAGATCGCCGACAGGTACCGCGGCGACGGTGGCGGCGAACAGAAGAAGGAAGACCTGGCGTGGCGCGAATGGCCGGTCGAGAAACGCCTGGAGCACGCCCTGGTCAAGGGCATCGACACCTATGTGGAAGAAGACACCGAAGCCGCACGCCAGCAGTTCGAGCGCCCCATCCAGGTCATCGAGGGCCCGCTCATGGACGGCATGAACGTGGTTGGCGACCTGTTCGGCGCCGGCAAGATGTTCCTGCCCCAGGTAGTCAAGAGCGCGCGCGTCATGAAGAAGGCGGTCGCCTACCTGCTGCCCTACATCGAGGCCGAGAAGGCCGCCTCGGGAGAAGCCGACAACGCCAAGGGCCGCATCCTGATGGCCACCGTCAAGGGCGACGTCCACGACATCGGCAAGAACATCGTCGGCGTGGTGCTGCAGTGCAACAACTTCGAGGTCGTCGACCTGGGCGTCATGGTGCCTGCCGGCACCATTCTAGAGAAGGCGCGCGAGCACCAGGTCGACATCGTCGGCCTGTCCGGGCTCATCACCCCGTCACTGGACGAAATGGCCCACGTAGCGAAGGAGATGCAGCGCCAGGGCTTCGGCATACCGCTGATGATCGGTGGCGCCACGACCTCCCGCGTCCACACGGCGGTCAAGATCGAGCCCAACTACGAGGGTACGACGGTCTACGTCAAGGATGCCTCGCGTGCGGTGGGCGTGGCACAGAACCTGGTCAGCGAGGAGCACCGCGACGACTACGTGCGCCGGGTGCGGGAGGAATACGGGAAAGTGCGGGCCCAGCATGCCGGCAAGCGCCGCAAGACCGAGTGGCTGACACTGGCCGAGGCGCGCGCCAACCGGACCGGCATCGACTGGCATGACTACCGGCCGCCAAAACCGGCTTTCACCGGCATCAAGGTGTTCGAGGACTACCCGCTGGAGGAGATCGTTCCCTACATCGACTGGACGCCTTTCTTCAAGACCTGGGAGCTGGCCGGCAGCTACCCGAAGATACTCCAGGACGAGGTGGTCGGTGAGCAGGCCCGGCAGCTGTTCGACGACGCACAAGCCATGCTGAAACAGATCGTCGACGAAAAATGGTTGCACGCCAACGCCGTGATCGGGCTGTTCCCCGCAAACCGGGTGGGCGCCGACGACATCGAGGTCTACAGCGACGACAGCCGCACCCGGGTTTTGACCACGCTGCACCACCTGCGCCAGCAGAACCGCAAACCCTCCGGTCGTCCCAACCGCAGCCTGGCGGACTTCGTCGCGCCCAAGGAAACCGGCCTGGAGGACTATATCGGCGCCTTCGCCGTCACTGCCGGCCTCGGCATCGACGAGCACGTGAAGCGTTTCGAGCAGGACCACGACGACTACCACGCCATCCTGCTCAAGTCCCTGGCCGACCGGCTGGCCGAGGCCTTCGCCGAGCTCATGCACGAGAAGGTACGCAAGGAGTACTGGGGCTACGCAGGAGAGGAAGATCTCAGCAACGAACAGCTGGTGAAGGAGCAATACCAGGGCATACGCCCCGCCCCCGGTTACCCGGCCTGTCCCGAGCACACGGAAAAGGCATTGCTGTGGAAACTGCTCAACCCGGTGGAGAACGCCGGCATCTCGCTGACGGATTCCTTTGCCATGTTGCCGGCCGCCGCCGTTTCCGGCTGGTATTTCAGCCACCCGCAAGCCGTGTACTTCGGCCTCGGCAAGATCAACCGCGACCAGGTCGAGGACTACGCCCGCCGCAAGGGCATGACACTGGAGGAAGCCGAACGCTGGCTGGCCCCGAATCTCGGCTATGACCCCGATGCCTCCACGGATACCCGTACCGGCACCCGTAGAACGGGGTGAGCGGAGCGCACCCCATCACCCTACCGCCTTGGCAGGCACGACGCAGGAGACGCCGGATGAACAGCAACGACGGAGGAAGCAGCCGCCTCGACCGGCTGGTCGCGGAATCGCACCGCGAACGGGATCGGCGCCAGCGCGGTTACCGGGAGCGGGCACTGAAGATGTACCCTTGGGTGTGCGGGCGCTGCGGACGCGAGTTCACGCGCGCCAACCTGGAGCAGTTGACTGTCCATCACCGCGACCACGATCACGACAACAACCCCGAAGACGGCAGCAACTGGGAACTGCTGTGCCTGTTCTGCCACGACAACGAACACCAGCGCCAGCTGGAAGCCGCGGCACAGACGGGCGTCACGCGGGACGAGTCCCCGGGCGCCGCGACCCACAACCCGTTCGCCGGCCTCAAGGACCTGCTGGGCGACGACAAGTGATCCCGCCGCGGTGGCGGCTCAGTAGCAAGCACCCCCCGGCAGAGCCGGAGGGATGCTTAACTAATAATGTGGTGGCGCCTCGCTGCCGGGCGCTTCTCCCTGCTCTTCCGCCAGGCTGCGCACCTGGTCTTCCAGCAGCGTGATGCTGTCGGCCTGCTCGCGTATCAGCTGTTCCTGTTTCACGATCGTGCGTGTCAACTCCTCGAGCGCCGCCTCGTTGTCCATGACCCTCAGCTCCAGGGTCTCGATACGGGAAAGCATTTCGTCGTCAGTCATGTCAGCTGCTCCTGTAACTGAACGGACGGGTTGTCAGGCCATGCCGTCTTCGCTGTCCTCCACATCGGCGTTGTCGTAACTTTCGATCAGGGCCTGGGCACGCGCGGAGTCTGCATCCGCGACCTCCACGGTGACCAGCCCGAGGACCGGCAGTTCGCCGATGCCGCCCTGCAGGTAGGCACCGCGCACGAAAGCGGCTATCCCCGCGTTTTCCAGCAAGCCCTTGACGATGTGCGCATCCATGATGCTGTTGGCCGTGTAAACCCTGGTCACGTCGTTGGTCCCGTTGTTCGTCGAGTGGTTGTTGTGCTTGATAGTACTGCATTTCTACGGGCGTCTTGCAGACTGGCCCAGGCGCAACTATAGTCGATCATGGAAGTCCAAAAAACAAGGCACGTGGCTTTGGGAGGTTGAAGTCCATGTGGTCGAAACTGCTGCTTTCAACATGTTTTCTCTCGCTTTCCGCCACCTGTCATGCCGGTGACACGGCGCCTGATGCCGACGCCCGCACACACCGCTGGCGCACCCTCCATGCCGATATGTCTGTCGAGGAATACCGGGCCATCTACAAGAGCAACTGGCGTTTCCTGCGCAAGTCGCTACAGGCCCGGGCGCGTGACACGCTGATGTCCTGGGGGCTGCCCCGCACAGGGGTGGACATGCTGGGGACTGCTGCCGGGCTGGCGGCCGGGCGGGACGCCCGGCTGTACCTGGACGATCACAGACGCATGGCGCTGGAGCTGGACGACCCCCTCGACGGGGACCGCAGCCTGATGCTGCGCTTCGGGATCGACTGGTAGGGACTGCCTACCAGCCCGTGTCGCGCTGCCGGAGCTCGGTCAGCCGGGCCTGCTGATCCATCCTTTCCTCGTCGGCCGCCACGATCGCCTCCTGTATCGCCATACCCTCCCGCTCCAGCGACTGCTGTTCGGCCAGCAATGCCTCGCGGACGCCGGGTGCGCTGCCCGCCATGAGCAACTCCTCCTCGATGGTGGCGATGTCCTTGTCGATCTGCTCCAGTTCGGCCGCCCGCGTGTTCACCTCCCGATCGAGCTGACCGATGCGCGCCTCGAGGCTGTGCAGCTCGCGGCCTGCGTAGTAGGCCTCCAGGAAGTCGGCCTCGCCGGCAGCCGGACACACGCCCGCGTAGTCGATACCGGCCCGGCCCAGACGATAGCCGTTGGCGGGCCGGCAGAACTCGAGGAGTCCGGCGTCCCGCCCCTCGGCGTAGCGCCGCAGGTCCGGTATGACGCCATGCCTGGCGCAAGCCTTGCGGTGGGCGCCGATGCGCAGGGCCGGATAGCCTTTCAGGCCGTCCTCGTAGCCGATTGCGCGCCAGTCCGCCTGTCGACATTCGTCCCTGGGCAGCGTGGCGCAGGCGGACTGGAGCAGCGTGCCGACCAGCAGCAGGCCGGCCAGACGAGCAGCCGCCCGGCACGCCGGTCCGTTCCAACCCGATATCTCATTGTGCATGATCCCCTGCCCGGTTCCGATGCTCCACCTGTCCCGGTATCGGCGCCCCGGCGGGCCGGCTTTATGCAAGCGGCGCTGCCGCGCGCCGTTTTGTGACCGTCTTGGCATTCGGCCGGTCGACGTCTCCGGACCAGCGTTCCGGCACGACTGCTGGCGACGGAAAGAGCGCCACCCTGTGTGACCAGGGATACTTCCACTCTCCCCGGGCTGTGCTTTACGAATCCGCGCCAAGGCGTTGATTCGCGGAGCACAGTTCCTTGCGAGAAATAAATCCGAATAAATCCCGAACGGGTTCTCTCTAGAAACCCAGGGCGACACGCGCAGCCGTGGTCTCGTCCTGGCGGGGAACTACAACATACAAGGCTGTTGCCACACATGCGATTGAGGAGAACCCGAATGAAACGATTCAATCTGTCGGGCCTGACCGTCGGTCTGGGCCTCGCCATGGTCGCCGGAGGTGTTTCGGCGCATGGCCTCGACGAGGTGGGCGCACCTGCCTGTCTCGAAGCGAACTTCATGATGGCAGATGCCATGAACGCACCCTTTGCGGCCGCCAACGGGCCGGGCCAGGTGCTGGAAGTCAGCATCGTCACCGGCGCGCGCGGCATCACGGTAGCCAACCCCTTCGGTGGCGCGGCCGACCCCACTGGCCCGGTGTGCGATAACGGCAGCGGCTACCTGGACTGTCCCGGACCGTTCAAGCCTACCGGCGTACTGTCCGGCGGCCTCAACGGCCACGCCTTCATCACCAGTGCGGCCCAGCAGGCGCTGACCCAGTTCCATCGCGACGGCACGCCCATCCGCACCATTTCGTACAAACCCTTGCTGGGCAACCCGACGGGGCCGGCCGGCTACGGCACCGTGCCGCGGCCGTTGGGCACGCAGATGATGCCCAACGGCAACATCGTCCAGGCGATCTGCGACGCCAACTTCTTCAATGCAAAGAACTCAGACGTCGCGCCGGAAGGCGGCCTGGAAGCCAACCAGTACTTCCCGCCGGTGAACACCACGGCGGCGCGCAACGCCAACAGCCGCGTGCTGGTCATCGACCAGGAGACCATGCAGGTCATCGACGAATACAGCCAACCTGCGGACAAGGATCCGCGCTGGACCTGCATCGCCGGCATCGCCTTCAGCGAGGAAGGCATGGGGCTGAGCATGTTCCACGGCGCCGCCATCGCCATGGTCGACTGGAAGGCGGGTGTGGAGGACACCAGTTGCGGTGTCGGTTGCAACAAGGCCAAGCGCAAGAAGGATGGCAAACATGAAATGGACGACGACGACGCCGATGACCTGTTCAAGCTTGGCAAATCGAAGAACCGCGCCATCGTGACACGCTGGATCGACCTGCGTCCGGGCAAACCAGCCGACGATCCCTCGCGCCGCGATTCGCTGCGTGCCTGGGGCTACGACGAGGATGGCACCATCTATGTCACCGACCGCGAGCGCTCGCGCGACTGCCTGCGGGGCGAGGTCCCCGGTACGCCCAACGGCTGCAACCCAGGCGTGTTCCGCCAGAAGGTCCAGGTGGTCGACTACGGTGACGACTTCCCGTCACGCACCATCGGCCTGGATCCGGGCGTCAACGTCATTGCCGGCATCCGTCCCAACCGCATGTCGGCGGTGGCCTGCAACAACATCGGCGGCCCCGGCCCCGATGGCAAGGCCTGCGACGTCGAGACGCTGCTGATCGCCGCATCTGCCTACAACCCCGGCTGCTCGGTGACTGGCGGGGTGGGAGCGGCACCCTGCTTCGTCCAGGGCGGCGGTGTCGGCGAGTACTCGATACTGCCGGCCGACGCCGATGCCCAGGACGGCACCTGCACGGGTGAACAGGCGAACGCCGACACCAGTTACGGTCCGGGCGGCGCAAACTCGGGCTGCGCCCAGCCGCTGGCGACCTACCTGGGACGCAACAATGTCACCGGAAGTACCGACTTCGTGGACCCGCGCATGCTTATGGTCATCCATGAAGCCTTCATCCAGTAGTAGCAGGTTGTAGTTGCAAGGGGGATGTTTCCGGACGGGTGTTGCCCGGCACGACTCGGGCAACACCCGGTCCGGACATCGTGTAACGACGCACCACACTCAAACACTTGGGGAATCCTAGCGATGAAAACACTCAAAATGACGACACTCGCCGCCACACTCGTGGCCATGGGTACGGTTTCCGGCGCCGCGCTGGCGGCACCGAAGAAGGTCATAGACGACAACATGACCCGCAGGCCCGCCGGCTCGACCAGCGGCAGTGGCGACACCGTTGAGGCGAACTGCCCGGCCGACCCGACCGGCAATGCCTGGCAGGGCGCCACCGCTACGCTGGAAGTGAAACAGAAAGGTGGCCGCAGCCAGGTCGAGATCGAAGTCGACGGCGCTGCGCCCAACACCCTGTTTACCGTATGGGTACGCATCAAGGGCAAGAACGGTCTGAACCCGCTCGGCAGCCCGCTGACCGGTGGCGGCGCGACACCGCTGGCCCCCGGGTCGGCTCTGGACGACCTCAACGCGATCAGCCCATGGGTGGATCCGGCCGGCGCACCGGCTTCCGCGAACTCGTTCATGACGGACAACGACGGCGATGCGGAATTCATGGTCGACCTGGATTTCCCGTTGGTGCGGGGGGCCTACCCGTTCCAGATGACGGCGACGTCCAGGCCCGGCCACGAGGATCACCCCAACGTGCCCACGGCCATCGCCGATCCACGCGAACCCGGACAGGAAGGTACGCCGTTCCTGATCCGCGTGGTATCCCACTGCACCGATGGCGCCAGTCATGGCCTTTCGCCGGCGACCCGCGAAGCCTGGTTCCAGTTTCCCTGAGGACAGGGCTGCAAAGTGGCGGAACAGGGAAGTTGCGCCTTCTTCCACAGGGCGCTGCCGTTGCAGCGCCCCGCTTTCTTCCGGCCTGGAGCGGCCTGCATGTGGCCGCGACTGCGCCACGCCGCCGACCACCCCGGTCAGCCGGCGGGAACCGGGTGATGGAGGCCCGATCATGACACGACCAACAGTCCTTGCATGCCTTCTCGCCCTCACCGCCTGCAGGCCGGTTGCCGACGGTGATGGCGTAGCCACCGGCAAGGACAGGGCCGAGGTGGCCGGTCCCGCCTCCACGGGAGACAGCGGCGCGAGAGGGGAAGCCGCTGTCGAAGGCCCGAAGGCGCATGTCTTCCAGTTCGGCCTTTACAAGGCTTCGCGCAAGGGCCAGGTGAAGAAAAGCCCGGGGACCAATACGGGCAAGATCATACGCAAGCCCAAACTCGAACACCTGTCTATGACCGATCGTGTACCGCTGGTCAAGGAAACCTATTTCGGCTACCAGTACCGCTTGTTCAAACTACCGCACGCTGTCGCGAGCCAGCCTTTCGTGCAATTGCGCAAGGTCCTGATTCACCCGAAGATGACCCTGCCCGACGGCTCCACGACCACCGGCTGGGACCGCCCGTTCAAAGGCAGGATAGAGGTTCAGCAGGTCATGGGCTTCGACGGCTATGCCTTCAACGAAGACTACGAACTGGTGGAAGGTGACTGGATCTTCCAGATCTGGTACGAGGACAGGAAGCTGATAGAGCAGAAATTCACCGCCTATCGGCCGGATCCGGGCCGGACCGCCCGGCTCGGGAACGAGGAATAAAGACGCCGGCAACGGCATCTATTCCACCAGCCATCGCCGGACCCGAAGCATGCCAGACAGACAACCAGCAACTGGCCCTGAACCCGGGTCCGATCCCGCATGAGCCAGGTTGCCGGAAAAACAGGCGCAGCGATCGAAGTGAGGTCGCTGCACAAGGATTTCGGCGCATTCACCGCGGTCCGGAACCTGTCCTTCGATGTCCGGTATGGCGAAGTGCTCGGCTTTCTCGGCCCCAACGGCGCGGGAAAATCGACCACCATGAAAATGATCACCGGCTTCCTGCCGCCCACGCGGGGCCGGATCCGGATCGCCGGTTCCGACCTCGTCCGGCAGCCGCTGCAGGCCAAGCGCCAGATCGGCTATCTGCCGGAGGGCGCGCCCGCCTACGGCGACATGACGACGTCGGCGTTCCTGGAGTTCATCGCCCGCGTGCGCGGCTACGGACGTACCGAGCGGCGGCGGCGGGTCGGGGAGTCCATTGCCAGGACCCACCTCGACAGCGTCATCCACCAGCCGGTCGACACCCTGTCCAAGGGTTTCAAGCGACGCCTCGGACTGGCGCAGGCGATACTGCACGATCCGCCCATCCTGGTGATGGACGAACCGACCGACGGACTGGACCCCAACCAGAAACACGAGGTGCGCGAGCTGATCCGCGACATGGCGCGCGACAAGGCCATCCTCATCTCCACCCACATCCTGGAGGAAGTGGATGCGATCTGTGGCCGGGCCGTCATCATCGCGCGCGGCACGCTGCTGTTCGACGGCACGCCGCGCCAGCTGCTGGACATGTCGGACCTCCACAACGCGGTGCGTCTCCGTTTCGACGGCGGCATACCCGCGCAGGCGCAGCGGCTGCTGCGCGAACTGGGGGAGGTCGCCGCGGTTACGGCGGACGCAGACGGCCGCCAGCTGACCGCGCTGCCCCGCAACGGTACGCCCATCATCAGGCAGGTGACGCAACTGGCGCGCAGGGAGAACTGGCCGGTGGAACAGGTATTCGTCGAGGCCGGCCAGCTGGACGAGGTATTCCGGCGCATCACCACGTCGGCGATTCCCGCCCGTCCGGGGGGCGCGCCATGACGACGACCGGCGCCATCCTGAGGCGCGAGCTGGGCAGCTATTTCTCCACCCCGGTGGCCTACGTGTTCATCGTCATCTTCCTGGTCCTGTCGGGCGTATTCACCTTCTACCTCGGCGGCCTCTACGAACGCGGCCAGGCGGACCTGCAGCCGTTCTTCAGGTTCCATCCCTGGCTGTACCTGTTCCTGATCCCGGCCCTGTCGATGCGCCTGTGGGCCGAGGAGCGCAAGGCCGGCACCATCGAACTGCTGATGACGCTGCCGCTCACCACCGGTCAGGCCGTGCTGGGCAAGTTCCTTGCCGCCTGGGGCTTCACCGGTATCGCGCTGGGGCTGACCTTCCCGGTCTGGATCACCGTCGACTACCTGGGCGACCCTGACAACGCGGTCATCCTGCTCGGTTACCTGGGCAGCTTTCTGATGGCCGGCGCCTACCTCGCCATTGGCGCCTGCGTGTCGGCCTTCACGCGCAACCAGGTGATCGCCTTCGTGCTGTCGTTCATGGTCTGCCTGGTCTTTGTTCTGGCCGGATTCCCCATGGTCATGGACCTGTTTCAGGGCTGGGCGCCGCAGTGGCTGGTCGGAGCCATAGCCAACATGAGCTTCCTGCGCCACTTCGACTCCATCGCCCGGGGGGTCGTCGACGTGAGGGATCTGATCTTCTTCTTGTCCTTCATCGCCGCCTGGCTGTTCGCCAACGTCGTCACCATCGAGATCAGAAAGGCCGGCTGATGCAACAGGACGCGGGATCATGCTGAACAGACGAAGCCTGTATTCCACGCCGGGCCTGGTCACCCTTGCGGTGCTGCTGTTGGCCGTCAACCAGGTGGCCGGCGTGCTGGTCAGGGGGGCCAGGTTCGATATGACCGAGAACAGGCTGTATACCCTGTCGGACGGCACGCGAAACATACTCGCCGGCCTGGACGAGCCCTTGAGCCTGCGCTTCTACTTCTCCGAAAAGCAGTTCAGCGACATGCCCGTGCTGGCCACCTACGGCCAGCGGGTTCAGGAGCTGCTGGAAGAGTACGCGGCGGTCGGCGACGGCAAGCTGCGGCTGATCGTCGAGCAGCCGGAACCGTTCTCCGACGCCGAGGAACAGGCCGTGCGCTACGGCATACAGGGCATTCCCGTCGACATCGCCGGCAGCCAGGCCTACTTCGGCCTGGTCGCCAGCAATTCGGTCGGCGACATCCGCCGCATTGCCTTTTTCCAGCCGGACCAGGAGGATACCCTGGAGTACCAGCTGTCCAAGCTGATCTACAGCCTGGCCCACCCCGACAGACCCGTGGTGGGGCTGCTGTCCGGCCTGCCCATCGAGGCAGGCGACCGGCCCGACGACCCGCTACTCGGTGAACAGGCGCAGGACTGGTTCACCCTGAGCCAGGTGAAACAGTCATTCGACCTGAGGTCACTGGACACCGCCGTCGAGCGCATCCCCGCCGGGCTGGATGTGCTGATGATCGTTCACCCCCGTGGACTGTCGCAAAAGACGCTGTTTGCCATCGACCAGTACGTCCTCGATGGCGGCCGGGCGCTGGTGTTCGTCGACGGCTTCTCGGAAGCCGACCGCTCGCTGCCCGAGGTGACCAGTCCCGAGCAGGGTTACGTGGAGGCGGTGCGGAGTTCCAGCCTGGGTCCGCTGTTCGATGCCTGGGGCCTGCAGATGGCCCCCGACTATATCGCCGTCGACCGCCGCCTCGCCACCAGCGTCATGACCAGCGGGGGCACGCCGGTGGACTACGTGGTGTGGCTGAGTCTGCGGCACGACAACTTCGAGGCTGACGATGTCGTGACGTCGAATCTCAAATCGCTGGTGATGGCGAGCGCCGGCTTTCTGTTCCGCCGGCCGGATGCCACCACCGAGACCATTCCCCTGATCCGCACCACCGACCAGGCCATGCAGCTCGAGTCGGGCTACGTGAAGTACGGCACCAACCCGCACGAACTGCTGCAGATGTACCGGCCCGGCGGAACACCACTGGTGCTGGCCATGCGCGTGCGCGGTCACGTCCGATCCGCCTTCCCCGACGCCGTCGAGGGCGTGGCCGGCGGCGCCCGGCTGACCGAGTCCCGGCAACCCGTCAACCTCATCGTGGTGGCCGACACCGACCTGCTGGAGGACCGTTTCTGGGTCGATTTCCGTGATTTCTATGGCCGCCGGGTCGCCGTCACCCGGGCGGACAACGGCGCTTTCGTCATCAATGCGCTGGAGAACCTGAGCGGCGGCAACGATCTGATCAGCCTGCGCAGCCGCGGCCGCTCTGCCCGGCCATTCCTCAAGGTCGCCGCGCTCAAGGAAGCGGCGGAAAAGCGCTTCCGCGCCAGGGAGCGGGCACTACAGGTGCAACTCAGCGACACCCGCCAGAAGATCAGCGAAATCCGGCAGCAGAAAGATGGGGACGGGGCGGTGATCATGAGCGCGGAGCAGCGCGAGGCGCTGCGCCGCTTCCAGGCCGAGCAGATCAGGACCCGCAAGGAACTGCGTGGCGTACAGCACGATCTGAACCGCGATATCGAGACACTCGGCAACCGTCTAAAGCTCATCAATATCGGCCTGGTGCCGCTGCTCGTGGTCCTGGCGGCGACGGCGCTGGGCGCAGCACGCATGCGACGCATGCGCCAGCGGGCAACGACAGAACACTGATGCACGGCAAAACCCTGGCATTCCTGCTGGCCGCCGCGGCCGTCCTCGCCGGCGTCTGGTTGCTGCCCGCCGGTCAACGGGCGCAGCCCGGCGACAGCGCGGCCGGTCAGCGACTGTTTCCGGGCCTGGAAGACAGGCTCAACGACATCACCCGTATTCGCATCGATCACCACGGCACCCGCTATGCTGTGGCGAGAAAGGACGGGCTTTGGCGACTGCCGGACCGGGGCGGCTACCCGGCCCGCTTCGAGCAGGTCAAACCCTTTCTGCTCGGGATCGCCCTGCTGGAAAAGATGGAACCCCAGACCGACAGGACGGAGCGCTACACCCGCCTGGGCGTCCAGCCACCTTCCATGGACAGCGACAACCTGCAGATCAGCCTCTACACGGCTGCCGATCGTCCCCTGGTTTCGCTCATCGTCGGCCGCGTCAGGCACGGCTTGTTTGCCGGAGACAGGGACGGCATCTATGTCCGCGTGGCCGACCAGGCCCGCGCCTGGCTGGTTGCCGGCAACCTGGCGTTGCCGCAGGCCCCGGTGGACTGGGTCGACCGGCGAATCATCCACATCAAGCCAAAACGCGTCAGGCGCGTGACCATTGCCCACCCCGACGGCAGCCGCCTGGTGCTGGAAAAGCCGCACCCGGGTGCGGCGGATTTCCGGCTCCTGGACCCGCCGGCTGGCGCCACGCTGAAAGCGGGTGTGAAACTCAACGTCCTGGCCAGGACGCTGGCGGGCCTGAAAATGGACGATGTGGCGGTTCGGGCCGACGCGGAGCTGTCCGGCCCGGCCCGGGTGAGCAGCGTTTTCGAAACCTGGGACGGCCTGCGCGTGACGGCCCACAGCATCGATCGGGCAGGAGGAGTGTGGGTCTGGTTCGATATCGACGTCTCCGCCCCGGATGCGCCAGACCCCTCCCGGCTCGACGCCGTGCGTGCGGAGGCAGCCGGCTGGCGCGCCCGGCTGGATGGCTGGGTATACCGGATACCGCGGCCGCGCGGCGACCGTCTGCGAGCCCGGCGCGCCAGCGTGCTGGAACCGGATTGAACCCAGGAAAAAAACCCCCTCCCGGTTGGCGCCGGTCGGGGGCAGGACACAGAAAGCGTGCAGACATTTGTCCAACTATCCGCTGATACTCCGAATTTTCTGCCGTGACGAACTTCGCCAGCTGGAGCACGGTCTTCCAGTGAGACATCGGGAGCATGTTTTATTCGGCCTCATTTAATCCGAATAAAGTCCCTCCATCCCTCATCTACACACAATGGAGATCGTCAATCGCCTCTGCACCACGCGCACCCTGCGAAAACGCATCGCCGACAGCCGCAACCGACTGTACGGTGTTGCCCTGGCGTGGTGCGGTGATGCCATGCTGGCCGACGACCTGGTGCAGGAAACCCAGATCATCGCCCTGCGCCGCGCACACCAGTTGCGTGATCACCAGCGCTTGAATGCCTGGCTCTATACGATCCTGAGCAACTGCTGGAAGGCGCAATTGCGCAGCATGCGGCCCAACGTGGAATACGAGGACAAGCACGCCTGCGGCGACGACGATAC
>JALSRI010000088.1 GCA_026984835.1 Thiohalobacter sp. | reverse complement strand
GAACCCCACCAGGATTCCACCGCGCCGTCCCCCACCGCCCTGGCCAAAAGGCACAAAGACCACCACGGGGGAATGCAACCGGAACCTCTGCGTTACTTTGCGTTCTCTGCGCCTTTGCGGTGGGTTTTACGACCGTCGCCGCCGGTTTGCCGCCTGGCGGGGTTCGCTTTGCTCGCCCCACCCTAGGGGCTGAACAGGTCCGCGTTGAGCCAGAAGTGCACCCAGATGCTGGCCGCGTAGCCCAGCGCGATGGCCCAGCTCCATTTGAGGTGGGCGAAGAAGGTGTAGATGCCGCGCGCCTGGCCCATCACCGCCACACCGGCGGCCGAGCCGATCGACAACAGCGAGCCGCCGACGCCGGCGGTCAGCGTCACCAGCAGCCACTGGCCGTGATCCATGTCCGGCTGCATGGCCAGCACCGCGAACATCACCGGGATGTTGTCGACGATGGCGGAGATCAGGCCCACCAGGATGTTGGCGCTGGTGGCGCCGAGGTCCCCGTACATGAGCTGGGAGCCGGCCGCCAGATAGCCCATGGTGCCGAGGCCGCCCACGCACAGGATGATGCCGTAGAAGAACATCAGGGTGTCCCACTCGGCCCGCTCCAGTGACCTGAAGATGTTGAAGTTCGCGTCTCCCGCGGCCGCGCTGCCGTTTTCGACTTCCAGCGAACTCTGGCCGAGGTCGTCGGTGGCCATGGCCATGGCATGCATGCCGCGCCGCTTGAGGTGATAGCCGTAGAGCTTGAGCAGGCCGAGTCCCGTCATCATGCCGATGACCGGCGGCAGGTGCAGAAAGTTGTGCGCACACACCGCCATGGTGATGGTGAGCAGGAACAGCACCACGACCGGCCAGGCACCGTTCTTCAGCTCCGCCCGTTCGGTGACCGCCTCCGGCGAGGACGAGGGAATGCTGAGGCTCAGCATGACCGCCGGCACCAGCCAGTTGACCGCCGAGGGCACGAACAGGTCGAAGAACTCCTGGAACTGCACGAGGCCCTTCTGCCACACCATCAGGGTGGTGATGTCACCAAAGGGGCTGAAGGCGCCACCGGCGTTGGCGGCCACCACCACGTTGATGCAGGCGACGGCCACGAAGGCGTGGTTGCCACCCCCCACCGCCATGATGACGGTCGCCATCAGCAGGGCGGTGGTGAGGTTGTCGGCGACCGGCGAGATGGCGAAGGCCAGCAGGCCGGTGATCCAGAAGATGGTGCGCAGCGAGAAGCCCTGGTTGACCAGCCACACGCGCAGGGCATCGAACACGCCGCGCTCTTCCATGGTGTTGATGTAGGTCATGGCCGCCAGCAGGAACAGGAACAGCTCCCCATATTCCTCGATGTTGTGCCGTACCGCCTGTTCGGCCGTGTGGGTATCGCCATTGGCGGCGTAGACCAGCGCCACTGTCGCCCAGATCAGCCCCGCCGCCACCATCACCGGCTTGGACTTGCGCAGGTGCAGCGATTCCTCGGCGATGACGAACAGGTAGGCGACGACGAACAGTGCCACGGTCAGCCAGCCGGCCCAGTGGCCGGTGTAGTCCGCCTGGCCGGTGGCGGTGGAGGCCAGGGCCAGCGAGGGCGCGCAGGCGCCTGCCAGCAGGGCGGCCAGGACGCGGAGACTGTGGTGGATGCGACGGGTGGGGTTCATTGCGCTTCTCCCTGTTGTAGTGGCGGGCTGGCCGCGCTGCGCCGGACGTTCGGATGGCCCGGTTGCGGCTCCCTTCCTGACACGTGTAGCGACAGCGGGGTTAATCCCTTTAAACAGAGCAGCTTACAGGGAAATCTCCGGACAGCTCCTTGGCCGGACGGGGTGTCCGGGCGCCCCCATCTGTCGGGGGCGGGGTTTCAGTGGCTTGTTTTCAATGGAAAAACAGGCGGTATCCGGGCGTGGCGATCAATGGGTGTCGAGCTTGGCCAGTTCCTCCAGTATGCCCGTCACCAGCTTCTGCCCTTCCACGCCCATGCCCTGGGTCAGCTTGTCGGCGTCGCGCTCGCCCTGCACCAGTGGCCGCAGGATACCGGCCAGGCGCGCCATGTCGCCGCCCGCCCTGAGCATCTGCTGGGCCATGGTGCCGAGCAGCTGCAGGGTCTCCAGGTTGCCGCTGCGGGCGCCGTGGATCATGGCGGCGATGCCGGGTGCCGCCATGCTGCCGTCGACCTGGCTGTGCAGGTCGGGCAGGGTGTCCGGGTTCTGCAGGCCGCGCAGGATGGACGAGACGATGACCCGGTCCTCGTCGTCCAGCGTGTTGAGCACCGATTCGTCGCGGCTGCCGGCCAGGATGCGGCGGATGGCCGCCACCAGTTGCAGCCAGCCGTTCTGCTCCGCCTGTTTCAGGATCTCCTCCAGGTCGGGCACGCTGTCGCGGTTCTGGCAGGCCATGACCACGCGGTGGATGAGGCCGGTATGGGCGTCGACGATCTGCTGGTCCTTCTCGGGCAGTGTGGCCATGCGGGCACCTGTACACATTCGGGGCGGGATATGGATAATACCCCAACTTTCCTGCCACAGCAGGTCCATGCTGGCTACAAGGAGTTGCACACATGAAACCCATGCACCGATCTCTCTGCGGGCTCGTTCTGGCGGCGCTGTCCGCCTCCGCCGCTGCCGTCGACTGGCAGCCGCTGCCCGCCAGGGCGCCGGAACCCGCCGACAACCCCACCACCCCGGAAAAGGTGGAACTGGGCCGGCTGTTGTATTTCGATCCGCGCTTCTCGGCCACCGGCACCGTGTCCTGCAACACCTGCCACAACCTGATGCTGGGCGGCGACGACAACCGGCCCTTCTCCATGGGCGTGCACGGCAAGATGGGCGGGCGCAGCGCGCCGACGGTATGGAACGCGGCCTTCGCCTCGGTGCAGTTCTGGGACGGCCGCGCCGCCAGCCTGGAGGATCAGGCCAAGGGCCCGGTGGTGAATCCGGTGGAGATGGGCATGAGCGACCTGGAGAAGGCCATGAACCGGGTGCGCGCCATCCCCGGCTACGAGCCCTACTTCGTGCGCGCCTTCGGCAAGGACAACCCCATGACGGTGGACAACGCCGCCAAGGCGGTGGCCGCCTTCGAGCGCACCATGATCACGCCCAACAGCCCCTACGACCGCTTCGTCAAGGGCGACAGGAAGGCGCTCAGCGCGCAGCAGCAGCGCGGCATGAAGACCTTCGCCGAGGTCGGCTGCGTCGGCTGTCACTCCGGGCCGGCGTTCAACGGGCCTTCACTGCCCATGGGCAAGGGCTTCTACATGAAGTTCCCGACCTTCGCCGACCAGGCCATCGTGTCGCGCTACGACCTGATGGCCGACAAGGGTCGCTTCGAGGCCACCGGCAAGGACGCCGACAAGCACATGTGGAAGGTGCCGACGCTGCGCAACATCGCCCTCACCGCCCCCTATTTCCACAACGGTTCGGTCAACACCCTGGACGAGGCGGTGCGGGTGATGGCGAAGCTGCAGCTCAACCGCACCCTGACCGACGCCCAGGTGGACGACATCGTCGCCTTCCTGAACGGCCTGACCGGCGAGTTCCCCAAACAGGAACTGCCGCGCCTGCCGGCCAC
>JALSRI010000087.1 GCA_026984835.1 Thiohalobacter sp. | reverse complement strand
CGGTCCAGGTGGTAGATGCGGTCGATGAGGGTCTCGCCCTCGGCGGCCAGGCCGGCGATGACCAGGCTCGCCGAGGCGCGCAGGTCGGTGGCCATGACCGGGGCGCCGCGCAGCCGGTCCACGCCGCGCACCACGGCGGTATTGCCCTGCAGCTCGATGTCGGCGCCCATGCGCTGCAGTTCCTGCACGTGCATGAAGCGGTTCTCGAAAATCGTCTCCTTGACGGTGGCGGTGCCCGCGGCGATGGCGTTCAGCGCCACGAACTGGGCCTGCATGTCGGTGGGGAAGGCCGGGTAGGGGGCGGTGGTGACATTGACCGCCCGCGGCCGCCGGCCCCGCATGTCCAGCTCGACCCAGTCGTCGCCGCGCGTGACGCGGGCACCGGCCTCCTGCAGCTTTTCCAGCACCGCGTCCAGGTGCGCCGGGCAGGCGTTGCGCAGCCGCACCCGGCCGCCGGTGGCGGCCGCCGCCACCAGGAAGCTGCCGGACTCGATGCGGTCCGGAATGATGCGGTGGCGGGCTGCGTGCAGCCGCTCCACGCCCTCGATGGTGATGGTGTCGCTGCCGGCGCCTTCGATGCGCGCCCCCATGGCGGTGAGGCAGGCGGCCAGGTCGGCGACCTCCGGTTCGCGCGCGGCGTTCTCCAGCACCGTGGTGCCCTCGGCCAGGGTGGCGGCCATCATCAGGTTCTCGGTGCCGGTCACCGACACCACGTCGAAGAACACCCGCGCGCCCTTGAGGCGGCTGGCGCGCGCCTTGATGTAGCCTTCCTCGATGTCGATATCGGCGCCCATGGCCTTGAGGCCGTGGATGTGCAGGTTCACCGGCCGCGAGCCGATGGCACAGCCGCCCGGCAGCGATACCTCGGCCTCTCCGAAGCGCGCCAGCAGCGGCCCCAGCACCAGGATGGAGGCACGCATGGTCTTGACCAGCTCGTAGGGCGCGCGCACCGAGTCCACCGCGCCGTTGTCGGCCACCAGCTCCATGGTCTCGCTCAGCTCGATGCGGGTGCCGAGCTGGCCGAGCAGTTCGAGCGTGGTGGTGATGTCGCGCAGGTGGGGGATGTTGCCGATCTGCACCGGCTCCGGGCACAGCAGCGTCGCCGCCAGCACCGGCAGGGCGGCGTTCTTGGCCCCGGAAACGCCGGTCTCGCCGTTCAGCGGGCCGTTGCCGGTGATGCAGAGCTTGTCCATGGTCGGGAAGCGGCCTCAGGTACGGAAATGTGCGGATTTCCGGGGGGTGGGTTTTGTAACCACGAAGGTGAACGAAGGGAAAGAATATAACCGCGAAGGACACGAAGGACGCGAAGGAAGACTTTTTCAATGTTTTTTTCCTTCGCCTCCCTTCGCGTCCTTCGCGGTAAAAAGGGTGTTTTCCCCCGGGTTTTCCTTCGTGCGCCTTCGTGCGCCTTCGTGGTCAAGGAACCCCCGGCATCTTCCATCCATCCCCTCACCCCGGCAGCCTCTCGAAGGCTGCCAGTATGTGGTCGATCTGGTCCGGCGTGTGGGCGGCGCTGACGCTGCAGCGCAGCAGGGCGTAGTCGCCTGGCGAGGCCGGCGGCATGACCAGGTTGACGTAGGCGCCGTGCTGCAGCAGTTCGTTCCACCAGGCGATGGCCTGGTGGCGGTCCTCGATGGTGACCGCCACCACCGGGCTGGGCTCGGGGCTGAGCTGGAAGCCCAGTGCCTTCAGGCCGTCGTACAGCCGCCGCGCGTTGTCCCACAACCGTTCGCGCAGTTCCGGGCGGCGTTGCAGGATGCGCAGCGCGGCGCGGGTGGAGGCGATGACCGAGGGCGAGGGCGAGGCGGTGAAGATGTAGGAGCGGGTGGCGAAGCGCACCGCTTCGAGCTGCGGGTGGTTGCTGACGCAGTAGCCGCCGATGGCGCCGAGGCTCTTGCTGAAAGTGCCGACCACGAAGTCGACGTCCTTCTCCACGCCGTCGCGCTCCGCCACGCCGCGGCCGTGTTCGCCCAGCATGCCCAGGGAATGGGCCTCGTCCACCAGCAGCATGCCGCCGTATTCGCGCTTCACGGCGGCGATCTCCGCCAGCGGCGCCTGGTCGCCGAGCATGCTGAACATGCCCTCGGTGATGATGAGGCAGTTCTCCGTGCGTTCACCCAGCCGCCGCAGGCGCTTGGCCAGGTCGTCCGGATCGTTGTGGCGGAAGCGGATGATGTCGGCACCGGACAGTCGCACGCCGTCGTAGAGGCTGGCGTGGCTGTCGGCGTCCATGACGATGACGTCGCCCGGGCCGGCCAGGGTCGAGGACATGCCCATGGTGGCGGCGTAGCCGGTCGAGAACACGATGGCGTGACGGCGGTCGAAGAAGGCCGCCAGTTCCTGTTCCAGCCTCAGGTGGTCGGCGAAGGTGCCGTTGGCCATGCGCGAGCCGGTGGTGCCGGTGCCCTGTTCCTCCAGCGCCTGGCGGGCGGCGGCGATGCACTCGGGTTCGAAGGTCAGGCCCAGGTAGTTGTTGGTGCCGGCCAGGATGACCCGGTGGCCGTTGACGATGCCCTCGGTGGCCGACAGCAGCTTCTCGGTGACGGCGCCGAAGGGCATGACGCCCAGCGCCTCGAGCTCGGCGCGGATGTCGATCAGGGGCTGGAACTTGTCGAACAGGCTCATCAGGCGTCCAGCTTTTCGAGTTGCTCGGCCAGGTCGCGCACGGTGCGGATGTCGGGCAGGATGTTCAACGGCACACAGATGTCGAAATAGTCCTCGATCTGTTCGATCAGCTCCATCACCTGCAGCGAGGTCAGGCCCAGCTCGGTGACCAGTTCACTGTCCTCGTTGAGCAGCAGGCCCTGCTTGGTGAAGGGCTTGAGGACTTCGTAGATGCGGGCGAGGTAGTCGTCGTAGTCGGGCATGGTCGGGGTGGTTCCACCGTGTTCGGTCCAGGGCCTGCGGCTTGCGCCGGGCGCGCCGAGCCGTTAGATTCGCAAACCGCGAATTGTACTTGGAGTTGGGCTGCGGTGCCATGTCCGACCCCGGCCGGAGAGCCTCAGCCATCATGCCAGTCCATTCCCCCCAGGCCGTCCCCCCGCCTGTCGCCGGGCCCCGACAGGAGCCCCGCGTCTGGGTGGTCACCGGCTACCGGGCCGGCGAGCGCGCCCAGGTGCTGGCGCTGGCCGAGGCGCTGGGCTGGCCGTTCGAGATCAAGGAGCTGGCCTACCGCCGTTTCGAGTTCCGCACCAGCCTGTTCCGGGGCAGCGACCTGCGCGGCATCCGCCTGGCCCGGTCCAGCGCGCTGGAGCCGCCCTGGCCGGACCTGGTCATCTCGGCGGGCATGCGCAACGAGCCGGTGTGCCGCTGGATACGGGCGCAGTCCGGCGGGCGCGCCCGCATCGTCCACATCGGCCGACCCTGGGCGGCGCCGGAACGCTTCGACCTGGTCGTCACCACGCCGCAATACCGGCTGCCCGAGCGGCCCAACGTGCTGCACAACACCGCTACCCTGCACCGGGTGACGGCCGAACGCCTGCAGGCCGAGGCGCGCGTCTGGCAGCCGCGTTTCGACACCCTGCCGCGGCCCTATATCGCCGTCATCGTCGGCGGCAACAGCGGGCCCTACACCTTCGGCCCGCGGGCGGCCCGGCGCCTGGCGCGCGAGGCCGGCGACATGGCGCGCCTGTCCGGCGGCTCGCTGCTGGTGACCACCAGTTCGCGCACGCCCTTCCACGCCGCCCGCGCCCTGTCCGAGGCCATCGACGTGCCCATGCATTTCTACCGCTGGCGGCCGGACGACCGCAACAACCCCTACTACGGTTACCTGGCGCTGGCCGATGCCTTGATCGTCACCGCCGACAGCGTGTCCATGCTCACCGAGGCCTGCGCCACCCGCAAGCCGGTCTACATGTTCGACCCCGGCGTCGGACGCTTGTCCATGCGCGGCGCGCCGGACGAGGCCGGCGAGGGCAACGATTTCCGCCTGTCGGCGCTGCTGTACCGCTGGCTGATGCGCTGGGGCCCCAGGCGGCTGAGCCGCGACCTGACCCTGGTGCACCGGCGCCTGATCGAGGACGGCCACGCCGTGTGGCTGGGCGAGCCCTTCCCCGACCGCGAACCGCCACCGCTGCGGGACATGGAGCGGGCGGTGGAACGGGTCCAGGCGTTGTTCGGAGACTCACTCCCCCGGTAGGAGGGCGGCCTGTTCCTGCAGGACGGCCTTGCCGTCCTCGAGCCTGTAGACGCAGTCGGCGGCTTCGACCAGGGCGGTCTGGTGGGAGATGGCGAGCAGGGTGAGGCCGCCGCGCAGCGACTCCAGGGTGGCGCGGATGGCGGCTTCGCTGGCCGGGTCCAGGGCGCTGGTGGCCTCGTCCAGGATCAGCAGGCTCGGGCGGTGCACCAGGGCGCGGGCGATCATGATGCGCTGACGCTGGCCGCCGGACAGCTTGCCGCCGCGCTCGCCGACGCTGCTCAGCATGCCGTCCGGCAACTTCGCCACGAATTCCCAGGCACCGGCGTCGCGCAGCGCGCGTTCGGCGTCCGCCTCGCTCAGGGCCGGGTCGCCGAGGGTGACGTTGTGCAGGATGGTGTCGTGCAGCAGCAGGGTCTCCTGCGGCACGTAGCCGATCATGCGCCGCCAGGCCTTGAGGTCCAGTTCCGGCAGCGGCGCGCCGTCGATCAGGATCTCGCCGCTGTCCGGTTGCAACAGGCCGATGACCAGGTCGATGACGGTGGTCTTGCCGGCACCCGAGGGACCGATCAGGGTGGTCAGGGAGCCGGCCGGGATGTCGATGTCCAGGCTGTCGAAGACGCAGTGGCCGTCGTAGGAGAAACCCACCCGACGGAAACGGATGCCGTCGCGCAGGCTGGGCGTCCGGCCGCTGCCGAGCTTCTCCTCGGCGCTGCGCGCCTCCTCGATGGCGCCCTTCAGCGACCAGAAGGCGCTCTCGCCCACCACCATCTTCTGGTACTGCTTCTGCACCTTGCCGAACTGCGACAGCATCTTGCCCAGCACCACCACCAGCACCATGGCGGTCGACAGGGGCATCTGGTAGCCGACCAGCGCCACGTAGATGCCCAGCGCCACCAGGATGGCGAACATCTCTTCCTGGGCGGCGTTCAGCACGGCGCTGGCGAACACCTGCTTGCGCAGCGACTTGTTGACGCGCGCCGTCTCGATGGCGAGCACCGAGTCCGCCAGGTGCTCGCGTCCCATGGCCTTGAGCGGTTTGACCGACTGCAGGGTGTCGGTCAGGCGCGAGATCAGGGAGATGAACAGCGTGGTCTGCTTCTTGCCGGCGCGCCGCGCCATGCGCACCAGAAAGTGCGACAGGCCCACCACCAGCACGCCGGCGGCCAGCCCCACCAGCGTGGCCCGCCAGGACACCGCCAGCGCCACGCCGCCGTAGATGACGGCCTGGATCAGGAAGGTGATGACGGTGGCGCCGTTGACGAAGGAGTCGGCCGAGCGCTGCGCCTCGGTGGCCAGGGCATTGGTGAGGGTGCCGACCGGCTTGTGCAGGAAGTATTGCCAGCGGCTCTTGAGAATGGCGCTGAGCAGTTCCAGCCGCAGGTCGGTGGCGACCTGCGCCGCCGTGTAGCCGACCTGCTTCTTGGCCACCAGCAGCATCAGGCTCTTCAGTGTGATACCGGCGACGATGACGACGAGCAGCACACCGATGGTGGGGCTGATGCCCAGCCCGGCCATGAACTCGACCACCACCCGCTCGAATTCGCTCTTCGGGCCGGCGTCGCCCCCGGAGCCGCTCTGCATGGCCAGGTTGAGCAGCGGCAGCAGCGCCGACAGGCCGACGCCCTCGGCGATGCCCGCGAACAGCAGCGCCAGCAGCATGATCAGCGTCTGCCAGGGATAGGCGCGGAAGAAGGAGAGCATCAGGCGCATGGCGGGAACGGTCGGTCGGTCGGTGGCTGGTGGCGCACCCCGGCAGTAGCGCGGGGGCTGCGGACGGGCCGCTGATTATGCCTGCTCGGGCGGTCGTCCACAACGGCCCCTCAGCGCATGCGCCGCAGCAGCAGCAGGCTGGCGGCCAGAATGAGGAGAATGGGCAGCAGGGCGATCAGGGCGCTGTTGAGTTGCAGCAGCAGCCCGGCGGTATAGGTGATCTGGGTGGCGAGGTAGAACAGGATGCCGACCACGGCGCCGATGGCGATGCGCTGCCCGAAACTGCCGCCGCGGCCGCTGCCCAGGCTGGCGCCCAGCGGCGTGGCCAGCATGACCATGACGGCGACGGCCAGCGGCACGGTGGCCTTCTGCCAGAAAGCGAGCTCGATGCGGTCGGCGCGCTGGCCGGTGTTCTCGAGGTAGCGGGCATACTCGTACAGGCCCGATAGCGACATGCCGGCGGTGGACAGCGACAGCGCCGGCAGCTCGTCGCGCGACCAGAATGGGCCCATGTCGAGGCTGTCGATGTGGCGGCTGTGGAGCCGGCCGTCGCGGAACTCCTTGTACTGCACGTCCACCAGCGTCCAGCGCCGGCCCTTGTGCACGTCGGCGTGATCGGCGTGGATGGCGGTCACCAGCTGTCCGTCGGGACGGAATTCGTAGAGATAGATGCCCGACGGGATGCGGCCCAGGCGCAGGGTGCGGACGTTGAAGAAACGCAGGCCGTTGTTGGACCACAGCCCCTTGCCCGTCAGCAGCTTGCCGGCGCCGCTGCGGATGACGCTGCGCTCGGCCTCCGCCTTCTGGTAGACGGGGGCGGCGACATACTCGGCGAACAGCACCAGCGCCACCACCAGCACCCCGGTCGGCATCAGCACCGAGCGCAGGAAACGGCCGACCGACACGCCGGCTGCGCGGATGGCGATCAGTTCACTGTTCCTGCCCAGCCCGGCCAGCGCGATCAGGGCGCCCAGCAGGGCCACCACCGGCGCCAGGTCGAAGGCGCGCTGCGGCATGGTCAGGGCGATGAAGCGCAGCGCGTCGGTCACCTGGTAGCGCTCGTCGACGTGTTCCAGTTCCTCGACGAAGGCCAGCAGGCTGAAGACGGCCAGCAGCACGGCCAGCACCAGCGCCCAGCCCCTGGCCAGGGCGGCGGCGACGTAGCGGTCGATGCGGCCCGCCAGCATCAGCGGCGCCGCGCCAGGGCCGGCCTGAGCAGCAGCCACACCAGCAGCAGCGCCGGCAGGGCATAGGCCCACCACAGGCCGGGCAGGGTGCCGACGCGGCCCTGTTCCACCCAGTTGCGCGCCATGCTGATGAGGTTGAACAGCAGCGCGTAGACCAGAATGGCGACGAAGGTGTTGCCGAAGCGGCTCTGGCGCGGGCTGGAGCGGGCCAGGGGCACCGCCAGCAGCGCCAGCAGCACGGTGGCCAGCGGCGTCGACAGGCGCCACTGGTATTCGGCGACATCCTTGGGACGCCCGGACTGCGCCAGGGCCAGGGTCGGCTGCGCCTTGCGCTTGTAGCCGTTGTCCACCTGGTCGCGGCCGAGCTGGACGACCAGGGTGTTGAAGCGCAGGGTGATGTCGCGCTGGCCGCGGGTGTCGAGCCGGTAGGCGTAGCCGTGGTGGAACTCCGCGGTGCGCGGCTGGCCCGGCTCGACCCGGGGCAGGGTGGCCTCGCGGGCATAGATGACCTGCGGGCGCTCGCCCTCGTCACTCTGCACGAACACGTCCTGCAGGCGGCCGCGTTCGCGGTCCACGGCGCGGCTGAACAGCACGTAGTGGCTGTCCTTGAGTTCCAGGAACTGGCCGGGCTCGACCTTGTCGATATCGAACTCCGCCATGGCTTCCGCCTCGATGCGATAGCTCTCGCGGTAGGCCCAGGGGCGTCCCACCAGCGACAGGAAGCCGACCAGCAGCGCCACTACCAGCGCCAGCTTGAGCACCGCGCCCATGACGCGCAGCTCGCTGACGCCGGCGGCGTTCAGCGCCACCATCTCCGAATCGCGGTGCATGCGCCCCACCGCCGCCAGCACCGACAGGTAGAGCGCGGTGGGCAGCAGCACTTCCAGGGCGATGACGGTGTTGAGCAGGATCAGTTCGGCCACCGTGGAGGCCTGGATGACGCCTTCGGCCGCCTGGCTGAGCTTCACCGCCGAGCTGTAGCCGGCGAACACCACGATGAGCAGCCCCACGCCGATGCTGAGCGGGCGGAGGGTCTCGAAAGTGATGTAGCGGTCGAGGATCACGCAGGTCCTTGTAGCATGCGTCCGGGCCGGGGTTGCCCGCCGCGCCATTGTAGCGAATTTGCATGCGCCTGCGCTGCACGGCGGCGGTGATTCCGGTAAGCTCGGCCTTTTCCGGAGTGTCGGGAGGCATGGTCGAGGCGAAGGAGCAGGGCGGGGCGCCGCGCGTGTGGGTGCTGACCGGGCACAAGGCGGGCGACAACAACCAGGTGCTGGCACTGGCCGGCGCCCTGGGCTGGCCGTTCGAGGTCAGGCGGATGGTGTACCGGCCCTGGGAGCTGCTCACCAACCGGCTGCCGGGCGGCACCCTGGCGGGCATCGACCGTGCCGCCTCGGACCCCCTGCAGCCGCCCTGGCCGGACCTGGTCATCAGCGCCGGGCGCCGCAACGAACCGGTGGCGCGCTGGATCCGCCGCCGTTCCGGCGGCCGCACGCGGCTGGTGCACCTGGGCCGCCCCTGGGCGCCGCTCGAAAGCTACGACCTGATCGTCACCACCCCGCAGTACTTCCTGCCCGAACGGCCCAACGTCCTGCACGTCGATCTGCCCCTGCACGCGCTCGACCGGCAGCGGCTCGACCGGCTGGCGCCGGCCTGGGAAGCGCGTTTCCGGGACCTGCCGCGACCCTGGTGGGTGGTGCTGCTGGGTGGCGACAGCGGGCCCTTCGTGTTCACGCCCGACAAGGCGGGGCGGCTCGCGGCCTGGCTCAACGAGGTGGTGACGCAGAGCGGCGGCTCGGTGCTGGTCACCGACAGCGCCCGCACGCCGAAGGCGGCCTACGACGCTTTCCTGTGCCGGCTCGACGTACCGGTGCACGCCTTCCACTGGGGTGACGACAGCCGGGAGAATCCCTACCGGGGCTACCTGGCGGTGGCCGACCGGCTGGTGGTGACGGGGGAGAGCATGTCGATGCTGGCCGAAGCGCGCTCGACCGGCCGGCCGCTGTATATCTTCGATCTGTCCGACTGCCCGCAGGGCCCGGCTGGCGGACGACGGTGCCGGCCCTGGTGGCGCTGGCGCCACAACTTCCGCTACCGGCCGCTGAGTCACCGGCTGGCCATGCGCATCGCGCCGCGCCGCATGCGCCGCGACGTGGCGCGCATCCAGCAGCGGCTGGTGGCCTCCGGCGCCGCCGCGTGGGCGGGTCAGGAGGCGCCGCCGGGCCGGGCGCCGGCGGCGGACGAGGATCTGGCGCGGGCCGCCGCCCGGGTGCGCGCCCTGCTGGCGCAGCCTCCCGGCGGCGGGGGCTGAGTCAGGCGGCCTGCTGTACCGCCCCGGACAGCGGGTGCAGGGGCGCCGGCGGCAGGTCGGGTGTGCGTTCCAGGACTTCCAGCGCGTCGTGGCGCACGTGGTTCTGGCGCATCTGGTCGCGGATGAACTCCTCGCTGATGATGCCCTTCTCCACGCACTCCTTGAGCAGGCCGAAGAAGAAGTTCTCCTGGTTCTTGTCCGGGTGCTCCTTGTAGTGCCCCAGCAGGGCGTACTCGCCGAACAGGTGGCGCCGCGCCCGCATCAGCCAGGCCACCGGCGGGAACAGCCGGAAGCGCTCGGCCGGGCGCCAGTCGATGGGCAGGCCGGCCTTCCAGGGCTGGGTCTTGCGGCGCGTGGTGTGCAGCATCTTCGTTTGCGGCGTGAACTTGTCGAAGTCGTTCCACTCGTTCTCGAACAGGCCGATGGTGTCGCGGTCTTCGTATTTCAGGCAGATCCAGGGCATGTAGTCGCGCTTGAACTCGAACAACTCGTTGAACCACTCCTCGACCTTCCAGTGGGTGAGCTTTTCGTTGTCCAGCAGCATGACGCTGGAGGCCAGGCAGCGGTCGATGATGCCCTTGGTGCCGGAGCGCGGCCGGCACAGGATGGCCTTGCCCTGCATGTCGCGCGACAGCAGGTCCCAGACGTCGGCGCAGGCGAAGATGTCCGGATCGATGACCACCGCGCGGCCCTGGTAGTTCATCAGCTCGGGCGGCATGAAGCGGGTCAGGGTGAAGGACTGCAGGTCGTCGTTCAGCCAGGTGCGCTTGACGCCGTCGCGCAGGTACAACTGCCCCTCGCGTTCGTCGAAATAGGGGTAGTCCTTCTTGTGGATGATGTGCACGTCGAACTTGTCGTTGTGCTGCGAATAACGCCGGATGGCGTACTCGGCGACGATGGCGCCGGTGATCTGCTTGTGGTTCGTCTGGATGAAGACGGCGTGGTCCATGTGCATCCTCCGAAGGGGGTTGAATCCGACGAATGCTAAAGGGACGGGGCGGCGGGTTGTTTGATCTGGGTCAAGAAAACGGGGGAATGGAATGAATCCAGCCTTTCCCGTGCTTCCGCCGGGCGGCCCTGGCGCGCCGTCTTCGCTCCCCCTTCGTTCCTCGCAGGGTGGGGTGAGCGCAGCGACCCACACCAGAACGCCGGCGCGGTGGACGCCGCCGGACGGTCATGGTGGGGTTCCTTCGTCACCCCGCCCTACGGGGACCCTGTGTAGGGTGGGGTGAGCGCAGCGAACCCCACCACGGCGCCGTTCCGGACGCCTACGCCGCCGACAAGGCCAGCGGCGGCTGCCCCGGCGGCGCCAGGTCCGGGGTGCGCTCCAGTACCTCGAAGGCGTCGTGGCGCACGTGGTTCCGGCGCATTTCGTCGCGTAGCAGGTCCTCGCTGACGATGCCCTGGTCCAGGCATTCCTTGAGCAGGCCGAAGAACAGCCGGGTCTGGTTCTTGTCCGGGTGCTCCTTGTAGTTGCCGAGCAGGGCGTACTCGCCGAACAGGTGACGCCGCGCCCGCATCAGCCAGGCCACCGGCGGGAACAGCCGGAAGCGCTCGGCCGGGCGCCAGTCGATGGGCAGGCCGGCCTTCCAGGGCTGGGTCTTGCGGCGCGTCACGTGCAGCATCTTGGTCTTCGGCGTCAGCTTGTCGAAGTCGTTCCACTCGTTCTCGAACAGGCCGATGGTGTCGCGGTCCTCCATGCGCAGGCAGATCCAGGGCATGTAGTCGCGCTTGAACTCGAACATTTCGTTGAAGGCTTCCTCCACCTTCCAGTGGGTGAGCTTTTCGTTGTCCAGCAGCATGACGCTGGAGGCCAGGCAGCGGTCGATGATGCCCTTGGTGCCGGAGCGCGGCCGGCACAGGATGGCCTTGCCCTGCATGTCGCGCGACAGCAGCTCCCAGATGTCGGCGACGGCGAAGATGTCGGGGTCGATGACCACGGACCGGCCCTGGTAGCCCATCAGCTCCGGCGGCATGAAGCGGGTCGGCGTGAAGGACTGCAGGTCGTCGTTCAGCCAGGTGCGCTTGACACCGTCGCGCAGGTACAACTGTCCCTCGCGCTCGCGGAAGAAGGGGTAGTCGCGGGTGTCGATGATGCGCACCTCGAACTTGTCGTTGTGCCGGGAATTGCGGCGCAGGGCGTATTCGGCCACCAGCGCGCCGACGATCTGTTTGTGGTTGGTCTGGATGAAGACGCAGTAGTCCATGGCGTGACCACCTCTGTGTAGCAGTAATGGAGCGGGAGTATACCTGAAACTTACAGGTTTCTCAATGAGTTATGGCTTGGCTGCGGGTGCTTGCAGGTGCTTGGGGATCAGGCACTTGCGGCCTGCCCGGCGCTTTCGGCCTCCGGCTTGTAGCCGAACACGGGGTCCAGCCGTCCGGCGACCAGCCGGTTCATGGCCTCGATCTGGCCGTCGTCGAAGTAGTCGCGGTAGCCGCCGACCTTGGCCTTGCGCACCTTGTAGGAATCGGGGTTGCTGCGGTCCTTGGCCACCATGCGGCTGCCGGACAGCCAGAAGGTGCGCTTTTCCTCCATCTTGCGCATGTTCTCCACCGAGGCGAAGCGCACCGCCTCGGCGATCTCGTCGGCCGTGCCGGGGGTGCCGATGAAATCGACGATGCGTCCGAGCTCGCGGGCGGGGTCGGCGCGCATGTCTTCGTAGCGCACGATCAACAGGTCGCCGACCCTGTCGGCCTCGCGGGCCCACAGGTTGAGGTAATCGATGATCTTGGGCAGGCCGGCCGGGTGCATGACGAAATCGTAGATCGAAATGTCAGCGCCGTGCTCCGGGTACTCGTTGAGCGCCTTCTTGCCCGGCCGCATGCGGTACTTCCACTGGAAGAACTGCGACACCGCCACGTCCAGCGGGTTGCGCACCAGCAGCACCACCTTCCTGCCGTAGAAATCGGCCTTGCTGTCGCGGTGGCCGGTGTAGTCCTTGATGTAGTTGTCGTGGGTGAAGAACAGCTTGGGGATGGCCGGGTTCTTTCGGTGCAGGTTGTCGAAGCCGATCAGGTGGCGCTCGCCGAGGCCGTGCCTGACCTGGTAGAAGCGCGACAGCATGACCCGCAGCCAGGTGCGTCCGCTCTTGCCGAAGGAGACGATGACGGCGTCGGCCAGTTTCAGCTTGCGGTATTCCTCCCGGCCGCGCAGCCAGCGGTCGATGCGGATCTTCTTTTCCTTCGGCAGCCAGAACAACAGGCCGAGGACCAGAAACCGGGTCAGTTTCTTGAGGACGGTGTGCATGGGTGACGAACCTGGGGCGTGGCGGTGCGGATTCCGGAAAGGAGCGGAATTCTAGCACGGATGCCGGGCGCCGGCATCCGCGCCCCGGCCGGATTCAGAACAGGGTGTAGATGAAGGGCGCCACCGCCGAGCCCTGCGCCAGCACCAGCAGCGCGCCCAGCAGCACCAGCACGATGACGATGGGCGCCAGCCAGAACTTCTTGCGCGCCTTCATGAAATCCCACAGATCCTTGAACAGGTCCAGCATCAGAACGGTTTCTCCATGTGGTCGGCGGGCCGCGCCTTGCTGGCGACCCGGTAGCTGTCCCGGTCCGCCTCCAGGCGGCGCTGCAGCGGGTCCTTGCCCAGCGCCCGCATCAGCAGCCCGGCCGGCAGGATCAGGCCATAGAACAGCAGGCCCAGGATGATGCGCGAATTGATCCAGCCCAGCGCCGCGCCGAAGCGCATCCACAGCCGGTACAGCGGCGCCAGGCTGGCCGGCGCCAGCAGCCCCCAGGCGGCCAGCAGGCCGCCACCCGCCCAGGGCCAGACGGGGAAGGGACGGTCCAGCAGCCAGGGCAGCAGGGCGCCGAACAGCAGCGCCAGCACGGCGGCGGTGGTCAGCGCGGCGCGGCGCAGGCCGGCGGCGTCGGGTTCGGGTATGTCGTGGCTCATGCGGTTCAGTCCAGCGCGAACTCCTGCCGCCAGGATTCGTCCCTGGCGGTTTTCGGTTGCGCCTGCTTGTCCAGTATACAGTTGCCAAGCACCAGATGGTCCATTTCGGTGCGCATGAAGCAGCGCCAGGCGTCCTCGGGCGTGCAGACGATGGGCTCGCCGCGCACGTTGAAGGAGGTGTTGACCAGCACCGGGCAGCCGGTGCGGCGCTCGAAGGCTGCCAGCAGCCGGTGGAAGCGCGGGTTGGTGTCGGCGTGCACGGTCTGGATGCGGGCCGAGTAGTCCACGTGGGTGACGGCCGGCACCGTAGAGCGCGGGACTTTCAGCTTCTCTATGCCGAACAGCCGCTTCTGGTCCTCGTCCATGGCCAGGCGGTGGTTCTCCAGGACATCGGCCACGATCAACATGTAGGGGCTGGGGCGGTCGAGTTCGAACCAGTCCGACACCCGTTCGGCCCGCACCGCCGGGGCGAAGGGGCGGAAGGATTCGCGGTACTTGATCTTCAGGTTCATCACCGACTGCATCCGGGTGTTGCGGGGGTCACCGAGGATGGAACGCGCCCCCAGCGAGCGCGGGCCGAACTCCATGCGGCCGTTGAACCACCCCACCACCTTGCCGGCGTCCAGAAGGCCGGCCAGTTCCTCGAACAGGGCGTCATCGTCCAGCGTTCGGTAGGGGATGCCCCCGGCGTCCAGGAAGGCGCGGATGGCCGCGTCGTCGAAGGCCGGTCCCAGGTAGGCGCCCCGCATGCCGTCGGGCTGCCGGGGCGTGCGCGGCTCGCCCAGGTATTCGTGCCAGGTGGCCAGCGCCGCGCCCAGGGCACCGCCGGCGTCGCCGGCGGCCGGCTGGATCCAGATGTCCGCGAACGGTCCCTCGCGCAGCAGGCGGCCGTTGGCGACGCAGTTCAGCGCCACGCCGCCGGCCAGGCACAGCCTGTCCACGCCCAGTTCCCGGTGCACGGTGCGCGCCAGCCTGAGCACGATCTCCTCGGTCACCACCTGGATGGA
>JALSRI010000086.1 GCA_026984835.1 Thiohalobacter sp. | reverse complement strand
CGACGGCGAGTACACGCGCAGGTATTCGCAGGGCAGCTCGAAGTGCGCGCCGTCGTCGAACTTGATTTCCAGCACGCGCGACTTCTGGTGCAGGTTGATTTCGGTTGGATGCGGGTGCGTCTGTGCCATGGGTGTCCTCGTGGGGTGGGGTGGGCGAAGCGAACCCCGCCTTGCTTCACTCAAAGAATGTACTTGCTCAAATCCTCGTCCCGGGCCAGATCCGGCAGCTGGCCGTCGACATAGTCGGCGTCCACCACCAAGGTCTGCCCGGAACGGTCCGCGGCCTCGAAGGAGGCATTCTCCAGCAGCCGCTCCAGCACCGTGTGCAGGCGCCGGGCGCCGATGTTCTCGGTGCGCTCGTTGATCTCCCAGGCGATGCGCGCGATTTTCTCGATACCGTCGCGGGTGAACTCCAGCTTCAGGCCCTCGGTGCCCAGCAGCGCCGCATACTGTTCGGTGAGCGAGGCATCCGGCTCGGTGAGGATGCGGGTGAAGTCCTCGACGCTGAGCGCCGCCAGTTCCACGCGGATGGGCAGGCGCCCCTGCAGCTCCGGGATCAGGTCCGAGGGCCTCGACAGGTGGAAGGCGCCGGAGGCGATGAACAGGATATGGTCGGTCTTCACCATGCCGTGCTTGGTGGTGACGGTGCTGCCCTCGACCAGCGGCAGCAGGTCGCGCTGCACGCCCTCGCGCGACACGCCGGCCGAGCCGCCGCCCTCGTCGTGGCGCTGTGTGACCTTGTCGATCTCGTCCAGGAACACGATGCCGTTCTGCTCGACGTTCTCCAGCGCGCGCAGCTTGAGGTCTTCCTCGTTGATCATGCGCGCCGCTTCCTCGTCGGTCAGCACCTTGAAGGCGTCGGCGATGCGCAGTTTGCGGGTGCGGGTGCGGCCGCCACCGATGTTCTGGAACAGGCCCTGCAGCTGGCTGGTCATTTCTTCCATGCCGGGCGGCGCCATGATTTCCACGCCCACCGGCATGGCGGATACCTCGACCTCGATCTCCTTGTCGTCCAGCCGGCCCTCGCGCAGCATCTTGCGGAATTTCTGCCGCGTCTCGCTGTCGTTGCCCTCCACTTCCGGCTCCGGGTTGAAGCCGGTGCTGCGCGGCCGCGGCAGCAGGATGTCGAGGATGCGGTCTTCAGCCGCTTCCTCGGCGCGGAAGCGCACCTTCTCCATCGCTTCCTCGCGCGCCATCTTGATGGCGGCGTCGACCAGGTCGCGGATGATGGATTCGACATCGCGGCCGACGTAGCCGACCTCGGTGAACTTGGTGGCCTCGATCTTGATGAAGGGGGCATTGGCCAGCCGCGCCAGGCGCCGGGCGATCTCGGTCTTGCCGACGCCGGTGGGGCCGATCATGAGGATGTTCTTGGGCGTGATCTCGCTGCGCAGGGGTTCGTCAACCTGCTGGCGGCGCCAGCGGTTGCGCAACGCGATGGCCACGGCGCGCTTGGCGTCGTCCTGGCCGATGATGTGCTTGTCCAGTTCCTGGACGATTTCGCGTGGGGTCATCTCAGACATGGGGCGGGTCTGCTTCGTCGGGGTCGAACCGGGCTGGCCGGGTGCTCATCGGGGTCATCGGGCCTCGCCAACGCCATAGTCCAGCTCTTCCAGCGTCAGGTTGTGGTTGGTGTAGACGCAGATGCCGGCGGCGATGTTCAATCCCCTTTCGACGATGCTGCGCGCGTCCAGCTCGGTGGTCTCCAGCATGGCGCGCGCCGCCGCCTGGGCATAGGGGCCGCCGGAGCCGATGGCCATCAGGCTCTCTTCCGGTTCGATGACGTCGCCGTTGCCGGTGATGATCAGCGAGGCCTCCCGGTCCGCCACCACCAGGAGGGCTTCGAGGCGGCGCAGCATGCGGTCGGTGCGCCAGTCCTTGGCCAGTTCCACCGCCGAGCGTACCAGCTGGCCCTGGTGTTTCTCCAGCTTGGCCTCGAAGCGTTCGAACAGGGTGAAGGCATCGGCGGTGCCGCCGGCGAAACCCGCCAGCACCTTGTCCTGGTACAGGCGCCGGACCTTGCGCGCGTTGCCCTTCATGACGGTATCGCCCATCGAAACCTGGCCGTCGCCGCCGACGACGACACGGCCGTTGCGGCGCACGGACAGTATGGTGGTTCCGCGGTACTGGTCCAAGCTGTATACCTTTTTAGTCGTGCCTGCGGGGCTGGCATTGTACAACAAGGGCGGGGCCCAATTCAGGAGAATCGGCGGGGAATTGACGCTGCCAGCCTATTTGCGGCGCGACCGGGGGTGGGCGCGGTCGTAGACCCGGGCCAGGTGCTGGAAATCCAGGTGGGTGTAGACCTGGGTGGTGGAGAGGTTGGCGTGACCCAGCAGTTCCTGCACGGCGCGCAGGTCGCCGCTGGATTCCAGCAGGTGGCTGGCGAAGGAGTGGCGCAGGGCATGCGGGTGCAGCCGAACCGGCAGGCCGTGGCGCCGGGCCCAGCCCTTGAGGCGCTTCTGTACGCCGGAGGCGCCCAGCCGGCCGCCGCTGCGGTTGATGAACAGCGCCCGCTGTTCCGGGGGGCAGCGCGCCGCGCGCAGCCCCAGCCAGGCGCGCAGGGCGGCGGCGGCCCTGGCGCCGACCGGCACGATGCGGGTCTTGCGGCCCTTGCCGGTGACGCGGGCCTCGCCGGCCTCGAGGTCGATGTCGTCCAGGTCCAGCCCCACCAGCTCCGCCAGCCGCAGGCCCGAGGAGTACAGCAGCTCCATGAGGGTGCGGTCGCGCTGCTGCAGCCAGTCGCCAGCCGGCGCGTCGAGGAGCCGGTTGACCTGGTCCACGTCCAGCGCGTGTGGCAGCCGGCGCGGGCTCTTCGGCGCCCGCACGTCCTGCGCCGGGTTGGCGTGGATGCGGCGTTCGCGGATCAGGAACCGGCAGAAGCTGCGCAGCGCCGACAGGCGTCGCTGTATGCTGCGGCCGCCCAGGCCGCGGCGATGGGATTCGGACGCCAGCATGCGCACGTGCTGCTGGGTCAGGGCTGTCCAGTGGTCGATGCCCTGGTCGTCGCAGAAGGCGGCCACGGCCCGCAGGTCGCGGCGGTAGTTGCCGAGGGTGTGCGGTGACAGCCGCCGTTCGTGGGCCAGGTGGCGTTCGAAGTCCTGCAGCCAGTCGTGGGCCTGCGGCTGCATGTGCGGCCTAGCGCGAGGCCAGCAGCTGGCCCAGCAGTTCGCCCAGGTTGCTCAAGAACAGGGTGCCCATGCCGGGGTGGAAGCGGATGGACTCGCAGCTGCCGATGGCCAGCAGGCCGCGCTCGGCCTTGTCGCCGAGGGGGACCACGGCGGCCGATTCCAGGGCGGCGGCCTGGTCACCGAACAGGTGCTCCAGCTGGGCCTTTTTCAGGCGGCCGCACAATGGCCGGCCGGTGGCGAACAGGCTTTCGAAGAGGGTGCGGGTCGCTTCGTCGTCGGGCAGAAGCCGGGCACCGGCCTCGCGCACCTGCGCCTCGTCGCGGCCGGACAGGTGCAGGGCGACCGCATCGGCGCGGAATTCGCGCCGCAGGTGGTCGTTCAGGGTGTCCAGCAGCGCGGGCAGGCCGTCCGTCTTCAGCAGCTCCAGGGTCAGGCGGTGCATGCGCTCGTTGAGACGGTCGTTGTCGCGCGCCACGTCGACCAGGTCCAGCAGCCTGGCCTTGAGTTCGCTGTTCTGCTCGCGCAGCAGCTGGATCTGGCGCTCCACCAGCGATACGGCTCGGCCGCTGGCATGCGGCAGGCGCAGATCCTCGAGCAGCTCGGCACGCTGTTCGAAGAAGTCGGGGTTGTTGCGCAGGTACTCGGCGACCTGCTGCGGCGCCGGTTCGGTATCGCTGCTGGTGGTGCTGGCCCGGGTCGTCGTCATAGTTCGATGCTGCCCTCGAATACGAAACTGGCTGGCCCGGTCATCATGACCGGCGTGTCTTCACCGCCCCAGCTTACCACAAGATCACCGCCGCGCAGTTCCACGGTGACGGTCTCGTCGAGCAGGTTCTGGACGCGGCCCACCACGACGGCTGCACAGGCGCCGGTACCGCAGGCCAGGGTTTCACCAACCCCGCGCTCCCAGACGCGCAGCCGGATGCGGCCGCGGTCCACCACCTGCATGAAACCGACGTTGACGCGATTGGGAAAGCGGTCGTGGTGCTCGATCAGCGGGCCGAGGCGGTCGACGGGCGCGTGTTCCAGGTTGGGTACTTCCAGCACGGCATGCGGGTTGCCCATCGACACCGCGCCGATCTCGAGCGTCTCGCCGGCCACCGCCAGCGCGTAGCGCGGCGCCCGCACCGTGGCCTGGAAGGGAATGTCGGCCGGTTCCAGGCGCGGGACGCCCATGTCCACGGTGACCTGGCCGTCGTCCCGGAGCACCAGGGTGAGGGGACCGGCAGCCGTCTCCACCCGGATGCGGGTCTTGTCGGTGAGGCCCTTGTCGTGGACGAAGCGGGCGAAGCAGCGGGCGCCGTTGCCGCACTGTTCGACTTCGCCGCCGTCGGCGTTGAAGATGCGGTAGCGGAAATCGGCCCCGGCTCCCTGTGCCGGTTCCACCAGCAGCAGCTGGTCGCAGCCCACGCCGAGGCGGCGGTCCGCGATCCGCCGGATCTGCGCCGGGTCGAGATCCAGCGCCTGGCGGGTGGCGTCGACGACCACGAAATCGTTGCCCAGACCGTGCATCTTGGTGAACTCGATACGCATGGCGCGAGGTTACGGGATCGTCACGGATTTGCAAAGCGTCCGCCTTGCGGCAGAATCCCCCGCATGGATACAAACGCCGAAACCCGCCCCGCTTCCGGCGTCCTGTCGCTGGACGCGTACCCGCAGGGCCGGCTGGAGGCGCTGCTGGGCCGCTACGGACTGGAACTGGTCCGGGTGGCGGAGGGCCGGCCGGTGCCCGGCAGTTTCTGGGGCGGTTCGGAGGCCGGCCTGATCGGTGCGCGGTTGTACGCACGCGGCGACACGCCGCTGCATTCCATCCTGCACGAGGGCTGCCATTTCGTGTGCATGACGCCGGAGCGCCGCGCCGGCCTGCATACCGATGCCGGCGGTGACTATGCCGAAGAGAACGGTGTGTGCTACCTGCAGATCCTGCTCGCCGACGAGCTGCCCGGTGTCGGCCGTGTGCGCTTGATGGACGACATGGACGCCTGGGGCTACAGCTTCCGGCTGGGTTCTGCCGCCGCCTGGTTTTCAGGCGACGCGGAGGACGCCGCGCAGTGGCTGCAGGTGCACGGGCTGATCGATGCCGCCCGGCGGCCGACCTGGCGCTTACGCGGCTGAGGCGGCCGCCGCGCGGCCCCACACCAGCAGGTGGCGGTCACCGAGTGCTTCGACGCGGAATCCTTCCTGGCCGGCGTCGGCAAGCTGCCGTTCCACCTCGTCCGGCCGGTAGGCCGCGCACAGCGAATGCAGGAAATCGTCGCGCAGCACCCCGGGCTCGCCGGCCGCGTATTCGTCGACCAGCCGCCGCGCGTCCCGTTCGCTGGCGGGCCGCCGCAGATCCATCACCAGCACCGGCGCCCCGGCGGCGGCGTGCTGTTTCACGGCCTGCCACAGGGTTGCAGGATCGGCCAGGTGGTGCAGCAGGCTGTTGCTGATGACGGCATCGTAGCGCTGGCGCGGCAGGCGTGCGCCGGGCAGGCGTGCTTCGACGAGGGTGACGCGCCCGGCCAGCCCCTGTTCGGCGAACTGGCGGCGGCCGATGTCCAGCATGGCGCGCGAACCGTCCACGCCGTGCAGCCGGCACTGCGGCCAGGCGCGCAGGAAGCGCCGGCCGATGTCGCCCGGGCCGCAACCGAGGTCCAGCACCGTGCCGCTGAATCGGGGCCCGAAGCGTTGCCGGAACAGCTCGATGAAGAGCTCGTGGGGTGCGTCGAAGTCCGCCTGGGCATAGGCCAGCGCCTGGTCCGGGTCCTCCATGAGTTCCGGCTCCGGGACGCGCTTCATCGCAGTTCGTCGGGGATGTGCTCGCCGGCCAGAAGGTCGTCGATGCGCTCGCGCTCGCGTACCAGGGCGCTGCTGTCGTGGTGTACCAGGACCTCCGCCGCCCGCGGCCGGCTGTTGTAGTTCGAACTCATGGTGAAGCCGTAGGCGCCGGCCGAGCGCACCGCCAGCAGGTCGCCGGGCTCGAGGGCGAGGTGGCGGTCCTTGCCCAGGAAGTCGCCGGTCTCGCACACCGGGCCGACCACGTCGTAGCAACGGCTCTCGCCGCCGTGCGGCGCCACCGGCACGATATCCTGCCAGGCGCCGTACAGCGCCGGCCGCAGCAAGTCGTTCATGGCGGCGTCGACGATGGCGAAATTGCGTTCGGGGGTGTGCTTGAGGTACAGCACTTCGGTCACCAGGATGCCGGCGTTGGCGGCGATGGCGCGTCCCGGCTCGATGAGGATCTCGAAGTCACGGTCGCCGAGGCGTTCCAGCAGCGGTCGCACATAGTCCTGCGGCGCCGGCGGCGCTTCGTCGCGGTAGCGCACCCCCAGGCCGCCGCCCAGGTCGAGATGGCGGATGCCGATGCCGAGTTCCTGCAGGCGGTCGGTGAGCGCCAGCACCCGGTCGAGGGCGTCGACGAAGGGCGCGGAGTCGGTCAGCTGGGAGCCGATGTGGCAGTCCACGCCCAGGATCTCGATACCGGCCAGGCCGGCGGCTTCCTGGTACACACGCAGCGCGCTGTCGACGTCGATGCCGAACTTGTTCTCTTTCAGGCCGGTGGAGATGTAGGGATGGGTGCCGGCGTCGACGTCCGGGTTCACGCGCAGCGACACCGGCGCCAGCACGCCGTGGGCGCGGGCGATTTCGTCGATGCGCTGCAGCTCCGCCTCGGACTCGACGTTGAAGCAGCGGATGCCCGCCTGCAGGGCGCGCTCGATCTCGGCGCCGGTCTTGCCGACGCCGGAAAAGACGACGCGGTCGGCCCGGCCGCCGGCGCGCAGTACCCGTTCCAGCTCGCCGCCGGAGACGATGTCGAAACCGGAGCCCAGCCGGGCCAGCAGGGCCAGCACCGCCAGGTTGGAGTTTGCCTTGACCGCGTAGCAGATGAGGTGCGGCCACTCGCCCAGCGCCCGGTCGAAAGCGTTCCAGTGGCGCTCCAGGGTGGCGCGGGAATAGACATACAGCGGGGTTCCGTGGCGGTGCGCCAGCGCCGTCACGTCGACGTGCTCGGCGAACAGGCGGCCGTCGCGGTAGTCGAAGTGGTCCATCGCCGTCAGCCGCTTTGCTGTTCGCGTTCGCCGCCGTGATCGGGCAGATACAGGCCGCCTTTCTGGCCGCAGCCGGACAACAGGAGGCCACCCACCAGCAGGGTCAGCAGCAGGAGGGTCGGTCGGCGGCGGCCGTGTCGCATGAGGGTGTCCCCGGCAGGTTTGACGTGGCGCCCAGTATAAAGAGGCGCCCGGTCAAACCCAAGCGCGGCACTACAGTTTGGCGGCCGCCGCCGGTAGCATGGCAGACCCCAAACGAGGAGAGCCTGACATGAGTGTCGAACCGCTGGATCGGCTGGAGATCGACCCCCCCGCACCGCCGCGCGGGTCGGTGATCTGGCTGCACGGTCTGGGCGCCGATGGCCACGATTTCGAACCGCTGGTGCGGCAGTGGGACCTGGTCGAGCGCCACCACATCCGCTTCGTGCTGCCGCACGCGCCGGCCCGGCCCGTGACCATCAATGGTGGTGCGGTGATGCGGGCCTGGTACGACATCCTGGACATGGAGTTCGACCGGCAGGAGGACGAAGCCGGCATCCGCCGGTCCGCCCGGCAGCTCGAGGCACTCATCGCCGCTGAAGTGGACCGCGGCGTGCCGCCCGGGCGCATCGTGCTGGCCGGATTCTCGCAGGGCGGCGCCATGGTGCTGCACACGGGCCTGCGCCATGACCGGCCGCTTGCGGGTATACTCGGCCTGTCGACCTACCTGCCCCTGGCGGCGACGCTGGAGGCGGAGATGAACCCGCTGCAGCGCAGCACACCGGTGCGCATGGACCACGGCGATCAGGACCCGCTGGTGCCGCTGGCGCTGGCGCGGCGCTCGATGCAGCGACTGGAAGCGCTGGGCATGTCCGTGGAGTTTCACACCTACGCCATGGGCCACAGCCTGTGCCCGGCCCAGATCGACAGCCTGTACGGCTGGTTGCTGCAGCGCCTGGGTCGGGTTTGATGCGGATCAAGGCGGCGTCCCCGCCGTGTCTGGGAAAATCGTGCCCATGAAACATTGCTGTTTCCACAATCTTTTTCTGGCCATCGCGCTGGCGCTGCCGCTGCTGGCGGCGGCCGCCACGCCCGACGGCGCGGCCCTGTACCGGCAGCACTGCGCCGTATGCCACGGCAGCGACGGCAGTGGTGGGGTGGGTGTGCCGCTGTCGCTGCCCGATTTCCTGGCCGTGGCCAGCGACGGTTACCTGGCGCGCACCATACGCAAGGGCCGGCCGGGCCGGGTCATGCCCGCGTTTCCCGGCCTGAGCGACGCGGAGATTCGCGCCATCGTCGCGCATGTGCGCGGTTTTGCCGACGTGGCGGCGCCGAGCTATGGCCAGGCGCCGCTGAAGGGCGATGCGGCGCGCGGCGCAAAGCTGTTCGCCCGTCACTGCGCGGCCTGCCACGGCGATCGCGGCCAGGGCGGCAAGGGCACGGGTGTCACCTTCTCGCGCCCGCGCGGCGCGCCCGTGATGGCGCCGTCGCTGGCCAATCCCGGTTTCCAGGCCGCGGTCAGCGACGCCATGCTGAAGGCGACGCTGTTGCGCGGCCGCCACGGCACCCCCATGCCCTCGATCCGCGAGCTGGGCCTGGATCCGGCCCGCGCCGACGACCTGGTCGCCTTCGTCCGCACCCTCCGGGTGCCGCCACCGCCACCGCTCGCCGACGATGAGCCGCATATCATCCGCTACGACTCGCCCTACGACGTGGAGCAGACGCTGGAGGCGCTCAAGCAGGCGGTGATCGGCCGCAACTTCCGCGTCATCCGCGTCCAGCCGCTGGATCAGGGCCTGGTGCCGGAGGGCCAGGAGGACGGGCGCCGGATCATTCTCTACTTCTGCAGCTTCTCGTTCCTGAACGAAGCGCTGGCCATCGATCCGCGCGTCGGCCTGTTTCTGCCCTGCCGGGTGACCGTGGTCGAGACCGCCGACGGCGTGCAGGTGATGAGCATCAACCCCAAGCACCTGAGCCACCTGTTCAACAACACCGAACTGGACGAGGCCTGCGAGCGCATGTACAGGCTGTACAACGAGATCATGGAAGAGGCGACATTCTGATGAGACGCTGGTTGTTGATCGCCCTGCTGCTGTCGCTTCCGGCGCGTGCCGCCGACCTGTTCATGGTGCGCTCCGAGCTGTCGTTCCCGGAAGCCATGGCCGTGTTGCAGGAATCCATACGCGCCCGGGGCTACCAGGTGTCGCGCGTGCAACGCGTGGATATCGGGCTGACCAAATCCGGTTACAAGACCGACAAGTACCGGGTGGTGTTCTTCGGCAAGAAAGACGAGATCGAACACATTGCCGACAAGCACATCGACCTGATCCCCTATGTGCCGATCAAGATCGCCATCTTCGCCGAACAGGACAACACCATCCTGTTGTCCAGCAGCTTCTCGCATCTGCGGCCCTACTACCGCGACGACGATGAACTGCTGGCGGAATTCGATCGCTGGGAGAAGGACCTGCAGGCGATACTGAAGGCGGTCCAGGACGCCGACTGAGTCAGTCGCGCCGCAGCCGCTGCAGGGCGGTGTTGATGCGCGCCTCGATGCGCTTCTTGCAGCGCAGGAAGTGGATGGTCTGCAGACCGGTGGTGCAGCCGGGATCGGCGCTGCTGGCGTCGATATCGGTGATGTATATGGGGTAGCCTCCCCGGCTCGGGCGTTTCTTCATGACGTATTCGGCGACCGCCTCGTAGAGCCGGTCGCCGTGCTCGAGCGCGCTGAACCCGCTGTCGTCGCAGTAGATGGTCAGGGGTTCCCCGCCCTCGTCGCCGGGAGAACCGATGACCTGGATGTCCAGATAGCGGTCGGCGCCCTGCAGCGGGGTGGCTGCAAGGTGTTTCACCTCGAAGCGGTCCTGACCGTCCCGGGTGATCTGGTAATACTCTTCGCTGACTTCCACGCTGGCAGCACGGCCCGCCTGCCCGGCCACGCTCTGCAGGCGGAAGCGTACCGACTCCAGGAAGCGCTGGTACTGCCCCAGCAGCGACAGCCGGTCATGGAAGTCGACGCGGTCATAATGGAGCGAGCCGCGCTCGTCCAGAATGTAGACCACCGCCTTGCCGGCTTCCAGGATGTAGAACAACTGCACCCGGTTCTCGCGGTTGTGTTCCATGATGACCGGCAGCGGTGAATCCTGCACCGTCATGGCGTCGAAACGAATCGGGCTGAAATCCTCCTGCGGCTGGCCCAGGTGATCGAGCAGCGCCGACTCGTTTGCCAGCTCGCGGTAGCGCGGCACCTTGTTTTCGGGCTGCAGGACGAAATAACGCTGGCCGACGCGCAGCGCGTAGCGCGCCTGCAAGCGCCAGCTGTTGTTGTAGAAGAAGCCGATGACGTCCCGGTACAGCGTTTCCAGTCGCCGGGCGATGATGGGCCCGCGCGACGACGAAAAGCTGAAGCAGGCGAGATCGACGGGCGCCGCGCCACAGTCCAGCGGCGCCCAGGCGAGGTAGTCGCACAGGCATTCCAGCAGGGCATTCCTGCCGCTGTAGGAAAACGTCTGCACCTCGCCCCAGCTCGTGGCCGCCACCAGTTCGAAGCTGATGGCCAGGTTCTCCCACTGGCCGCCGTAGCTGAGCGGGTCGATGCGCTCGCTGACCAGCTGCTTGCCCTGGCTGGTCAGCTTGGCCATGGGGTCGCGCGCCAGGTTGATGAACAGCGCCGCGTTGTCGATCCGGGCGGGCTGTCCCAGTGCGTGCATGCCGGACTCGGGCAGACGGCCGCCGGGGAAGATCTGCTGCAGGCAGTCCACCACGCAGCGCAGTTCCCACTGGCTGAGCCGGCCTTCGGGCGGGTAGACGCTCAAGGTACAGGCACTGCGGTTGATCAGGCCGTTGAAATGGCACCAGGCCAGCAGCCCCAGCAGGGTGCTGCTCTGCTTCAGCGGTTCATGGCGGTCGGCCTCGCGCGGCAGCACGTTGCCCCGGTAGAGCGTCCACACCGACTTGTCGTCCTCGTCCAGCAGGTGCAGCGACAGGTGTTCCTCGGACAGGTCGGCCGATATGCCGGGATTGACCAGTTCCACCTTGCCGGCCTTGCGCTCGAAAGCGACGTACAACTTGCGCCCCAGCAGGTTGAGGTCGGCGGGATCGATGGTGTCGTCATCTCCGCGGTCGCGGAAGAAATGGGACAGTGACCGGTAACTGCGGGTCAGCTCTTCTACCAGGCGGTTGCGTTCGTCCAGCACACGCTGGATCTTCCACTTGCTGCGCTGGTCCAGCAGCGCCAGCTTGTTGCGGCCCCAGCCCCAGCGCTTGACCAGCGCCTGCATGGTCTGGCGCCGCCAGCCGCGCGCGGCGCGCGGATCGGGCCGGCTCAGGGACTCGTTGACCTTGAAATAGAAGCAGCGCCGCGCCAGGTCCAGGCGCTCGTGTTCGCCGCGCGACAGCAGGTATTCCTCAACCGTGTCGCACATCATGACATAGGGATCGAGCCGGTCGAGCTGGCAGTTGCCATCGTGCACGGCCTGCTTGAAACGCATTGCCAGGATATCCACGTCCGGGTGCTGGTTGGCGTAGGCCTCCATCAGCAGGATCTTGAGAATGGACTTGTAGGGTGAATCGACGGCCTTGTACAACTGCCACAGGGTGGCGCCGTAGAACTCGCCGGCCGGCAGCTCGTGCAGGCTGCCGAAGTCGATCACGTCGCCCGGCTTGATGAAACGGTGCACGATGAGCTTGCGCACGTACTCCTCGTAGCGCGCCTCGTAGCGCGGCGGCACCAACCACCAGATCGGGTAGCGACCCGCCACCAGCAGGCCGGTGCGGTAGAACTCGTCCAGCAGCAGGTGGTGCTGGCAACTGCCGCTGCTGTCGTTCGACAGGCGCTGGTGCTGATGGCGTCGAAAGGCCTCGTCGTCCATGATGAAGAAATGCACCTCCAGCCCCAGGGATTCGGCCCAGCCCTGGATGAGCGACGCCTTGTGCGCGAGCGTCTCCCGGTCCTCCTCCGGCATCCCGGGGCGGTGGCAGATCCAGATGTCGAAATCACTGTTGTTCGAATAGGCGATCGTGCCGGTGCTGCCCATCAGGTAGATGGCGTGTATGGAATAGCGCCGCTGGGCGCGGCGCTGATAGCTGAAACTCCGGGCCAGCCTGCGCGCGGTCTGGATGCAGCGCTTGCCCGGTGCATAGTCCGATATACCGCACGGGCTCTTCGACGACAGGTAGCCGGGCAGCATGGGATGGTTGATGTGAAACAGCAGGGGCAGCAGCTGGATGAACTGCCGCTGGCGCCTCTCCAGGCCTTCCTGCACCCGTTGCAGGCGGTCCCTGTTCAGCGCCATGAAGCGACGCCGCACGGCGCGCAGCTGGAGCGCGTCGATTTCGATTCGATGGTTCCTGGTGGTGCCGAAATCGGCGTGCACGATGCCGCCGTCGCCGCGACGCGGCGGCTTGCCGGGGAGCGTCGATTGCGGTGATCGTGGCATGCGCCCGGGTGGCCTCGCCCGCCCGCCGGCGGCTAGACGGCCGCTACATCGGCGGCCCGCCCGGCGCGTGCACGCGCCAGTTCCGCCGCCGCACGCTTGAGCAGGCTGGCCGCGTTGTCGCTCTTGCGCCAGGCCGTGATGCCGGATACGGCGTAGACGGAGCCGTCGTCGAAGGCCGCTTCGCCGAGCTCGGCGACCCGCGCGTGCAGTTTGTCCGCCAGTCGGGTGGCCGCTTCGCCGGACGTCTCGGGCAGCACCAGGATGAACTCCTGCTGCGCGCCGGCGCCGACCAGGTCGGCCCAGCGCAGCTGGTCCTTGAGCAGTTGCGCCACGCGCAGCCGCAACTGCCCGTGTTCGACACGGTCGCCGCCGACATCCATCAGGATGACCGACATGGGGCTGTTGTAGCGGCGGCTGCGCGCCACCTGCGGTTCCAGCGCCAGCATGAGCCCGCGCTGGTTGAGCAGTCCGGTGACTTCGTCGGTCAGCGTCTGCTGCCGGAGCCGGTCGTTCAGTTCGTCGCGCGCCTGTTCGAGCTGCACCTGGCGTGTCACGTCGTGGAAGAAGCGGACTTCCAGTCGTTGCGGCCCGGCCAGTTCGATGCGGCTGAGGTCCAGGTGGTGTTCGACACCCTGGCTGTCCGTCCACCGTACCCTGGAAGGGGTGCCGGTCAGGCTGCGCAGGGGATGGTCGGCGAGCGTCGCGTGGCTGTGGCCCACCAGGCCGGCGGCCAGCCGCCGGCCTACCAGCGCCGAGAAGCTGCGGTTGAAACCGCGCACCTCACCCCGCTCGTCCAGGATGAGCAGGGGGACGGGGCAGTGTTCGACGAGGGCAGAAGCCTGTTCGGGATTCAGGGCAGACGGCATCGGGCAGGTACTCCGGGTCGATGGACGTGCGCAGGGCCGCGCCGCGCGGTCCTGTCCGATGTAGCGGAAAGCGGGGCGGAATCTTTATCGGTCCGCTTTGCCGTATTCGCTGGCCCGAAGCGCCTTGCCGCGCACCTTCCCGGCCGGGTAGCGGGCCTCGTTGATGGCGATCTTGTCGCGAGCCGCCGCCACCAGGTCGACATCCAGGCGATCGGCGATGCGAATCAGGTAGATCAGGATGTCGGCCAGCTCCAGCCGCACCTCGTCCCGCTTTGCGGCCGCCAGCGCACCGCTCTCCTCTTCAGTAAGCCATTGAAAATGCTCAATCAATTCGGCGGCCTCGGCAATCAGCGCCATGCTCAGGTTCTTCGGGGAATGAAACTGCTCCCAGTCGCGCTCGGCCGCGAAAGCGGCCAGCCGCCGCCGCAGGCCTTCCAGGCTGTCCGGGGTGTCGTCGGGTTCCATGGGCTGCCTCCGCATCGGCTGTCTTCCGGCGAACTTAGCAAATCTCAAAGGCTGCCGATACAGCGAAGACCGGAACCCGGGTTTCGAGCATTTGCATGCCGGAAAGGAAAATGAAAATCGCTGGATGGAGACACCTGCTGGCGGGGTTGGCCTTGCTGTGCCTGGCGGTGCCCGGCCCCCGGGCGGCGGAAGTGCGCGGGCGCGTGGAAATCGACCACACCGGTCTGTTCGGGGTCGATGCCAGCGTGCGGCAGTTCCCGGTCAGCGTGGCGCTGATTCCGGCGGCCGGACAGCGGGTCAGGCGCGGCCGGGCGAAAACCCACCGCATCGAGATCCGCGACAATCGCCTGTGGCCTGCCTTCATGACCGTGCGCAAGGGCGACAGCGTCGTGTTCGTCAACCGTGATCCGGTGTTCCACGAGATCTTTTCCCTGTCCACCGGCAAGGCGCTGGAGGCGCGACTCGACAAGGCCGGCGCCTCGTCGCAGTCGAGCCATCGCTTCAGGCTCAAGCAGCCGGGTGTGACGCATTTCTTCTGCCGCATCCACAACAAGAGCTACGCACGCATCGATGTGGTGGACACGCCCTATGTCAGGATGGTGGAACCCGGCAAGCCGTTCGAGTTTACCGGCATCGCTCCCGGCACCTGGACACTCCGGCTGGCATCGCCGGCCGCGGAGACGCGCCGGGTGAGAGTCACAGCGCTCACTTCGCCACCACTGATCACGCTGCACCTGATGTCGCGCGGTGGTGGCAACGGCCCCCGTGATACCTTGCAGCAGAGCAGCGTCGAAGGACTGTTCGAGTGAACATCGAGCAGAAGAACACGCTGTTCATCGTCGGCCTGGTACTGGTGGTGCTGTTCAGTGTCGGTGTGCTGGCCTATTTCCTGGTCGCGGATCACGTCCGCAGCAGCGTACGCGGCGATCTCGACCGTGCCCACAAGGTGTTCATCGAGGCACAGAAGACCAGCTTTGGCAACCTCGTCACCATTGCCCGCAGCGCACGCGCGGAACCCAGCCTCATCGCCGCCACCCTCACCGGCGACATCGACACGGTGCGCGGCATGCTGGATGACCTGTACCCGCGGCCGGGCGCGAATTTCATGGCCATCTACCTCGACACCGGCCCGGGCGGCATGGCGGCGGCCGGCGACAAGCCCCACTTCACGGCGCCCCAGGTACTCAATTCCAAGGCGCTGGTCGGCCTGGTCAAGCGACTGACGCGGGGTGATCCCGTGGTGTACGGCAACGTCCTGCTCTATGACACCCTGCTGCAGCTGGTGGCGATGCCGATCGAAAACCCGCTTGGGGGGCGCGTCGGCGCGCTGTTGATCGGTCGCCAGTTCACCCAGGCCGACCTCGACGCACTGCACCAGCTGGTGCAGGCCGACATGGCCATCTACAGCGGCAACACGGTGCTGCTGAGCACCATCCCCGGCCATTCGGGCCGCTTCGCCGGACTCGGCGGCGGATCCACCGATGGCATCGTGCACTTCGATCTCGGCGACGAATCCTACAGCGCCCGCCTGCTTCCGGTGTTCAACCAGGTCGGCTCGCGGGACGAGGCGGCACGCGTGCTGCTGGCCGTACCGCATTCCCGCTACTGGGCGCCGTACCGGATCCTGGGCCAGAACGCCCTGTTCTTCTCGGTTCTGATCCTGATGGTGGCGGCCCTGCTTGGCATCGTGGTCAGCCGCAACACCCTGACCCGGCCGATCCAGCTGCTGGCGCGCGCCACCCAGGCCATCGCCAGCGGCGACCTCACCCACAAGGTGAAGATAAGGCGCCGCGACGAACTGGGTCAGCTCACCAACTCGTTCAACACCATGCTCAACGCGTTGAACGCCTCGCGTTCGGAACTGGAGAAGAGCCGCCGCCGCTTCCATGATTTCGCCGACAGTTCGTCGGACTGGCTGTGGGAGACCGATCGCGCGGCCCGTTTCACCTATGTCTCCAGCAGCGTGTCGGATACGCTGGCCATCCGCGCCGACAAGCTGCTCGGCAAGACGCTGCACAGTGTTTTCCCCGGCAGCTCACTGGGTGAGCTGGTGTCGCTGCTGCGGCCCGCCGGTACTCCTGTGATATTCAAGGATGTCGAGGTCTGGGTCACCACCCTGCAGGGCGACCAGCACTGCCTGCGCCTCAACGGCGTGCCCATCGTCTCGGCCAGCGGCAAGTTCAAGGGCTACCGCGGCTCGGCGCGCGACATCACCAAGCTCAAGCAGGACGAACGGCGCATGGTGATCCTGGCCAACCAGGACCACCTGACCGGGCTGGAGAACCGGCGGCGTTTTCTGCTCGATCTGAACCACGAGATACGTCGTATCGAACGCCACGGCCAGGTCGGCGTGCTGGTGCTGATCGACCTCGATCACTTGAAGCTGGTCAACGATACCGCCGGCCATACGGCCGGCGACCAGATCATCGTGCAGGTGGCCGGCCTGCTCAAGCGCGCCTCGCGCGAACAGGACCTGCTGGCGCGGGTCAGCGGCGACGAGTTCGCGATCGCCTATGCGGCCATGGACGAGCAGCAGGG